>NZ_UFQO01000001.1:0-300000 GCF_900497595.1 Treponema pectinovorum
GTGTAGGAGCGTCCATTTATAGCGTTTAAGGTTTTTGTTATTTCATAATCGCCAATTATAAATTTTACTACGTGATTTCCTTGTAAAACTGTAAACGGCTCTTTTAAACTTGTAAGCATTTGCCCGTCAAAAAAAACTTTTGAATTTTCAGGAGAAATGATTTTTACAACAGGCTCTATTCCGCGCAATGTAAGTTTTAACTGAGTTTTTTTTGCCTGTTCTACAAAAAACGAACGCACTTCATTTCTATACGCTTCGCTTGTTACAGAAAGGTGATGTTCGCCTGTTTTTAAAATTAAATTTGAAAAAGGTTCCTGAGTCAGCGTGTCGTCTATGTATACGCTGTAATTTTCTTTTTTGTCCTGTGCCTTATCGATTAAAAGCGAAAAATATCCCTCGTTGCTTAAAACAGGTTTTGCAGTTATTTCAAGTTTTGCAGTTTCAAGTTCTTCTGGAGCGCCTTTCATAGCGAGGATGAACCTTAAAAATATGCCGTCAGAAGAATCAACGCTAAAATTTTCAAGGATTTTTGCGTAAGGGCTTTCTTTTACATTGAATTTTGAACTTATTGGGATGTAAAAACTGTGGTTCAATCTTCCTGGAATCGTATTTATCGAAATTCTAGTTGCCGAATAATCGATGTTTTTTTCTGATGGATATGGAGAAACATCTTTGTAAAGTATGTAGGCAACCGTATCTCTCCAGGTTGCAACAGATTGAGGAACTTTTATGTTCACTTCGATTCCTGTTATAAAAGTTTTATCGGAAGGCAGTTTTATGAAAATCGCATCAAAAATTCCGCTCGTTGTGCTTGCTTCTTTATTTTGTAAAGAAATTTCCATTAAATGCAGTTTTGCGACACGAAAATTTTCTGCAGAGACTGCAAAGCAAATCAAAAAGAGAAAAAATATTAATTTTTTTTTGCAATTAAAAAAAATAGTTTTCATATTTTTTACACAGTGGAATTCACTACATATTATAGTTGAACAGTATTTTTATGTACACTAAGAAGTTAGAAGAAATTTAAAATTTTCTTAAAATAATTGACAAGGTAGGAGATATTTAAAAGTTTATCAACTTACCAGGATTTGTCGGGCTTCCGTTTTTTCTAAGTTCAAAATGAAGGTGAGAACCTGTGCTTGCTCCTGTGCTTCCTACTTTGCCGATTAAAGAACCTGCGTTAATCTTTTGCCCCTTTTCTACTAAAATTTTTGAAAGGTGAGCATAAACGCTTGTCATGGAATTGTAATGTGTGATTATTATGTAGTTGCCATAGGTAAGGTTAAAACCTGTCTGGCTTATTTCACCGCTTTTGCAGGCAAAAACATCTGCTCCTTCAGGCGAGGCAAGGTCAATTCCTGAATGAAATTTCCACTTGCCAGAAATTGGACTTATTCTGTATCCAAAATCGCTTGTTAAAACGCTGGATTTTAGAGGAGAAACCATATTTGTGTCTAAAAAAAATAACGACATTGTGGGAGAAAGTCGTTTTTTCTGTAAAAAATAAAATTTTTCTCCATCGATAACAAAAACTTTTGTATTCCTTAAAGAGCCGTCCGTTATAAATTCCTTGTAAAGAAGCTGCTCCCAAGGAGATTTTGGTTTTTCAGGAATAAAAAGTCCCGAAAAAGACGGAACTAGTAAGATTTTTCCTGCTATGTCTGCGTCTGCCGATGAAAGTCTGTTTAAAGTTGAAATCGTATCTTTGTAAACTGGACTTACTCTCGAAGAAAACCAAATAAAATCCATATTTTCTGGCACTTTGATTTTGTAAAACGAAAGGATGAAATCATCTTCATTTTGAGTTTTTTGAGAAAGATTTTCTGGTAAAATTTTATTGTTGAACGAAGCGTCTTCTAAAAATTGTCGAAAGATAAGATTTTTTGAAGACGGATTTTCTATAAAAGCGATTTTTTGGGTTTCGATTTTAAAAATATCATTCTTATGTATTTCATCACTTGCTTGGGCAGTTAAAAAAAAATTGAAAAATATTATAAAAAAAAATAAAAACCTATTCTTCAACTGGCTCTTCATTTGATTTTCGTAAATGATTTTTCGAATTTAAAGATAAAAAACCGTAGATTAAAAGGCTCGCTATTACGAGCGGAATCGTTAAAAATCTTTTGCCATTAAAAACTAAAATAACGAAGATTGTAGCGCTAAAAGCGATGAGCAAAATTTTCGCCAAAAAAAACAAGGATGCGCTTAAACCAACTCGTTTTATTTTTTTTAAAGCCCAAATAAAAATGAAAACAACCGCGATTGCTAAAAGAAAAAATGTGTATGTGTGCGGAAAATTTGTTGCAAAATACCAGAGCGGATACACAAAAGCGAGTCCAATTCCGAGGCACAGCGCTAAGAGTATTATCACTTTTGAAATGGAAGATAAAATTTCTGCATAACCTTTTATAATTTTTTTTAGCATAGGGCTAATATAAACGGACAAAAAAAAATCTGCAAGGGTCTTTAGCCTATGCAGATTTCTGACTGATTGACTGTTTTTCGTAAAATTATTCTTCTGAAATTGCAGAAGTAGGGCATTCGCTTGCGCAGGTGCCACAGCTAACGCATTTTGCAGATTCAATTTCACGATGTCCGTCATTTTCGCTGATTGCCTGAACTGGGCAGTCAGGTTCACAAGTACCGCAGTTTACACATGCAGTAGAATCGATTTTATAAGCCATAGTGTACCTCCTATAACTCTTTCTTATATAACTGTATCACATAAAAATTTCGAGAACAAGAAAAAATCCCAATCTTCTGTACGATTTAGCATAGGCTAATTGAGGTTACCGTGATAATCTAATCATCGTATGGATAAAATCAGTAAAAAAGAACTGGCATCTATGATTGACCACACTCAACTTTCTGCCTGTGCAACGAAAGACGATATAAAAAAATTGTGTGACGAAGCAAAGCTATACGGATTTTGCAGTTGCTGTGTAAATCCCTATTATGTTCCATTTGTAGCAGAACAATTGGAAGGAAGCGATGTCAAAGTATGCACTGTAATTTCGTTTCCTTTGGGTTCATCTTCTATAGATGATAAAGCAAGCCAGGCGGCCATGTGTGTGAGCGAAGGTGCAGACGAAGTTGATATGGTCGTAAATTTAGGCTGCGTAAAAGACGGTTTATGGGAAGACGTTTTTGAAGAAATTTATGCAGTACGCTGTGCAGTTGATGATATTGATACAGGAAGCAATAAAAAAATTGTTGTAAAGGTGATTCTTGAAACTTGCTACCTTACAGATAACGAAATAGTTGAATGTTGTTTGCAGGCAAAAAAAGCAGGTGCGGATTTTGTAAAGACTTCTACAGGATTTGCAACTTCTGGAGCGAGCGTCCATGCCGTAAAACTTATGAGAGAAACAGTTGGCAACGATATGGGCGTAAAAGCTAGCGGTGGAATTCGCTCTTTGGAGGATGCTTTACAAATGATAAATGCCGGTGCGACAAGGCTTGGTTGTTCAGCCGGAATAAAAATAATCAGCGAAGTTTAATAAATTTCGCAAACATCTAGGAGGTACGTATGAAAAAATACGAATGCACAATCTGTGGTCATATCTATGATCCTGCCGTAGGAGACCCTGATTCAGGAATTCCAGCAGGAACAGCTTTTGAAGACTTACCAGATGACTGGGTTTGCCCGGTTTGTGGTGTAGGAAAAGATATGTTCAAAGAAGTTGAATAGTTTTTGTAAAGAAAAATGGGCGTTCTGCGATGTGCGGGCGCCCTTTTTTATGGGTGCTTCGTATAAAAAAAATAACTAAATCTTTATAAATATAAAGAAAAATTTAAAATTTTGGGAAAATCTGGCAATTACGACTATACTTTTGTTTAAATGGCATTATAAAATACAGTTATAAAGTTAAGTTTTTCACAAAAAAGATAATGTGAAATTTCATTTATGTTTAGTTTTCAAAATCTTTAAAACAATGGAGGAAATATGTTTAAAAAGTTTATGAAACTCGCAAGCTTCATTTTGCTTGTTGCTATGTCTGTAATATTTGTTTCGTGTGCGGACGCAGCAGATGATGACGATGGTTATTGCACTGTAACCTTTGACACAGCTGGAGGAACTCCAATTAAATCGGTAAAAGTAAAAAGTGGCGAATACTTGAGTTCTATACTTCCAACACCAGAAAGAACAGATTGCTATTTTTCTTATTGGTACAAAGACGACTATAAAACGCCTTATGATTTTAAAACTCCAGTAACTTCTTCCTTTGAGTTGAATGCAAAATGGAACGTAAAAATTAGTTTTATCAAGGAATTAAAAAACGGTACTATAAGACTTGATAATGGATATGCAAAAAACATAAAGAAAGTCGACTGCTCCGAGATTTCTGCAACTTATTTAAAGAAGGGCGAAAGCGAAACAAAGCCTTTGCAATTGACATTTGATGAATATTATTCAGGATGGGATTATTATTCTTATTTTAAATTTGAACCTTTTAATACGAATGAGAAAGCAACTTACACCGTTACTGTAACTAACGGTGAAGAAAGTGCTTCTAAAGATTTCGATGTAAAATTTTTTGATTCTCCTGAAAATCTTGTTGCTTCAGTACAGGATTCTATGGTGAGCCTTAGCTGGGATGAAGTTTATGCTGCTTTTAGATATGAAGTTACTTACTATAAATTTTCTGACATAACTTCTTCAAAAATAAAAACGGTTTATTCTAATAAATGTGATATAAAAGGTCTTGAAAACGGAGCTGAATACACCTTTAAGGTAAAAGCGATTAACTCTTCTTCTGAAGAAAAGGAAAGTGAGCCTGTAAAAGCGACTCCGAAAATCACCAAAAAGACTTCTGATGTATTGATGATTATGTATATGGACGGCGATAACAACTTAAACGATGCGATATATCTTGATATGAATGAAGTTGAATACGGTCTTTATCAAATTCGAAAACTTGATGGAACTCCAGAGTCCAACTATAAAAGCGTTAATGTCGTTGCTCTTTGGGACGGCTGGAGGGGCAATTCAACAGAAAATCCGCAGTTAAAACACAGTGGATCGTTTATATACGAACTCGGCACAGATTCTTCTTTTAATACAACTTATACATCTTCAAGTGGTTGTGTGCTTTCTTCAAAAACGAAAGATTTAAGTTACACCGCAGAAAGTGGAACTTCGAATCCTTGGCTTGCAAATGGCGAAGTTGATATGTCTTCCAAAGATACGCTCAAAAACTTTTTGGAATGGGTTAAAGCACGCTATGAAGCAACAGATGTTATCTTGCAGTTTTCAAACCATGGTGGCGGGCCTCGCTCTTATGTTGCAAATACAATAACTCTTGAAAACGGCATGACTTACGAGCGTCCAGGAATTAGTGGCAGGAGATCTATGTGCTGGGACGAAGACTCTAGCGGAAATACTTTCTTAAAGACGAGCGACGTTTCCAGCGTGCTGGAAGACTGCGGTTATTCTTCTGGTAAACTTTCCATGATTATTGAAGATGTCTGTCTTGGAGGTTCTATAGAAGAAGCATATCAGTTAAAAGATTATGCAAAATACTTTTTAGCTTCTCCTAACAACGAGCCTGGAAGAGGACTTGACTATATAACCGTAATCAAAAGTTTTACGACTGATGCGACTATGGAAAGCGTTGGACAATCCATTATTGCAAAATACAAAGAAGATTATGCGATTAAAGATTCTGTCTGGGATACATGGATGAGCGACAATAGTTCTGCTTTAGCTTCCAACTTTGGCATAGATACATCAAATCCAACAGCTCAAAATAAATTTACAATGTCAATATTAAATTCAAAATGTTCTACTTTGACCCTTGTAGATCTCTCAAAATTGGAAGCGGTAAAAATCGCTATAGATGCTTTTGCAAATGTTGTAATTACGGATGCCAAAACAAAAGAATTCAAAGGCTTGTACTACGATACTGTAAAAAAATTATATACCATAACTTCATCTTCAAATACACGACCTGTAACCTACTGGGAAGCCCTTAGAGAATTGAATGCCTCTTATGACGGTAACATGTTTAGTTATCTTGGAACTTTTACCTGGCTTTATGACAGCGGATACCTTTTCCTTAATGCAAATAGTTTATCTGATGCGAATCTTGCAGACGGGTCTGCTAATCCTAACGCATGGGCAGACTTAAACACTGCTGCAGATGGTGTACTTGCAGCTTTAAAATCCGCGAATGTTTATGCATGGAGAGACGGCTTTAAGGGAAACTCTTTGTATGAAGGATCGAATACAATATCTGGGCTTACTATAAGCGGTGGTTCTGTCGAAATTACTACAAGCGGTGGAAAAGCTTATCCTGCACAAGAGAAATATCCTTCTTGGTATAAAACTGAACTTGCCTTTGGTAATGACTGTAAATGGGGACAACTTTTGTACGACTGGTTCCATGAATTTGGAGAATCAAATTGAAAAAGCTGATTGTTTGTACTCTTTGGGGGCTATCAGTGTTAGTAATTTTTTCCTGTGCTTCTGCAAAAAAAACTGGAGTGCAGGAAAATAAAGTTGAACAGTCTGCATCACAAAGTTTTGATTTACAAAGTGCAAACGGTTTTGCTGTAAATGGTGGAAGTTTGCAGCAAATATCAGACCACTCGTTTTTAAAAGAGAAGGATGAAGGTTCTCAAATTACAGTTACGGGGCTTTTTGCTTATGGAAATCCCTGTGTGCTTGTTGAAAATCCAGATGGAAAAAACAGAGTTTCCTTTGTAGTTGAAATTCCAGAAGATTTGGAAGAACAATGCAGGGAACTCGACGGAAAAACTGTAATCCTTACAGGCATTTTAACCGAGTCAAAAAGCACCTGGTCAAAAAAAATGACGCTTTTAAAAATTGAAAGATGAATGTAAGTTAAAAGTTGTAAAACGGCTTTGCTATTTTTTCTGATGGGGAAAATTCTGCATTTTGCTTGTGCCTTCTAATCGGGGCGTTGCGGGGTGTCCCCGCTGGAGGGGGTAGCGGACAAGACCACAGGAGCAAAGCGACGAGGACTTGGTAGCGAGGGGGAGACTTCCCCCCTTAATCTTTTAAACCTTTTTCCAAAACATTAGGTTGTCTTTTATTTCGTAAGCGATTTTTTGTTCGTCGCAGAGGGCGCTTAAATATGAGCGAAGGGTGCAGCCGATCAGTGCGTATTGGCTCAATCTTAAGTCTATGGAATTTCTGTCTGCCACAGCTTTTAAGATTTGCTCAAAAGTTTTTGGCGTTTTTAACTCGTCGAGTATCATGTTTTCTGTTTCAAGCAGTGCGATTAGATTTAGTTCTACAAGACCTTCTATTTGTGTAACGCTCTGCCCATGACCTGGAATGTAAAAATCGGCCTGTATTTGCAAGAGATTCATCAGCGATTGTTTTGTCAGGCTTTCGTTAAAAAGATATTGTATCCAGTAGCGTTTTATGACATTTCTTCCGCTCAATGCATCGCCTGCAAAAAGTACTTTCTTGTTGTCTGTATCGCAAAGCAAAAAACCTGTTTGGTCTATATAATGCCCTTTTAGTGAAATAGATTTTACGGATATGAGATTTTCAAGCGAAAATTCTTCGTCATTTTTAAAACTGCGGTCTACTCGACACCTTTTTGCTTCAAAATAAGGCGTTTTTAATTCTTTTACAGGCATTCCGCCCCAAATTAAACCGGTTTCAATTTCTGGACATTGCATTATTGCCCCTTCGCCAGTGCTTGCCCAAATTTGACAACCTGTTTTTTCTTTTAAAAAGATATTTCCGCCGCAGTGGTCTGCATGCGAGTGAGTATTGATTATCAGTTTGATTTTTGGAGAGGAAAAACTTGCTTCTAAAGATTTTATTATGGACTTTGCGTGATTTTCACCTTCGCCGCTGTCTATTAAATAAACATTTGTGCTTGAATCTTTTTGAGGGATTGCAATCACGCCTATGTTTGTTGCCAACGGCAGAATGAAAATGTGCTGTGTAAGTTTTTCTAAAGATTTAGTTTTTCCTTCCATTGTGCTTCCGTTTTATTTATGAGATTTTGTATTTTTGCTCTTGCATTCATTTTTTTTGTTTTGACTTTAGGTATTGAAATTCCAATTTGAGCAAAATAATCAACATAATTATAAAACAGATTATTAAAATTATAAAACTATTTGCTTAACGCAAGGTCGCCGTCTTTTATCCAGCCGATTTTTCTGAATACAAAGCCAAAGGCAAGGCTTAAAATTGCTGGAAGAACAAAGCATATAAAAATCAGCCCGAGCCAGTTGAAAACGCTCGGTTGAATTGCAGTTAAGCCGTGCTCAATCGCAACTTTTGAAGGATTATACCAGCCAGAGATTACGCCGATTTGCCCTACAAGACCGCAGGTTCCCATTCCTGCACTTACAGACGCTCCGTTCATTTCCATTTTAAAAAAACAAGTTGAAAGCGGGCCTGTTATCAAAGATGTTAAGCAGGCAGGAAGCCATATTTTTGGATTTTTTATTATATTTGGCATCTGTAGCATGCTTGTTCCCAATCCTTGACTTAAAAGCCCTTGCCAGCGGTTTTCCTTAAAACTTAGAAACGCAAAACCAACCATCTGTGCACAGCATCCAGCAACTGCCGCTCCACCTGCAAGCCCTGTAAGACCGAGCGCTGCACATACCGCAGCAGAACTCACCGGAAGAGTTAAAAGAATTCCAACGATGAGCGAAATCAGCATTCCCATCAAAAAAGGACGCAAAGTCGTCGCCCATATTATTAAGTTGCCGAAGGAACTCGCTATCATTCCTATGTATTTTGCTGTAAGAAAAGTTATTAAAACTCCAGAAAGAATTGTTACGAGTGGAGTTACGATGATGTCAACTTTTGTCTTTTTGCTTACCAAATTTCCAAGTTCTGCCGCAACTACTGCAACAACTAAAACCGCTAAAGGACCTCCTGCTCCGCCACAGATATTTGCCGCACTTCCTACGCAGGCAAGAGAAAAAAGAACGAGAGCAGGTTCTTTCATCGCATAGCCGATTCCAACTGCCATCGCAGCACCAACCACGTGCGCATCGGTTGCAAAATTTCCTGCTTCAACAAGAAAACTTGCAATCGTATTTTCGCCAAGTTTTAAAATTTGCTGTCCAAGAGTTTTTATGATTGTTCCGATTAAAAGAGAAGCGAACAATCCTTGAGCCATTCCGCTCATTGCATCAATAAGATACCGTCTGACGTATTTATTCATAACGTCCTCCAAAAAAAAGAGAATATATGTTGTCATTGATATACTTGCTGATGCCTAAAGGTCATCCCAAACGTAACATCTGAATGGTTTAATCTATCAAAAAAAGATGTTAATTGCAATTTGCTGTGTGAAAGTGTTATAATAACAGCATGTTTTTTCACGGTGGCACAAATTCAAGAAGGCTTGATGATTATTTAGATTTTTCTGCAAATACAAGTCCGTTGGGTGTTCACAAAGCCGCTTCAAGAGCGCTTTTGGCATTGTCTTTAGATCCTGGAATTTTAGCATCTTATCCAGACCCTGCTTGCAGCGAATTAAAAGAAGTTCTTGCAAAATATTGGGAATTTGATGGTCCCATTCTTTGCGGTTCAGGAGCGGCGGATTTAACACAACTGATTTCGATGGTTTTTGGAAAAAATGTTTCAGGAACTGCATTTAATTTGATAGTAGAGCCTGCTTTTTCAGAATACGAAAACGCTTTGTTGATGGCTTGCGATGAAGAAAAAATCCTGCACCTTACCCTGCACGAAAAAAACGAATTTAAGTTTACAGAAGAAGATTTTAAACGCCTTGAAAAAATCCTTTCTGGCGGAGTTCCTCTGATGTTTATGGCAAGTCCTTCAAATCCAGCAGGGAACGTCCTTCCGTTTGAAATGATTGAACGAATTGCAAAACTCTGCGAGCAGTGGAACACGGTTTTTGTTTTGGATTCGTGTTTTTGTCAGTTTTCAAAATTGGCAGAAGACAATGTGCGCGCTTTGATAAAACGAACAGATGAATTTCCTCATTTGATAATCCTAAACGCATTTACAAAATTCTACGGAATGGCTGGATTACGACTTGGCTATGCGCTTTGCTTTAGTTCACAAATTTACAATCCGCTTGTAAACGCTATGCGTCCTTGGACAATAAGCACCGATGCACAAGTTACAGGAGTCGCTGTTATAAAGTCAGAAATAGAAAGCGACAGCTGGCACAAGCAGATGCGAAAACTCGTGGAAGAGGAGAGGACATATCTTTCTAGAGTTTTTGAAAATTTGGGAATAAAAGTTTTAAACGGCGAAGGAAATTATATCCTGATTCAATTAAGCGAAACTCATCAAAAAATTGCCTTGGATTTTGCAGGCAGTTATGTACACGAAAAAGAAAAAAAAGGCCACAACGGACCTAAAAAACAGTCGCTCGTAAATGAAGTTTCAATGGACTTGGCTGAAGAAGATTCTCCGAATCCGTTTCGAGCACCGCTTTGTCAGGCGCTTGGAACTTTTAAGATCGTTATTCGCGGTTGTTCAGATTTTTACGGCATGGATTCTAGTTGGTATAGAGTTTCAATAAAAAATCACGAAGAAAATACCCATCTCGTGCGTGCTATCGAAAAGATTTTAAAAAAATAAGAATTTTATTTGGGCGGCTTTTTGCTCCACTTGCGTTTCGCAAAAAACGTGCTATTCAGGGCTTCGCCTTACGGCTACGACCAAACGCAACGGCCTAGATTGATTTGCCGTTGCGTTTGTTTTCGCTTTCGCTCACCCTTGCTATCACTGCCGCTTATTTTGCAAGTTTTATTTCTTTTACAGTGTAACTGTTTTTGTTTTCGTTTATCGTAAACTCAAGTTTTTCGCCAACTTTTGAATCCAAAATTGCGTTTCCAAATGGCGACATGTAAGAGATTATTCCTGCGTCCGGGTCAGATTCCCAAGGTCCCATTATTACATACTTTTCATCTTTGCCAGTGTTGTTGTTTGTTAGAGTAACTTCTGTTCCAAAAGAAATCATCGATGTTGTCGCTGTTGTTGGGTCAAAAATCACTGCGCGGCTTAATTCGCCTTGGAGTCGTTTTAGGTCGTTGTTCAACTTATGCTGAGCTTCTTTTGCAGCTATGTATTCGGCATTTTCTTTTAAGTCGCCTTTTTCCTTTGCTTCTGCAACTTCTCTTGCAATTTCTGGAATATCTACGGTTGTCATTTTTGCTTCGAGCGCTTTCTTTTCGTCGAGTTTTGCCTTTGTTACGAGCATTCCTTTTGGTGCAAGAGATTTTTCTTCTTTTGCACGGAATTTGTAAGACGGATATTTTTCTAGAATTCTATTTCTTAAAGTCTGTTTGTAAGAAGGCTCAAGGAATGCAATGTCGTCTACGAGAGTGTAGAGATGTGTCATTGTTTCTGTGTCGCTTGCAAGCATAAAGTCTGCATAAACATTTTTTTCGTCTTTTTCGCCAAAGACAAGTTTTTTTGCATTCTTGTTTAATTTTTTGTTTTCAGTAGTGTCTACATGGTTTTCGATTTCTCTGTAAGTTTGCTCAATCAAGTTTATTATCGTTATCAACTGCTTTTGGTAAGAAACTCCAGCTTCCTTAAACCATTCATCGTTTCGGCATTCTTCAAAGAAGAAGAGAACTGCGCCTCTATAATCTTTAAAGTTGTCGAATGCTTTTACGACGAGTTTTTGGATTTTTTCTGTTTCGCCAGCATCGATTAAATCTTTGAGCATCTTTTTGCTTAAAACTGTAGGGAATAATTCAATGTATTTATCTGTCCAGTCTGGAAGCATTTTTATTGCTGTTAAAAAGTCTTCCTGCAAAGTCGTATTTTTTGTGTCTTTAAGAAGTGTGTACATCTCTCTTGGATTTTGAATTTCTGAATAGAGCTCTGCAAAAGAGAATGAAGGTTTAAACGCTAAAGCAGGAATTTCAGAACTTACCTTCTGAACAACGAGATACGAAGCGACTACCTGTTCGTTTACCTGAGAGAAAGCTTTTAAAAATCCTTTAAAGTAAGAATACATTTCTGCAAACATTTCGCTGTCTTTGTCTGCTTCTTCGTCGTTTAAGAATTTCATAAATACGTCTACGCGTGGCATAAAGTTTTTCTGCGCTTTAAATTCGTTGTTGAGTTTTTCTTCCGTCGAAATTTTGGCATCTCTAACCACGTATTCATTTATGTTGTTTGGATTAACCCCAAAGATTGGGTTTGTTTCAAGCGCTTTTTTTGCTGCGCTGTTCCAGCTGGTCCATTCGCCAGGCGTTAAGATTGAAGGAACTAATTCTGCCTTTATGCGTTTAAAATCGCAGCTGTTTCCAAAAGATTTGATTATGATTTTAAGAGCGTCGGATTTATCCTTTGGTTCTTTAAAAATCTTTAACAAATCTGATTTTGCCTTTGTCGCTTTTAATACCCAAATGTGATCCGAAGCAAGTGGCTGCAAAGCGCTAACGGCCATCTTCAAAGACATCTGCTTTACGCCTGTTTTTTTGCCAAAGTTTATCGTTAAAGTGTCGTTTTCTACTTTTGTTATTATACCTACGCTCCAAGTGCGATGATAAACAAAGTTTCTTATGCCAAAAGCGATGTGTTTTTCAAAGTCGTTAATCGCTTCAAATACGTTGCGAAAACTCTGTGTAAGGTTTGATGCACGGATATATTCTTCGACGTGCGCATTGTCAGAGTGTTTGCCTTGGAAACAAGTTGCAATTTCGTTTCTTGCCCAACTGTCTTTAGGATCAATCGTAAGGATGATTTTTAAAATCTGGATTGCAGTATCCCATTTTTTAGAATCTTTTGGAGCATTGTCTTTGTAATAAGGATAGAGGTCGTGCAAAAGTAGAGCACTTTTTTCTTGGCTTATGCTCTTTTCAACTTTTCTCTGCACCAAAAGAAAAAAGTCGATTTCTTCTGGAATTAAGTAAACAAGTTTTGACCAAACTTCTTTTACAGCGGTCATATTGTTTATGTTTACAAAACGCAATAGTGACTTTTTGTAATATGCTATCGCATTTTTTAAATCGCCTTCTGCTTCATAGTGTTCTGCAAGAATTTTTGCAATTTCTGCTTCTTCTATGTCGCTTTTTACGATTTTTTCGTATATTTCCCACGCTTTTGGATCATTTGCGCTGCGATAGATATCTGCCAAAGTGCGCAATGCAAATTTATTGTTTGGATCAATATCGAGGATTGTTTCGCAAAGGTAGGTTACGATTGGTTCTTTGTGGTTTTTCTGAAAGATGTCTACAAGTCCTACGAGATATGAGTTGTCGAGTTTTCCCTGCTTTAAGCTAAACATTCCTGAAATATAAAGGGCGATTATGCTTTCTTTTGAATGCGAAAGTTGTTCGTCACAGATTGATTTTATTTCATCAGCACAATTTTCTGCTTTTGCTTTTTCTACGATTTCGGACAATTCAATAAGATTGTTCTTTGTGTAGTTGCTGATGGCAGCCCTAGTCCAAGTTTCTTCTTTGAGCATTTCTTGAACTTTTGTAACGATTTCTGCGGACATGTTTTACTCCTGTATGTTCTTTGGCTCGTAGCCACTTTTATATAAAACGAGCAGTTGCTTAAGCCTTAAAAACCTCTGCCGTTTAAATTTTTATTTTATGTATAACTCGTATACATCCTTATCGAGGATTTTAAGTTTAAGCAAAATATCGCTTATCTCTTTTCCTGTCTGATTTTTTTGCGCATAATAATCTATCAGCCTAAAATACATATATATGAGTTTAGGTTTTAGTTGTTTTTCATTGTTTGCAGGATTTTTTATTTCGTTTTCAATCTCGTATATATCCTGCCGCAAATTAAAAAATTCCGTACTCCTAAGTTCCCTTTTTATATTGAACACTCCGTACAAAACTGCATAAACTGGAATCCAAAATTGGAGTTCTGCTCCAGAATAGCCTTGTTCCTTACGAACGCGATTTATAAGGCATTTTATAAGTTCACAGTCGAGAAGAGCCAAATCGATTTTTTTTGCATCAATAAAAAAAGCTTCCCTAAAAAGAACTTTAGCCTCATTTTCCATTCCACAAAGTGCAAAACAATCCGCCATTTCTGCTATTATCTGAGCAGAATCGCCTGAAAGTTTGTTAGCTTCTGTAAGTTCCGTTCTTGCCACATCGTACTTTCCCAGTTTTTTATTGCAAATTCCTTGTTTTAAAAGCAAATTTGCTTTTTGCATAGGAAGTTTTTGGCTTTCGTTAGGAACTAAAGAATAACTTTTTAAAGCCAGCGTAAAAACACCAGTTTGGATAGAAAAAATTGTTCTTGCATAGATCTTTTTTTTTCTATTCAGTGCCTCTTCAAAGGATTTCCATTGAAGAATAAGATTTTCTCCTCTTTCGTAAGGCTCAAGATTTTCAGATTTCCTGATAAAATCAATCCAATAAGAGCAAGTCCATATTGCAAAGTCAATCTCTGCGTTTTCGAGATTAAATTCCAATGTGCTTGCCAGAATCGATTTTGCATCTTCTGCCTTGCCTTCTTCAAGCAGTGAATAAGCCTTTTTTAATCCTTCTTCCGACTGATTACTCATAGCATATTTTGGATTATATCAAAATTAAAGGTGAGAAGTCAATAAAAGTTGATAAATTTTAGAAAAAATGGGATAAAGTTTATACTTTACTTAATAAAATCTGTCAATAGTTTTTTCTGTTAATTTTTGAAATAAATATGTTGTTGTTTTTATCCGTATGTTTTGTTAATATTGTGGAGATATGAAGGATAAAATTTTATCTCCATCGTTGCTCTCTGCGGATTTTTCGGATTTGTCAAAAGCGATAAAATTTTGCGAAGAAAAAAAAGCAGGTTTTATACACATAGATGTAATGGATGGGCATTTTGTTCCACAAATTTCATACGGGCAGCCAGTGATAAAATCTATAAAAAAATTAACTTCACTTCCTTTCGATGTTCATCTTATGGTTGAACGCCCAGAAGAGTGTGTAGAATCTTTTGCAGAATCTGGTGCAGACTGGATAACTTTTCATCAAGAAGCGACAGTGCATATAGATAGGCTTATATCTCGCATTCATCAACTTGGGAAAAAAGCTGGAATTTCAGTTGTTCCTTCAACTCCTATAAGTGCAATAGAAAATGTGCTTCCTCTTGTGGATTTGGTTTTGGTTATGAGCGTAAATCCTGGTTTTGGCGGGCAAAAATTTATTCCTTATTGCCTTGAAAAAGTTTGTCTTTTGGATTCAATGAGAAAAGAAAAAAAATACAATTATCTAATTTCTGTAGACGGCGGAATAAACGAACAGAATGTTCAAAGCGTTTTAGAAGCAGGAGCAGACGTTGTAGTTTCTGGGGCTGCATTTTTTAATGGCGCTCTTAATTGGGAGGTTTTATGATGAAAAAACGAATTAACTCCGCGATGTCATCATTTTTTTGTTGTAAAATAACTTTGTCGGCAACTGTGCTTTTTTTTTCGATTAGCCTTTGTCTTTTTTCACAAAAATATAATTTAGAGCAGGAAAAAGGTTTTGACGCTTTTCGAAAAGGCGACTGGATTTCTGCAATTTTGTTTCTCAGAAAAGCGGTTTCGTCTGACATCGGATTTAACGATGAAACTCTTTATCTTCTTATAATGAGCGAAATAAATTCTGGAGATTATTCTTCTGGTTTGGACGATTGCAATCTTTTCCTTGAAAAATTCAATTCTAGCAAATATGCATCTTACATTCATTTTTATAGAGGAAAAGCTCTCCATTTTCTTGGCCGCAACGAAGAAGCCGTTTTGGTTTTAAGCGATTTTTGCCATCAAAATCAAAATTCAGAACTTTACGCATCTGCTTTGTATTGGATTGCAGAATGCTTTTATGCCGAATACAATTTTGACTCTTCTCGCGCTCTTTACGAAAGGATAATTTATGATTTTCCTGATGATTCTAAGGCTTCGGATGCTCGCTACAGGGTCGAGATGATTGCTCAACGGGAACGAGAAGAAAAACTCTTGTATCTTTTAAAAGTTACTAGCGAAGAAAATCTTGCTACGAGAGAAGATTACGAGAGGCAATTAAAAATTTTTAAAACGCAAGATAACTTAGGCTTAAAAAAATCTCTTTCTGATGCGCAGTTAAAGATAAAAGAACTTGAAGAAGAACTTCTATCTAAAAATGAAGAAAATACAAGGCTTTTAGAAGAAAATAAAAATCTTGTCTCTCAAAATACTGCTTTGCAGAATGAAAAAGATGCGTTCATTTCAGAATCTAAAATAAAATCTCAAAACGATAAAGATGTAACAAACGAAAAATCTCCTTCAGTCTACAATCCATCTTATCCTTCTGTAATTGCAGATCCTGCAGTTGAAGCATTAAAGAAAAAGGCATCTTATCTTCAATATCTTCTTGATGAGCAAAAGTCAAATAAGAGGTGATTTATGATTTGTTCCAAAGAAAAGCGATTTTTTATTATAGGAAAAAATTTAAAATCTCAAAAAAAACATTTTAATTTTATCTTTCTTACACTTCTGTTTTTTGTTTTTACACAACCTTTTTTTGCGCAGGAAAACGAAAATTCGATTAACGATAAAGGAATTGTTTCAGGTCAAGTTTTAAATGAAAATTCTTCTGTAAAAGAAGAAAGCAAAAAAAATGATAAAAACGATTCTGCAAAATTAACACAAGAGCAAAAAGCAAAATTAAAAAATCAACAAAAACAAGCAAAACTTTTGGCAAAGGAAAAAGCTAAGCAGAAAACCGACAAATATCTGGGAACGATTTATGTGCCGAAAAAAGAATACGAAATTGTTAAAGATGATATAAAACTTTCTTTTAGGGCAGGAACTGGAACTTTTTCTTTTTATGCATTCGATTCTCAAAAAAAACAGATTCCTCTTTTTAGTCAATACAGCGATTCGATTTCGACTTCGTTTTTTGCAAAGGTTGATGGAACAATCTATCGCTTAAACAAAGATGCTGCCGTAAAAAAAGAGCTCAGAAAAATACCTTCGGGTGCTCAACTCGTATACAATATTGCAGGAAAAACACAGATTGCAGTTCAGTTTGAACCTATTTCATCTTTTCCTGGGAAAAAAACTGATATTGTAAAAGTCAGCATTTTTTCGACAAATATTTTTAATGAAGTTCAAGATATTTCTGTAAAAGCCGTAATAGATACTATTTTGGGTGAAGGAACGGATTTTCATTTTGTAACAACAGCTGGAAATAAAATTTCTTCTGAAAAGCAATTTTCGTCTTTTAAACAAGACCGCTCCATCATTTCTACAGATGGAAAAACTTCTTTGCAAATTGTTTTGGATGGTAAATCGGTTTCTTCTCCAGAGCAAGTTTCTTTTTCCGAAGTTCGCTCGCTTTTAGAAGGCCCTTGGGTTCCTGTAATAGTGGAAGGCAGGAGTTTTAATTCGGCGGTTTCTTATAACAATTCTGCTGTAAGCGTGAATTGGGCTTCAAAAAAGTTAAAAAAAGGTGAAACTTCTTCGATAGTTTTTTATTTTGCCACAGGTTTAGAAAGTGCAATGCCTGAAGGCCTTTCGTTTATAGACTATGTGTTGGGAAATGAAGAAAATATTGAAGCGCTAAAACAAGATTCAGAAAATCCTGATGCAAATGTTGATGAAAAAAAACTAGATAATTTAAACCTGATAAAAAAGCCAGACATAGATTTTATAGTTCCCCCTATAACGCAGGAACAACTTGATCCTGTTTATGTTCAAAATCTTATAAACAGGATTAACTCTTTACAGTCTGACCCTGCATTAGTCGATTTTAATGAAATTCGCCTTTTAAATGCGGAACTCGATTCAATACTGGAAAGGATAAGGCGGCCAGAGTCAAAATGAAAAAATCTGCTATTGACCGCGCAAATTCTCTTTTTCAACGCAGACAATTTGGAAAAGCGATTTTACTTCTCGAAAATGCAAGAGAAATTTACCACGAAAGTTTTGAATATTATATAACGCTTGCAACTGCCTGTCTTTACGCTGGCGACACTGGAAATTCTAGTAGATATTTTCAGGAAGCGAGGCACATAAAACTAAAGGATACAAGGCTTTTGCTCGGGCAGGCTGCTATATTTTTGCGCCGTGGAGATACTGATTTGGCAGTGCAGTATTATCTTGAAGTTCTTGAATTGGATCCAGAAAACAAATGTGCAAAAAAAGCGATGCGCTTTATACGCGAAAATGGCGATTACGAAACGATTTTAAAATGGGTTGATTCAGGAAAGATAGAAACATTTTATCCGCCTATCGCAAAAAATCATGGAAGTTTTTTTAGAATTCTGATTTCTTGTCTTGCAGGTCTTGCTGTTGCATTTTTGATTCTTCATTTTATCAAACCGAATTCTTCTAATATTCCAAAACGTGCAGCGATTGCGGAATTAAATCTTTCTTCCGAAGAAAAATCCAATCTTCAAGAAAAAGATCTTTCAAATGGAGTTTACCGTTATATACTTTCCGAAGCGCAGATAGAAAAATCCTACGAATTGGCGCGGCTTTATTTTCAAGACTATAGGGATAATTCATGTCGTGTTGAAATTAACAGGCTTTTAAATTCAAATGCGTCTTCGTCTGTAAAAGCAAAAGCGAATCTTCTTTTTTCGTATCTCGAAGAACCCACTTTTGATACATTTATAGAACATGGCGAAGAGAATTTTTCTTATAATCAAGTTGCAATGGATCCTCTCTTGTATATCGGTTGTTGGGTTTCTTGGTCTGGTAGAATTTCAAATGCAAGGCTTCAGGAAGATTCATACGGATGCGATCTTCTGGTTGGATACGAAAATTTGGAAAGGGTTGATGGAATCGTTTCTGTGTATTTTTCTCCTGCGCCAACTCCCGCAATAGAAGGCGATAGAGCGGTAAAAATTTTAGGAAAAATCGGAATTGAAGGTGGAAAAATCTCTCTTTATGGACGAGCAGTGTATCAACCGCTGCGTAAAAAATAAAAAAAACGAAAAAAAATTGATAAAATGTGTAAAAAATGAATTTTAGACTCTATATAAAGTAGTGGGAGGATAAGGTGGCTAAAATGGCGAAAACGACGGAATTTACTCAGCCGACTGAAATGTCGGAAAAATTAAAGGCTCTTGAAGCGGCTCGCCTTCAAATTGAAAAACAATTTGGTGCAGGCGCAATTATGAAACTCGGAACTCAACCAGATTCTAAAGGAATTGATGTTATTCCCTCTGGTTCGATTTTGCTCGATGAAGCACTGGGAGTTGGAGGCTATCCAAGAGGGCGTATAATCGAAATGTACGGGCCTGAAAGTTCTGGAAAGACGACTTTGGCTTTGCATGCGATTGCAGAAGCGCAAAAACTTGGTGGAATAGCAGCCTTTGTCGACGCAGAACACGCATTGGATCCTATCTACGCAAAAAATCTCGGTGTAAATATCGATGAACTTTGGGTTTCGCAGCCAGATACAGGAGAACAGGCTCTTGAAATTACAGAAAGCCTTGTTCGCTCTGGCGCGGTTGATATAATCGTTGTAGATTCTGTTGCCGCTTTGACTCCTCAAAAAGAAATTGAAGGCGATATGGGAGACGCAATGATGGGCTTGCAGGCTCGACTTATGAGTCAGGCACTCAGGAAACTCACCGCAATCGTAAACAAAAGCAAGTGCACAATCGTTTTTATCAATCAAATCCGAATGAAAATTGGCGTTATGTTTGGAAATCCAGAAACGACGACAGGTGGAAATGCCTTAAAGTTTTATTCATCTGTTCGTTTGGAGATTCGCCGCATAGAATCTATAGACGGCAAGGGCGAAGACGAAGCGATTGGAAACAAGGTAAGGGTAAAGGTTGTAAAAAACAAGGTTGCGCCTCCTTTCCGTAAGGTTGAACTCGACGTTTATTTTGGAAAAGGAATTTCTGCAACGGCTTCTCTTTTGGATTCTGCGGTTAAGCACGGAATAATCGATAAAAGAGGTGCGTGGTATACTCGCGGGGAAGAAAAAATTGGTCAAGGTAAAGAAAACGCCATCAACTTTCTTGAGCAAAACCCTGAGTACGCAAAACAGATTGAATCTCAAATTCGTTCAGAAGTATTCCCAGGTCAAGTTTTAAAAACAAAAGAGGGAGTTCCAGTTTATCCAGAGCAGGCAAAATCTGCAAAAGAAGCTTCTAAAACTTCAGAAAAACCTGCAAAGGAAAGTTCGGCTTCTTTTTCTGAAGAAGTAATTCCGTCTGCAAAGGATGCACTTTTTTAGAGATAAATAAATTATGACAGACGTTATTCTTGGGCTTGGTTCAAACAAAACTTGGAAAGACAAATCCTGCGAAATCATCTTAAAGATGGCTTTTGATAAACTTTCTTTGTTGCTTTCAGGAATAACGGCTTCTTCTGTCTACCGCACAAAACCTATGTATTATACAGAACAGGAGGATTTTTTTAATCTTTTTGTTCGAGGAAAAATCGATTCATCTTTACCGCCACAAGATTTGCTTTTTAAAATTCATAAGATAGAAGAATCTCTAGGGCGAGACAGAACAAAAGAAATTAGAAACGGACCTAGAAGTATAGACATAGATATAGAGTTTTTTGGCAACACAGCTGTCGTTACTAAAGATTTGCAAATTCCGCACCCACGCATTTTTGAGAGAGCCTTTGTTCTAATTCCTATGCTTGAGATTTTAAATGAATCTGCCGATTTTATAAGCAGGGATGTTTTTGTTCATTATGTAAACGAAAAGGGTTCCCAAGGAGTAGAAAAATATCTTTCTGCTCAGGAATTTTTAAATTTAAAGGCGCAATATGGGACAGGAAGTTGATTTACAGGTAAAAAACAAAGAAGAGATTGCAAGCGACAGCAATAGAAAGTATACCGCTGGAGAATTTGAAGGTCCGCTTGATTTACTTTGGGCTTTGATTCGCGACAATAAGATAAATATATACGACATTCCCATTGCACAGATAACAGAGCAATTCTTGGAATATTTGGATTACGCTTCTCAAGTTGAACTTGGAGACCTTTCTGAGTTTTACAATATGGCGGCGAGACTTTTATATATAAAAAGCAGAATGATGTTGCCTGTGGAAATTAAAGTTGATGACGATTTTGATTTTGATGACCCAAGGGAAGAATTGGTTGATAAACTGATTGAATACCAAAAATTTAAAAAACTTTCCAATCTTATGGAAGACAGAGAAGACGAAAACGAATGGAATTTTGAACGAAAGAAAATTCAGCGAGTTCTTCCTTTTGAAGATGAAAATATGTGGGAAGCTGTTGACACTTGGGATTTATTGCAGCAGATGCAAAAGATTTTTCAAACGATGATCTCTCAATATTCTGACAGCAAAATCATCGATATGTACGAAGAAATCTCCGTCAATGAAAAAATCACTTTGATGAATGAGCTTTTGGAAGAAAAAAATGAATGCATGTTTACGGATTTGATTATTCGCAAAGGAAATATGCTCGATGTAATCTGTGCTTTTATGGCTCTTTTAGAAGCGGTTAAGTTTAAAATGGCAACGGTAATGCAAAATAGAATGTTTGGCGACATAAAAATTTGCAAAAATACTGCGGCTTAAGCAAAAATCTGTTAAAAATTATTTAAAAATACGGCATAATGAAACACATGGATGTCAATCTCGAAAAAGAAATGGGGCTTGTAGAAACTGTGCTTTTTTTAGACAGCGAGCCTCTTACCCTTGCGACAATTTCAAAAATTTCATCATTGTCGCAGGATGTTGTAGAACAGTGCCTTGAAAGTTTAAAAGAAAAATACACGAGTGAAAATTCAGGAATTGAACTTTCAAAGATTACAGGTGGTTGGACTCTTACTCCAAAAAAAGAATTTTGGGAAGTTTTAAAAGAACGTTATGGCAACAAAAATGCAGGTCGTTTAAGTCGCTCCGCAATGGAAGTGCTTTCGATAATAGCGTATAAGCAGCCAATTACTCGTGCAGAAATAGAATCTATACGCGGAGTTCCTCCTGACAATATGATTCGCCTTTTGGAAGAAAGGCTTTTGGTTAAAGAAGTTGGTAAAAAAGATGCTCCTGGAAGACCGAGTCAGTTTGGAACTACAAAGGATTTTTTAAAGTTTTTCGGTTTAAATTCCATTGCAGATTTACCTCGTCTTGATGAAAAAGAATCTGAGAGGTTTGAACTTGCAAGATAAGCCTAAAGAAAAACAGCGGTTGCAAGCGTTTCTGGCTCACTGCGGAGTTGCAAGCAGGCGTTCTTCAGAAAAAATAATCGTAGAAGGGCGCGTTACGGTAAACGGTGATGTTGTAACAGAACTCGGCACAAAGGTAAGCGTTGATGATGAGATTTGTGTCGATGGAAAAAAAGTAAACTTGGAAAATCGTAAAATCTATATTTTGCTCAATAAACCTTCGGGACTCGTGTGTAGCCAATCTGACGAAAAAGGTAGACCTGTGGCAGTAGATCTTTTAAAACAAAAATATTCACAGCGCCTTTATAATGTTGGCAGGCTCGACATGTTTAGCCGTGGTGCTGTCATTTTTACAAACGACGGAGATTTTGCTGCAAAGTTGAGCCATCCTTCAAGCGAAATTGAAAAAGAATATCTTGTGGAAACGAGTTATCCGCTTCCGGAGGGATTGGATCAGAGATTTTTAAAAGGCATTCGAGTCGAAGGAATTTTTTACAAAGCAAAACAAACAAAAATAATAAATACTCACAAAATGAAAGTCATTCTTATAGAAGGAAAAAACAGAGAAATCCGTCGAGTTTTTGCAGATGCTGGAAGTTCAATAAGAAGTCTTCAGCGAGTAAGAATTGGAAATCTTGGTTTGGGTAATCTAAAAGAGGGAGAATTTAGAGAGCTTACGGATTTTGAAGTAAAGGGACTTTTATCTTTGTGCAAAAATTAAAATCTTAAAGGGGAATTGAATATATGATTATCGCCATGGACGGTCCTGCTGGAACTGGAAAATCTACGATTGCAGGTCTTATCGCAAAAAAACTGAACATAACTTATTTGAATAGCGGAAGTTTTTATAGGGCGCTTACTTTAGCGGTTAACGAAGCAAATATCGATTTAAGCGATTCGAATGCTGTTGTCGATTTCTGCAAAAAACAAAATCTTGAATACAAAAATTCGAGGCTTATCCTAAATGGAAAAGATGTAGAGAATTTATTGCATTCAGATTCGGTAAGTGCGAAAGTTGCACAACTTTCTTCTATTGTGGAGATTCGCCATCTTGTAAATCAGCGCATGAGGGAAATCACAAAATCTCTGGATATAGTCTGCGAAGGACGCGATATGACAACAGTCGTTTTTCCAGATGCGCAGTATAAGTTCTATCTTGACGCTTCTATAGATGTTCAAGCTCAGAGAAGATTTGATCAGGGCGTTTCCAATATGACTTTGGAAGAAGTAAAACAGGCGATAATCAAGCGCGATGAAATTGATAAAAACAAAAAAGAAGGTGCTCTCAAGAGAGCTCAAGACGCTTTTTATATAGATACTTCAATCTTGACGATAGAACAGGTTTGTGAGATAATCCTAACTAAAATTCACAATAAAGGGTTTACTATGGAACAGATGGAAGTGGAAAAGGAAGACGCAAAAAGCTCAATCCAAACACAATTAGAGGAGTCTCTTAGGAGTTTTAAAACTCTTGAAGATGGTCAGCTTGTTGAAGGAACTGTAATCGCAGT
The DNA here is from genome assembly GCF_900497595.1 of Treponema pectinovorum. NCBI lineage: Bacteria > Pseudomonadati > Spirochaetota > Spirochaetia > Treponematales > Treponemataceae > Treponema > Treponema pectinovorum. The sequence goes on from NZ_UFQO01000001.1 coordinate 23,539, forward strand.
TACTGACGAACTTGTTTTTATTGATATTGGTGCAAAATCAGAGGGAAAAATCTCTGTTCAAGAATTTGCTGGAAAATTGCCAAAAGTTGGCGATGTTTTAGTTGTGGTGCTTGTAAAACTCAACGGTCGTGGTGGTCCTGAAGTTTCTTACACAAAGGCACAGTCAAAGCAACTTTGGAAAGATTTGAGAAAAGCTGCAGATGAAAAAACTGCTATTGAAGGGAAAATTGAAAAAGAAGTAAAGGGCGGTTTTGATGTAAACCTTGGTGGCGATATTCACGCTTTCCTTCCTATAAGTCAGTCTGACAGCACAAAGGTTGAAGATCCTAAAAAATTGATTGGAACTGTTTCTAAGTTCTATATCGAACGTTTGTATTCTGATAACAAAGCAAATGTTGTTGTAAACCGCAGAAAATATCTCGAAGAAGAGATGAACAAAGCACGCGATGACTTTTTTGCAAAGGCACAAGTTGGTGATAACGTTAAAGGCGTTGTAAAGTCATTTACAAGTTTTGGTGCTTTTATCGACCTAGGCGGATTTGATGGACTTCTTCATATAAATGATATGAGTTGGGGTCATGTAACTCGTCCAAAAGATTTTGTAAAAAAAGGACAGGAAATTGAACTTAAGGTTATCGCTTTAAATCCTGAAGATAAGAGAATAAATCTCTCACTCAAGCATTTTACAGAAGACCCTTGGATGCACTTTGAAGACAAGTATCACGTAGAAAGCATTGTTGAAGGAACTGTTACAAAACTTACTGATTTTGGTGCCTTCATCGAATTGGAAGAAGGAATTGAAGGTCTTGTTCATATTTCAGAATTCAGTTGGACAAAAAAAGTAAACAAAGCGTCTGATATGGTTAAAATCGGCGACAAAGTTAAGTGCATGATTTTGGGATACGATATTCAGGCTGGTAGAGTTTCTTTGGGACTTAAACAGGTTACACCTAATCCTTGGGATACAATTTCTGAAAAATACGTTGTGGATTCTGTCGTTCACGGAAAGATTGTAAAAGTTACAAACGCAGGTGCTTTTGTGGAGCTTGAAGAAGGAATCGACGGCTTTTTGAGAGCTGAAGATATTTCTTGGACAAAGAAAGTAAAACATCCTGGAAGTGAATTAACTGTAGGTCAGGAACTCGATGTAAAGATTCTTGATGTAAATGCAGAACAACATCGTATTACTGTTGGTATAAAACAGCTTACAGATAATCCTTGGAAGGCTTTTGCTGACAAGTATTCTGTTGGCTCAACCCTTGAAGGTGAAGTTACGTCTATAACTGAATTTGGGATTTTTGTAAAAGCTCCTGAAGGAATTGAAGGACTTGTAAACAAATCAAATTTGAGCGATGACAAAGAAGTTCCTTACGAAGAAGCGGTAAAAAAATACAACGTAGGCGATAAAATAAATGTTTATGTTATAGACATAAATGTTGAAAAAGAAAAAGTTGGTTTTTCTGTTAAGGAATTTAAAAAGGCTCAGGCTCGCAAAGAAATTAACCAGTATATGTCTTCTGATAATGGTGGTGGAGCTTATACACTTGGCGATATGCTTAACGACCAGAAGAAAAACTGATAATTTTCGATGAGTGATATGAATTCTCTCAGTTTAGAAAAGCTTAAGACACTCATCGAGATTAACGATCGAATAAATTCCAACTATTCGGACATAAACGCATTGCTGGTTTATATACTTGAATCCGCAATGCGTTTAGTTGAATGCGAAGCTTCATCTATTCTCCTTGTAAACAAAGAAGACGAAACATTGCGCTTTATGGTTGCTTTAGGACCTAAAGGTGTGGAAGCCAAAAATATTTTGGTCGAAAAAAACAGCATTGCTGGCTGGGTAGTCGAAAATAACAAGTATTTGATAGTAAATAATGCCGCGAAAGATCCTCGTTTTTCTAAAACCGTGCAAGATAAAACCGGTTATATTACAAAAACGATGATTGCAATTCCTATGAAAGTTAAGGGAAAGTGCATTGGTGTTATCGAACTCATAAATAAACTAGATGGAAGACTTTTCGATAAAGCTGACCTTGAAATTCTTGAATTGCTTTCTAATCAAGCAGGAATTGCCTATTCAAATGCAGATTCTTTTCGTGCTGCCCAAGATAAAATTTCCATATTACAAAGCAATATTGAAAATGGGATTGACTATCATTCCTTTGTCGCAAAAAGTTCATCAGTTTTGGATTTGTTGCATGTAATTGACGAAGTTGCTCGGGCCAACACTACTATTTTGATAACTGGCGAGAGCGGAGTTGGGAAAGAATTGTTTGCAGAGCAGATACATTTGCGATCAAACAGGAGCGACAAACCTTTTATACGTGTAAATTGTGCAGCACTTTCTCCTTCTCTGCTTGAAAGCGAACTTTTTGGGCATGTAAAAGGCGCTTTTACGGATGCTGTTACAGATAGAAAGGGAAGGTTTGAGGCAGCAGATAAGGGAACTTTATTTCTTGATGAAATTGGAGAACTTCCCATTGAACTGCAATCAAAACTTTTAAGAGTTTTGCAAAGCCGAACTTTTGAAAGAGTTGGTTCGAGTGATTCTATAACGGTTGATGTTCGAATTGTTGTCGCAACGAATCGAAATCTTGAAAAAATGGTGAACGATGGCTCGTTTAGAGCGGATTTATATTATCGCTTAAATGTAATGCCCTTGAATATTCCGCCTTTAAGAGAGCGAAAAGAAGATATACTGCCACTTGCTAAATTTTTTCTTTCAAAATTTGGAATTGAAACAAAAAAGAGTTTTGAAGGATTTTCTTCTGCGGCAGAGAGAATTCTGCTTGAATATTATTGGCCAGGAAATGTCCGTGAACTTGAAAATTCAATAGAACGCGCCTGTGTTTTAGGTATTCCTCCGCTTATACAGGGCGAAGATTTGAGGATAAACTATTTGTCTGCTCAAAATCCTCCTAAAGACAAAGACGAAATCGGCAATAGCTATTCAATTATTGCAGAAGAATTTGCAAATCCTGCTGATGGTGATCGTTCTCTAAAAACTGCAATTACAAAATTTAAAACGGCTTACGTTAAACAGATTTTGAACGAAACTTCATGGAATCAAACAGAAGCGGGTAAAATTTTAGGAATTCAGCGAACTTATGTTTCTCGTTTGTTAAACGAATTGAACATACGCTAAGATGAATATAGAAAAATGAGGTGTTTATTATGAAAAATAATGAATCTACCACTTCGGTAGAAAAAATCAATTTATTTCTTGAAAAAAACGTAAAACTTTTACTTGGATTTATCGCAATCCTTTTGGTTTTTGTTGCTGTAATTGTTGCAGTAAATTTTGTAAAAACTAAATCTATTGAAAAGGGGCTTGCAGGTCTTGATTCGGTTGAATATGTTTTAAGAAAAGATAGCGAATCAATTTCTGAAACAGACTTCGCTTCTCGTCAGGACAAGGCACTTTTGGATTTGGAAGAATTTGCTGGTAAAGGCGGAATTGTAGGCGTTCGAGCTAATATGCTAAAAGGCGAAATTCTCTTTGAGAAAAAAGATTATGAAAAAAGCTTAGCTGCATGGTCAAAAGCTGCGAATTTGAAAAAACAAATTTACACTGCGCCTATCTGCAATTACAATGCTGCGGTTTGCTGTGAAAATTTGGGCGATTTGGACGGTGCAATATCTTATTACAAAAAATCGGTTGAAGCGGAAGATTTTTATCTTGTAGATCATGCTTATTTTAGTTTGGGACGTGTGAACGAAATAAAAGGTCTTTACGATGATGCAAAGGCCGCTTATAAAAAAATTGAAGAGATTCATCCTTCTTCGACTTGGGCAGGCGTTGCTAAGAGTCGCATAATAGCAATAGAATCCTCTTCTAAATAATGTAACTTTTATTAAAAAAAATAGTTAACAATGTATGAAAAAATTCTGGCATTTTTACAAAATATTTTCTTTTATAGGTTTTGTAATGTCAGGATTTTTTTTATTTTCTTGTGGCATGCAAGAGATAATAAATGTAGAACCGCCTGTTACCAGTTATAATTCGTCTTTGTATTCTGGAGATGATTTTACCGATTGGTATTGTGAGTTTGCCACAAAAGAGACTGGACAAGAAAGCTCTTTCAGTGGAACAGAAGTCTATTATAAAATATATAACAATTATAATGATTTAATTTCCCAAAGAAATTCAATTTTAAATGTGAATACTGCTTCGAATAACATTGAAGCGGCAACAAGAATGATAGAAACCCATAAATACCAACCTTTAAAAACTTTTCCAGAAATAAAACAGACGCTTTTTGTTCCTTCTTCAAATAATGATAAAAGAATTGCTTTTAGACCTAAAACGTATAAAGGAAACGAGGATTATGTTGGAGATTCGTTTCAATCGTTTAGAGCGTTTATAAGATTTGGAAACGGTAATGATGATTTTAGAGGATTTGTAAACGGTTACACAGAACCAAGATATTTAAAATACGACAGTGCTTTAAACACCTGGAGTCATTCTGATTCGATTGGTGGGACTTACATAACGGTTAATTATTCGGATATAACACTTGCAGTTCCTGCACGCTACGATGGTAAATCCTTTGATTTTTTCGATGACCAAAATACCAATAACACTAGGAATGTAAAACCAAATGATGGAGATACAGATTATGTTCATAATTCAACGGCTTCAAAAGACGACACTTATTATGTTCAATTTTTTGCCGTAGGAATTGCCTTTGATGGCGAATCGCTTTCTAATACATACAGTTTGGTTTTAGACCTTGGTTCCATGCCTATCATTAAAGATAAATAGGCTAAAAATCGAGTTTTTTTTGCTTCGGGTGGCTTTTTGCTGCATTTCACTTCGTTTCATTTCGCAAAAACCGGGCTTTTCAGGATTCCGCTATCGCTCCATTCCTCCGCTACGCTTCGGAACGGCTTTGCCGTCCTTCCAATCCCTTGCCACTGGAAGCTCGCAGGCAGGTAGTGAGGTTACAAGTAGGCTTGCCACATTTTAAAGCTCAAAATTGACACAATAGAATATTGTAAAAAAAATACTTGCTCCTTTTAGTTCTCCTTTTCATCGCTCAAAAAGTTCCAAATCCTTTTTCGGTCTTCAATTTTATCAATTTTCAAGAAAAACATTCTTGATAGATTTCCAAAATCTCAAAAAAATATATAAATATTACGATTCTGATTTAGATTTGGACTTTTACGATTAAGATAACAATTTTTTTTTACGATTTTTTTTGACAACCAAAAACTTGTGAAATACGATATCTTTAAACACATCTTTATTTTTGGAGGATTTTATGAAAAAAAAGATTATTGTTGTTTCTTTGTTTTTGATTGCTCTATTTGGCGTGTTTGCTGCACGCAAAAATAACAATTCAAAAAAGTATACTTTGAAACTTTCGACACAGCTCAACGAAACATCAATTATGGTTCAAGGATTTAAAGAACTTGCAGAAAATGTAAAAACAAAGTCTAACGGACGTTTAGTAATACAAGTTTATCCTTCTGCTCAGCTTGGTACCGATGAAGACGTTATCGAACAGGCTATACAAGGTGTTAATGTTTGCGTTCTTACCGACGGTGGTCGCATGGGAAATTATGTAAAAGATATCGGTATCATCGGTATGGCATATTTTGCAGACAATTATGATGATGTTTTAAAAGTTACGAAGGGCAAAACTTTTGACGGTTGGGTAAAAAAACTTGCAAGCGAAGACAATATCCAGATACTTTCTTTCAACTGGTATGACGGAGCTCGCTCTTTTTATACACACAAGCCTGTAAATACTCCTGAAGATCTCAAAGGACTTAGAATCCGCACTCCTGGAGCTCCTGCATGGGCAGAAAGCATTGCGGCTCTAGGCGCTACGCCAATCGCAATGCCTTGGAACGATACATACAGTGGAATTCAGTCTAAAGCACTTGACGGATGCGAAGTTCAACTTACATCTGCTGTTCCTGCCAGACTGTATGAAGTTGTAAAATACCTCGATAAAACAGAACACTTCCATCTTATCAACGGTCTTATCGTAGGAACTAAATGGTTTAATACTCTTCCAGACGATTTAAAAGATTTGCTCATAAAAGAGACTCAGGCTGCAGGTGAAAAAAATGCACGTCTAGTTGAATCAAAAGCTGCTGAACTCGAAAAAGAACTTGTTCGTCAGGGCATAACAGTTGTAACCGTTGATAAAGAGCCATTTAAAAAAGCCGCTGATAAAGCATACGATAAACTTGGCTTTACAGCCTTGCGCAAACAAATCTATCAAGAAATCGGAAAATAAGATTTGATAGATTAAAAAAAATCATTTTTACATTTTTAATAATTTAAAAAGTTTGGGACGGTCAAATTATGGCTGTCCCAAACAAACTTTTATAGCATTCTTGTGCGGATGTATTTCGTCTAGCGCAAGTGATTTTTACAAAAAGGAATATATCCGATGAAATATATCGCATTGTGTTATAAAAAATTTACTAAAATCGAAGAGTTTTTGACAAATCTCTTTCTTATAGCGATTACTGCGTTGGTTTTTTTATCCGCGGTAGCAAGAACCTTGCATCATCCGATAAACTGGGCAGTTGATTTTTCGCTTTTGCTTTTTGCATGGGAAGTTTTTTTGGGCGGAGACATTGCTGTTAGAAATACCAAACTGATTGGAGTTGAAATCTTAACCGACAAGTTGCCTGTAAGAATGCAGAAGGCTCTTTCTCTCATATTTTTCTGCCTTATCATTGCATTTTGTCTTTTCCTTACTATTTTCGGAATTAAACTATCAGCAGAAAACACAAAACGACTTTTCCAAGTTTTGCCAATAAGTTACAGCTGGTGTACAGTCTGTGTTCCTGTTGGTTGTTTTTTCATGGCAATCTCATCCTGCATAAAAATTCATGAGATTATAAAAACTCCAGCTTCCGCATGGAGCACAAAAGAGAGGGCAGTTGTATGAGTGGCATGGGAATAGTTGTTATAGCATTTTTGATTTTGCTTTTGTTGGGAATGCCAGTTGCTTTTTCGATTGGTATTTCTGGATTATTGTTTTTCTTAATAACTGAAGGTCTGCCTTATACGATCGTAGTTCAAAAGGCTCTGTCTACGACACAATCGTTTACGATGCTTGCGATTCCGCTTTTTATATTTGCCGGAAATCTAATGAACAATACAGGCATAACAAAGCGCCTTATAAAACTTGCAGATGTTCTAACTGGACACATGTACGGCAACATTGCTCAGGTATCTTGCGTACTTTCCACTCTGATGGGTGGCGTTTCTGGTTCTGCAAATGCCGACGCTGCGATGGAATCTCGCGTTTTAGGTCCAGAAATGATTCGTAGAGGATACGACAGAGGCTGGTCTGCTGCAATAAATGCATGGTCATCTATGATTGTCTGCACAATTCCTCCTTCTATGGGATTTATCATTTACGGTTCCATTGGAGAAGTTTCGATTGGACGCCTCTTTGCCGCTGGAATGATTCCAGGTTTACTGATGATGATATTTTTGATGAGTGCAACTTCGATTTCTGCACACAAAAGAAATTATATTCCAGATAGAAAAAAGCCTGCTTCATTCCGCGAAGTTATGTCTGCTTTAAAGGACGGCATTTGGGCGCTTCTTTTTCCAATTATGCTGATTGTATTCATTCGCTTTGGAATTATGACCCCATCTGAATCTGGAGCTTTTGCCGCAGTTTATGCAATCTTTGTAGGAACAGTAATCTATAGAGAGATGTCTCTTGAGGTTTTGATCAAAACTCTTAAAGACAGTACAAAAGACATTGCAATCGTTACGCTGATTTTGGCATTGAGCGGTATTTTTGGTTACGGTATTGTATACGACAGCATTCCTCAGGCTATGGCATCTGGGCTGCTCGGAATAACTCAAAACTCAACTATAATGCTTCTGATTATAATTGCACTGCTTTTAGTTATGGGAATGTTTATGGAAACCACTGTTATTACATTGCTCATGACACCGATATTGCTTCCTGTTGTAAAGTCGCTTGGAATTGACCCTGTTCACTTTGGAGTAATAATGATGACGGTTACCACTTCTGGAATTAACACTCCACCTGTCGGAACTGCATTGTATACAACTTCTTCGATATTGGGATGTTCCCCAGAAGATACAACAAAAGCATCGCTGCCATTCTTCCTTGCCGTGATAATGGTTGTTATTCTTTTGGTATTCATTCCTCAGATAAGTTTGTGGTTACCAAATTTGATTTTTGGTGTAGTAAAATGATGAAATTAAATGCTATGTAAAAAATATAGTGTTAAAAAGCGAGCCGCACCAAAAACATGGTGCGGTTTTTTTATATAATTAGTTTCTATGATTTTATTATCTGATTTTTATAAAAAAATATTTGGCTGCAAGGTTTATAAAGTTTCTCTTTGTGCAAGTTGTTCCTGCCCTAATCGCGATGGTAGCAAAGGTTTTGGAGGTTGCATTTTTTGCAGTCAAAAGGGGAGTGGAGATTTTATCGCAAAGTCAAAATCCATAAGCGAGCAATTTATTAACGGAAAATCACTCGTTGAAAAAAAAGCAAAAGGAAGAAGTGTCAGTAATCGAGTTTTGTATTTGCCGTATTTTCAAAGTTTTTCTTCTACCTATGGCGATTTTGAAATATTAAAGAGTGAATTTTTAGAAGCACTTTCAATGGATGGAGTTGCAGGACTTGCGATTGCAACCAGAGCAGATTGCCTTGGCGAGCGATTTATAGATTTTTTTAGCGAGATAAGTGAAAAATATTTTTTACAGATAGAACTGGGGCTTCAAACTTCAAATGAAAAAACAGGAAATGTTATAAACCGCTGCTATACAGATAGGGATTACGAAAATGCGATTGCTCTTTTACAAAATAGACTGCCTTCTGCACATATAGTAACACATTTAATTTTTGGGCTTCCAAATGAAAATATAGAAGATATGATTGATTCTGTGCGTTTTGTCTGCAAGGTGAACAATCGTAAAAGCGATAAAAAATTTTTTGGAATAAAGATTACAAATCTCTATGTTTTAAAAGATACCGCTTTAGAAAAGCTGTTTTTAGAAAAACATTTTGAATGTTTAACACAAGACGAATATTTTTATGCCTTGCAAAAGGCTTTAAAACTTTTGCCAGAAAATGCGGTTTTGCACAGATTTACAGGCGATCCGCCAAAAAAAATTGCACTTGCACCAGAATGGGCGTTAAACAAGAGAAAAGTGTTAAACGAGGCAAAAAAACTTTTTATGGAACAATAATACCTACGCCGTGGTGGAAGGGCGCGTAGCGTTGGCGTAGCCAATGTAGCGATAGCGGAACCCTGGAACTGCGGTCGAGACCATAAATTTTCGTCCTTAGTTTTATAAAAAATGACAATATTATCCAAAATATTTTTTGAGCGTAAACCGTGAAATTACATTATCATATAGAAGAAGGTAATAAGGCTTTGCATAAAATTTTGTCAAAGTTTATTGCGAGTTTGCGTTGCAAACTTTTTTAATGCCGCTTTAGCATTTGTGTTGGCGGCTTGCTAAAAACTCTCATCGCAAGTTGTGTCTTGTTAATTGAGTTTTTGTGGGGGTAATTTTTATGTCACTTTCGATTTTGCTGTTGTTCGCTTCGATTCTTGCCATTTGTTATGCAGCATTCAACTTCTTTAAAGTTAAAAAACTTGAAGAAGGCAACCCGTTGATGCAAAAAATTGCATCGTACATCCGTGGCGGTGCTAACACTTTTATGAATATTGAGTACAAAGTGCTTTCGATTGTTGTAATTGTTGTTGCTGCTATAGTATGGCTTAGTTTGGATTGGTATGTTGCGGTAGCTCTCCTTATTGGCTCCTTTATGTCTGCTACTGCTGGCCTTGTTGGAATGAAGATTGCAACTTATGCAAATGTCCGCGTAACGAACGAAGCAAATACGACTAAAAATATTGGAAAGACTTTAAAAGTTGCATTTCGTGGTGGCTCTGTTATGGGTCTTTGTGTTGCAGGCTTTGCTCTTTTTGGATTGGTAATCGTATACATTGTTTTTGGAAGACTCTTGGGCTGGGTCGAAAGCATGGATGTTGCAAAGTGCTGGCTCACTAAGATTGAAATTATACGATTCCCTAATGCTCTGTCTGGTTATGCTTTGGGATGCTCCCTTGTTGCTATGTTTAACCGTGTTGGAGGCGGCATATACACAAAAGCCGCTGATATGGGTGCAGACCTTGTCGGAAAAACAGAAGTACACATTCCAGAAGACGACCCTAGAAATCCCGCGACCATTGCAGACAATGTCGGCGATAATGTTGGCGATGTTGCAGGTTTAGGCTCTGACCTTTTGGAATCTTATGTTGCTTCCATAGTTGCCGCAATCGCACTTGGCTACAATATCATAAAGCATGCTAATGTTGCAGAACGCTCATTGACTGCTTTATATACTTTCCCTCTCGCATTTGCTGCTATTGGTCTTATAGCTTGCGTTTTAGGAGTAGCTTCTCTTTTGGTTAGAGATCTTTCAAAATCAAAAAAAGTTCACGCTCAATTAAATGGAGCTACATGGTTCGGAGCTGGAGTTACCTTTGTTGCAGGTTTTGCACTTTCTATATACCTTTTTAAAGATGTAGAGCTTACAAATCTTGGCTTTAGACTTGGTGCTGCTTCTCCTTGGGTTGGTGCTGCTGTAGGAATTGTTGCAGGAATTTTGATTGGAATTTTTGCTGAATACTACACTTCTTCGGATTACATGCCAACAAAAATTTTGGCAGAAGCGTCTAAGGAAGGGCCTGCTCTTACAATAACAACAGGGCTTGCCCTCGGAATGAGAAGTTGCATGGCTCCTTGTATGATATTGGGGCTTGGAATAATAGTTTCTTATTATCTTTCTGGACTTTACGGCGTTGCAATGTCTGCAATGGGAATGCTCTCTTTTGTTGCTCTTACAGTTTCTGTAGACACTTACGGACCGATTTCCGATAACGCAGGTGGAATTGCAGAAATGTCGGAACTTCCACAAGATGTTCGCAATATAACAGATACTTTGGATGCAGTTGGAAATACAACAGCAGCAATTGGCAAAGGATTTGCGATAGGCTCGGGAGGACTTGCAGCTCTTGCATTGATGCTTTCTTATATGTATTCGCTTCCTGGAGAATCCATAGTAAACGGATTGCCAACTTTGAACATAATGGAACCAATGACCTTAGCAGGTGCAATCGTTGGAGGCGCGCTTCCGTTCTTGTTCTCTGGAATGCTCATAGACGCAGTTGCAGTTGCAGCAAGAAAAATGGTAGATGAAGTCAGAAGGCAGTTTAAAGAACATCCAGGAATTCTTGAAAAGAAAGAAGACCCTGACCACAACCAATGTATAAAGATTTCTACAGAAGGTGCAATAAATCAGATGAAAGTTCCAGCATTGATGGCAGTTGTAATACCAGTTGTATGCGGACTCTTGTTTGGAGCGCATTTTGTCGGCGGAATTTTAATCGGTTCAACAATCTGTTCAATAATGATAGCCGTTTTTACAGGAAACGCAGGCGGTGCTTGGGATAACGGAAAAAAATACATAGAGCAGGGCGGAATTCCAGGAACAGGCAAAGGTACAGCCGTACATGATGCAGCAATCGTAGGCGACACCGTAGGCGACCCGCTAAAAGACACAGTAGGACCTTGCATGGACATATTCATCAAGATAATGTCAACTGTATCTTTGGTTGCAGTAAGCGTATTTGCAGAATACAACCTTTGGTCGTTCATCTTTAACTAAAATCGAAAAATGTTTAATGATTTGCGAAGAAGCGATAATTTTTGCTCCTTCGCATTTTTTTTGCTTAATATAGGAGGGAAAAGCCTTCCCCTGCGGCTGCACTTCGTTGCATCCTACCCCTTCTCCTAGGGGCACAGCCCCTAAAACCTTGTAGTGTTAACGCTGGATGAAAAACTATAAAATTCTGCAAGTTTTAAAAGAAATGTGGAGCATTATTATTTACAAGTTGCTCATAAAAAAAGAGTAGTTCCCAAAATATTGCTTAATTGAACTACTCTTTTATTTTAGAATAAACTTATGTATCCCTTTCTTATGGCAAAATCCAACATTTGAGGTAAAGCCTCAACTGGAAATTCTCCACCTCGTGTAGGTTTCCCATTGATGTCAAACCATGTATACTTTATCGATTTTTTAGAACTATCCCAACTAGCTTGACCTAATCGAATTTCACAATCTGAATCATTTTTGGCTTTTTCAATATGTTCAACTTTCATTATTTTTTTCCTCTTACATAAGCGATGACATCATCCCAAGTATCAATATATGTCATATCAGGATTATTTTCATCTTTTGTTGCATCGGCATATATAAAAGGAAATCCTTGGTAAAAAAATGAACGTACCTCCTTAAATCCAGCTTCTCCAATAAAGCGTTCCTCCTTTGTATTTAACGAAAGCAATGAGGTGCTAAGTCTTTCTTCTGGAATTTTCTCTGAATAATCAACGATTATACAAGATTGTTCTCCAATGATTGCATAACGATAAACTGGTTTTTTTGCAAAACAAAGCAAAGTACAAAATAAAATTAAAACAGCCATTAAAGATAATTTCTTCATAATAAAATACTCCCTAAATTTTTTCTCTTAATAATCAATTTAATCTTATTTATTGCTAAAATATTTTTTTTGAAATTTTTCATCACTCATGCAAAGTATTTGTATACCTTCAATAAGTGCAATAATTGCAGGAATCAAAGTCCAACAGAATAGTAGGTAAAGAATTCCTTTGCCAGTTTGACCAAAATAGAACTTGTGAATCCCAATATCTCCAAGCAATATAGCAAGAACACCTGCGACAGTTTTATCTTTATCTGAGTTTATATTTGTTAATGTTGATGAATCAGAATTCATTTGTCTAACACCGCATTTTGGACATATTTCAGCTTGTTTTGAAATTTTTGCCCCACAATCCTTACAAAATTTTGTTTCTACAATTTGCGTTTGGCGAACGCCACATTTTGGACATATCTCTGCATTTACAGAAATTTCTTCACTGCATTCAATACATTTTTTTGTTTCTGACATAAAATCCTCCTTCGATTTTTTTTTAAGAAAATATGCTGGAAGATTTTCCTTATTCACAATAAGTAACGTAAGCCATCAACCTAACTTTTTTTAAGCTGTCGGCGTGCTCATTTAGCTGCACTCTCTGCTTTCGGCTTTCGTCAAATTGACAATCATCTGTTTAAAATAAAAAAAACTCACCCAAAATGAGTGAGTTTATCGGGATGACAGGGATCGAACCTGCGACATCTTGGTCCCAAACCAAGCGCGCTACCAGCTGCGCTACATCCCGTAACAATGGACGGTGAGAGACTCGAACTCCCGACAATCTGGGTGTAAACCAGGGGCTCTACCAACTGAGCTAACCGTCCGTTTTGTGCTTTCTAAAAAAAATATGGGCAGTGAGAGACTCGAACTCCCGACAATCTGGGTGTAAACCAGGGGCTCTACCAACTGAGCTAACTGCCCATTTTCTTGTCAAGCGACTCGGTAAATATACCAAATTGAAAGTTTTTGTTCAATAGTTTTTCTTTCAATATTGTATATTTTTTATTATATTATCGCTCTGTCCATTTCGTTTTGAATTTCGCTCTTGAACATAACCAAATTTTTTATCTTCATAGAAAAAGATGAATCCAGTTTTGTTCGTTCAATAGCTTCTGAAACTATAGAAACATCAAAAGAACAGGTTACAGATTCATAACCAGTGCAAGAAACTTCAACCGTAAATGAAAACTTTTTTGTTTCGTCCTCTTTTTCTGCTATAACAGCTTTTGGCCAGAAACTATAGGTCCCATTTGTGCTGTGGTAGGTTTGTGTTGGATTGTGCCAAGTTGCATCCGCCATTTCAACTATTTTTCCGTCTTGTTTTAGATAGATTGTGACATCTGTAAGTGGTTCAAATGTACTTCCATCCAATACTGTTCCTTGTATCATAGGAAAATTAAAACGTGGCAATTTACTGTTCGAATTTGCCTTATTTTCTCTAGGTTCAATATGGAAAGGGCGTTTTGTCGTACTTACAATTCGTATGCCTTCCATTCCAATCGAATCTATATCAGCCTTTATCTGTGGAGATTCAAGCTCGTCGTTTGTATGCAACGCACCCCTGCCACTTACGACATATTTTGGCGGTATACGATTTAAAACATAACTTATTGCATCCAAGCGGCAATTTTCACAATCGCAAGTGAGCCAAGTTGCATTGACCTGTTTTACCTGCTCGTAAAGATCGTTTACGCGATTTATTACAACTTCTTCCATCAAATTATGTATATTCATTTTTCAACCCTCTCTTTTATATCAAGGTTGACTAATTATAAATCATAAAAATGAGGAACGCAAATGAAGTTTTTTTTATTGATTTAATTTCCACCTTTTCTCGTGTAAGCAGCAAGTCCGCCAGCCATCAAAATCTGTGCAGAACGCGATGCTATATCGTTTACGCACTCAATTTCAGTTTTTCCGTTTATTAAAACTTTAAATGGTGTTCCATTCATCAAAGAGTTGTCTAAATCTTTAAGTTCTAGCGTATCTCCTTGATTTATCCTGTCGTAATCTGTTGGATTTTTAAATGTCATAGGAATTATTCCATAGTTGATAAGATTTGCTTTGTGGATTCTTGCAAATGACTTTGTAATAACTGCCCTAACACCCAAATACATAGGACCTAAGGCTGCATGCTCGCGGCTTGAACCCTGCCCGTAATTTTCGCCCCCAACTACACAGCAGTCTGCAAAATTTTCCTGCTCGCTTCTTGTGTAGAAAGTTTCATCAAGTCTTGTGAGTGTAAATTTTGAAATTTCAGGAATATTCGACCTCAATGGAAGAACTTTTGCTCCTGCTGGCATTATGTCGTCTGTAGATACATTGTCCTGCGCTTTTAAACGAACAGGAAGGTTTAAATTTGACTTATATTCGCGGCAAGGCGGACAAGGCTTTATATTAGGACCTCGAATTATTTCAATATCTTTTGCTTTTTCTTGTTCAAGTGGAGGAACAATCATGCCGTGGTTTGTAGTGCAAGATAAAATCATTGATTTGGAAAGCCTTGAGTCTTTGCCTTCGAGCATAGAAACTCTAACTTCTTTTGTGTATGCAGGATCTTCATAGTCCAAAGTTTTAGCTTCCGTAAATACGCCTGTAATCGATGCTGCTGCCGCAGTTTCTGGCGAAACCAGATAAACGTCTGCATCTGCTGTTCCAGAACGACCTTTAAAGTTTCTGTTGAAAGTTCTTAAGGTAACACCTTTTGAATTTGGAGCAAATCCCTGTCCTAAGCATGGACCACAGGCGCTTTCCAAAATGCGAAAGCCTGCTTCTATTAAAGTTTCAAGGATTCCGGATTTGCTTGCCATTAAAAGAGTAGTTCTGCTTCCTGGAGCGATTCCTGCTTCAACACCTGGAGCCACATGATGACCTTTTACTATTGCGGCGACACTTTCTAAATCGTCCAAAGAAGAATTTGTGCACGAGCCTATTACAACTTGGGTAACTTTTTTCCCAGAAAGATTTTTTACAGAATCTATTACATCTGGATTATGAGGACAAGCTGCAAGTGCTTCTAATTCATCTAAATTGATTTCGATAGTCTTATCATAGACTGCACCTTCATCTGCCTTTTGCTCGCTCCAATCTTGAACGCGACCCATGGACTCAAGAAAGTTTTTTGTCTTTTCGTCTGATGGGAATATTGAACAGGTTGCTCCCAATTCTGCACCCATGTTTGTTATTGTTGCTCTTTGAGGAACTGTTAAAGAAGCGACTCCTTCACCAAAATATTCATAGATTGCACCGGTTCCGCCCTTTACGGTTTCTCGTCTCAAAACTTCTAGGATTATATCTTTTGCACTAACGCCTCTTTTTAATTTGCCAGTTAATTTTACGCCAAAAATTTTAGGCATGGGAGTGTGGAACGCTCCTCCACCCATGGCAACTGCAACATCAAGACCGCCTGCGCCAATCGCAATCATTCCGATTCCACCACCTGTTGGAGTGTGGCTGTCTGAACCGAGGAGAGTTTTTCCAGGTTTGCCGAAAAATTCTAGATGAACCTGATGGCAAATTCCGTTTCCAGGACGAGAAAAATAAAGACCGTATTTTTGTGCAACGGATTGAAGATACCTGTGATCGTCCATATTTTTAAAATCTGTTTGAAGAGTGTTGTGGTCAATGTAAGAAACCGAAAGTTCTGTTTTTACGCGAGGAATTCCTATCGTTTCAAATTGAAGATATGCCATAGTGCCAGTTGCATCTTGTGTTAAAGTTTGGTCAATTTTTAAGGCGATATCTTCCCCACGCGGAATTTGCATTCCTTTTTTAAAGTTTATATTTGGGCAGGCAGCAGCGACAATGTGCTCTTGAATGATTTTTTCAGAAAGTGTAAGTGCCATAAATGTACCTCGTTTAGCATTTTATCGATTGGAAATATCTACAAAAGTATATTGATTTAAATCTGGGTTTTCAAGTTGGAGAAAAAAATTGCAGTTATAAGAGAAATTGTATGCGTTGGCGGAGATTTTTAGCGTTAGGCTATGGAGCCACGCCAAAGGCGGCCACCGCAGCAAACGGACGTTAGCGAGGAGGCTGGAGCGATAGCGCAATGGCGGAACAGCCGACGGCGCAAGTTTTGCAAGCAAAGCGGACAAAACTTGTGCCGGAACGCCCAATTTTCTTTAAGATTTGCCTGGTGCTAGAAGTTTTTTCGTCAAATAATTGATATTCAACTTTGTAACTTCTTGTGGTAAAATGCGTTAAGATGTTTCAAAAGGGCGCATTTTTTTTAGCAATTTTTATCTTTGTTTGGTGCTTTTTTTCATGTGCAAATTTTCAAAAAAACGAAGGCGAAATTGCGCAGGATTCTCTAAAAGCGCAAGCGGAAAAACTCTATAACGACACTTTTTGGGTCAGCGAAATTGAAAAAGAAAGGCTTACTCGCGATATTTCGTCGATAGAAACCGTTGATAAAGGTGTGAGGATTTTGCCCCAAGTTTTGATAAACTCAACTTATTCTAAAAATCTTGCAAGCGTTTATCCAAGCCTCGAGGGCTTTACTTCGCTTGATTTGACGAATTTTTTGCCAGAAGTAAAATCTTTGACCAAAGAATTTTCGATTGCTCTTTGCGAAGGACAGATTAAGGATTCGATTTTTGAAAGTGAAGACATTTTTGAGGCGGCTCTTTTTTTTAATGATTTACAGGAAGAATGGTTTTCTGTGTTCAAAGAGGAATTCCCATTAAAAGAAGGCGATTCTGAGGAAGAGTCAAATTCAAAAACGGATGAACACAAAATTTCACCAGAGAAATTGCAGGCAAGCGATGAAAAATCGCAATCAGGTGGCGAAAAATCAGACTTGCAGTCAGATTCAAAGAAGGATGATAAATCAAAAGTGCAGGCAGATTCAAAGGTGGGCGAGAAAAAACTAGCGGAGAAAAATGAGACACTTTTTTCATCTTTTGTGATTGGCTGCCCTTACGAGATGAATGGTCTTTACGAAGTGCCTGTAAGATTTTTGCGCGAAAAGCAAGGTTATGTTGATGTAATGATTTTCTTTATTAAAAAAACTGATTCTTGGAAGATAAACCAACTTCAAATTTTAAAGATGGATAGGGGAGAAAAATCATGAACGAGCTTACAGGAATTGAAAGGCAGTTGGTTCTCCAGTATTTGATGGATGCAAATGTTCCTGTCACTTTAACTGAAGAAATTGAAAATCAAAAAGGAAATGTGCAGGATAAAAACGGAAACACCGTTAAGAGTGTTTCGGTCGGTGTATTTCCTGTTGCGCTTCCTAAAGATAGGCTTACAGTTTTAAAGCAAAATATAATCCTATTAAAAAATCCGCCTGAAAGTGTAAAATCTTTTGACGGAAAATCTGTTCGTGTTCAATTTTATTTTAACAAGCTCGGTCTTTATTTTATTACAGAGGTAAAATCTGTAAATTCTGGGCTTGCGCTGGAGATTCCGTCTGTTATAAGAAAAATTGAAGAAGCTCCGAAGAAAAAGTCAGAAAACTTAAAGGCGATTTTATATTATTCTCCAAATTCTATGGAAAGTGCAACTGAATGTGCATTTTTTGAGAGATTTCCACTTTTTGTTTTGCCTGCTTGGTCGGATGTTGAAGAGCAAAATCAGTTGAGCACTAGAAATTATCTTGAGCGTTTTGTGATGCAATGCCGTTCTGATGGAAAACCGATAAGAAATGGGCTTTTTTTAATCAGTGTGTGCAGGTATCTTGCAGAAAATAATGAGGAAAAATCTCCAATTCAGGAGCGAAAAAATCCTCCTGCTTTAATATATATTGATGAGCAGAGGCTCGTTTTTGCGATGAGCAAAGATAATCTCATCATAAAAGAAGGTTTTGATTATGCTATTGTTTTGGGATTTCCCATTCCCACTGGTCCTATAAAAGAGAGAACCGTTTATGCAAACTTTAGAGCAGAAAATATTTTTTGTGATGATTCTTCGCAAAAATTTTGTGCAATCTGTCGTTATACAAGCATAAAAGAAGAGGATGCAAGATATTTGCAGGATAAAAAGAATATTGACAGATAAAATCTAAAATAAAGAAAAAAGCACCTGTAAAAACTAATCTTTTCTATCAGCCTTTAGTGGTGCTTTTTCTTTTATAAAAATCTTGTGGAGTTTTTTTATTCCATAACGATTTTAATTACTTTTTTGCTGCATGGTAAACAGGGTCTTTTATTTCTTTTTTAGGACCGATTTTTTCAAATCCGCAAAGTGGAACTAAAACTTCTGGAACTGTTATGGAGCCGTCTTCGTTTTGATAGTTTTCCATTATTGCAAGCATCGCTCTTCCTACTGCAATCGCCGTTCCGTTTAACATGTGAACATATTTATTTTTACCGTCATCATCGTGGTATTTTACATTTAACCTACGCGATTGGTAATCTGTGCAGTTAGAAGTTGAAGTTACTTCTCCATAGTCGCCATTTGGTTTTTCGTCTGTTGCTCGGCTTGGCATCCAGGCTTCTATATCCCACTTTCTGTATGCAGGAGCACCCAAATCTCCTGTGCAAGTATCTACAACATGGAAGGCAAGTCCCAATCCTGTAAAAATCTCTTCTTCAATTAGGCGAAGTTTTTCGTGAATCTTATCAGAATCTTCTGGAAGGCAGTATACGAACATTTCTACCTTGTCAAACTGGTGAACTCTGTAAAGCCCCTTTGAAAATTGCCCCGCAGCGCCTGCTTCTCTTCTAAAACAGTGTGAAAGACCACAATAGAAAAGTGGAAGGGAAGCTTTATCCAAAATTTCGTCTGAATGGTAGCCGCCTAGAGTAATTTCCGCAGTTGCAACAAGGCAAGTACCTTCATCTTCTATCGAATAAACATTCGATTCATTCCCGCGCGGATTAAAACCTATTCCTTTTAAAATTTCTTCTTTTGCAACATCTGGAGTTATAAAAGTTGTAAAGCCGTGTTTTCGCAATATATTAAGGGCGTACATTATGAGCGCCTGCTCCAAGAAAACCGCTTCGTTTTTTAGATAGTAAAATTTAGAACCAGAAACCTTTGTTCCTCTTTCAAAATCTATCAAATCCAATTCTTCGCCCAACTCCACGTGAGTTTTTGGCTTGAATGTAAATTTTCGAGGTGTCCCAACTTTTTTTACTTCCAGATTTTCAGTGTCGAGTTTTCCAATGGGAGTGTCTGGATGGCACATATTAGGAAGTTGGCGAGCAGCATCGTCTAATTTTTCTTCAACTTCTGCAAGGCGTTTTTCTGCTTCTGCAACTTCTTCTTTTATCTTTTTACCCTCTTCTATGAAGTTTTGCCTTGTCTGTGCGTCCAGTTTTTGCTTCATATTTGTGGCATTTTGATTTCTTTTTTGCTGTAAAGACTGAAGTTCTGTTACCAGGGCAGTTCTTTCGTCATAAAGTTTTACAACTAAGTCTGCATCTGCGACCATGTTGCGATTTTTTATGTTTTGTTTTACTTCATCCAAGTGTTCTTTTACAAATTTAAGGTCTAACATTTTTTCCTCGTAATGCCACAAAAGTGAAACATTCTAAAATATTTTATTGATTTGATACGAATTTTTCAATCAAACTGATTTTTATCGCTAAAGTAAAAATCGCCGTTATTTTATTTCGTAAACTGCATCTACTGTAAAACTTATGGTTGATTTTCCTGCGCTTACAGGGGTTGAAACGGAAATACTCGAAGCTTCTGCATCTGCCATTAGATTTTTTGCCGCATAGGTTCTGTAAACTCCGTAATTATTTTGATGTTCATTTATGGAAATAAGTTTTCCAAGCATTGCACCATCTGTTGTTACGATTAGATTTGCTGTATCGTGTGCATTTTGAACTGCAAGCGTTCTAGCCTGTTTTACATAAACATCATTTTTGCTTATTCCGTATTCAAGCGACGAAAGTTCGTTTGCGCCAGATTTGAGAGCAGAGTCGATTACAGCACTTGTAAGCGATAAATCCTTTACGAAGATTTTTATATTGTTTGAAACGACATAATCGCCAGGAATCGACCTTCCGCTTGAATAATTTGATTCTTGATAAACTGTATAACGCTGTGTTGAAATATTTTCTTTTGAAATTCCAGCGTTAACCACAGCGTCCTGAACTTTCGTCATTTTTTGTGCGTTTTCTTCGCTTGCCTTTAAAACATCTTTTCCGCGAGTGTTTACAGAAAGGATTATAGTTGCATTGTCTGCTTCAACTTCTACCGTTCCTGTTCCGCTTACGCTTACTGTGCGCCTATTATTTTCCATAGTTTTTATGGTACAAGCGCTCAAAAAAAGTGTTACTGAAATAAAAGATATTGTCTTTAAAAGTTTCATTTTTTATCTCCAATGAATTTAATTTTTTTTATCTGCAACGCAGATTTTTAATAAATATTTATATAATAGCGTTCAAGATAGATTTTTCTCCTGTTCGCATTTTGCCAGAATCTGCTCGTTGGGTATTTTTTTATTATCGCCTCGTATGAATCGAGTGCACTTTTTATATTTTTGATTGTGCTGTCCGCTTCTAAAATTTGTGCTTGAACAAAGAGTGCTTCGTCAATCTTTGTGTTTTCGCTGTCCAGATATTCTTGAATTTGACTAAGTGCCTTTTCGTATTCCTTTGCTTCGTATGATTTTTTTGCCTCGTCAAGAAGATTTACAGCTGGATTTTTAACTTGTGAAAAATCTGAAATATCATCGTTTTTTTGATTTTGATTTGCTGAATTTTGTGATTGACCATTTGATAATGGGGCAGAGGAGAAAGTTCTATTTTTGTCAGTTGTTTGAATTACGGTTTTAAGATTATCGTCCTGTTTCTTTTCGCTTAGAGGTACAGAAACCGATAAGGAATTTTCTGTATCTTTTTGAGTAATAGTCGAGTTCTCTTCCGCATTTATTTTTTTAGCGTTACTATTTTTTCCTTTAGAAAAATGCTCTTCGTTTCTAACTGGCTTTGGCGGAACTACTAGCGCATAAGAAGGCGCAACAACTTTTTCTCCTGATTTTGCAGAATCTTCTTCAACTGTAACTTCAAGATAATCGTCTATATATTGGGAAGTTAAAATATCGTTTTTATAAAAATGTAGCAAGGTTTTTCCTTTTTTATAAGAGCGAAGCGTAAATATTGTGTCTTTGCTGCCAAGTTTTCTTCCAAAATATCTGAATAGATTTTGATTTTCGACTTCTCCTATGTAAATCCAGCCGCTTCCTGGATATATAACATCTACATATTGATTGTTTTTGACAGCCATCGCTCGAGAAGGCGTTATCGCTGATGTCTTATTTTGAAAATCCACTTCAGATTCTGTTTTTGAAGTTTCTTGTGCGTCAAAATCTTTATGCAAATCTTCCAAAGGTTTTTCATCTTCTGGCTGTTTTATTGCATCGCTTTCTAATTTTGTTTCGTTGTTTTCGGTTTCGATTTTCTTAGAACTTTCTTCTTGAATAGCATTTATCTCGCCTTCGACATTTTGTACGGAGAGATTTTGTGTTATTTGAAAGTCCTGCTCTTTTGTATCTTGAACTTGAGTTTTTTCATCTTCTGGCCGTGTTTCTTTTTGCAAAGGAAATTCATCTTTTGGCGCTGCGTCAAAAATATCTGGCTCACTAAAAGTTTCTTCGCTGTCTTCTTTTACAGGATTTGGAATTATATCATTTTCGTCGATTTTTTCTGCGTTTTCTTCAAGTTCTTCAAGCGATTCTTTTGTGTTTGAAGGTTCTGTTTCTTCAATCTCGACAGAATCATAATTTTTTTCATGATTTTCTTCATCTTGAGAAATATCTTTTTGAGAAATATCTTCGATTGGCGTTTGTGTCGCTGGAGCAACTTCTTCAATTTTTTTTGTAGAAAGACAGGATGAAAAAACAAGAAAAGAAAAAATTAAAGATACGTATTTAAAAATTTTTTTCGATTTCATTTTGCTCACGGAGCTGCCCCTGTAATTTCTTTTACTATTTTGTCGTTTGTTCGTTCGAGTTCTTTTAAAATCGTCGAATCTGGTTTTGTAAACCATTGTTCAATTTCCTGTTGGCTCCACTGCTTTTTTAAACTTCGCTCAGGATAATAATTTTTTTCAATTTCTGGCCCTTCTGGCAAAAGTGGTTTTGCATCTAAAACAAAATCGGTTTTTTGATACGTTTTTTGTTTTGGCTTTGATGATTGTATAAAGATGACGATGAGTGCAATCAAAAAAAATAAAAGGATAATCAATAGTCCCAAGGAGTAGAGAGGTTTTTTATGAAAAAGTTCAAAAAAATTGTCTTTTAATTCTTCAAAATCAATCATTCTTTTCTGCCTTTAGAGAATCCATTGCTCTTTGGCTTGCAAGTTTTGATTCTTCTTTTATCTTTTCGATTTCTGGATCTGTTATACTTCCGTCTGGATTGTGAATCCTTTTTGCAGGTCTAGGAGGAATATAAACATTTGGCTCTGGCTCAACTTCTTCTTCAATAAAATCCTCTTCGCCGTCTTCTTTTTCAATTTTAATTTCTTTATCAAGGCGCATCGTCATAACTTTGCTTACACCAGATTCCTGCATCGTAACACCAAGCATCGTGTTAGCGCCAGTAACTGTTTTTTTGTTGTGCGTAATTACGATGTATTGAGAAAGCCTTGAAAAAGAACGCAAGGCAGTTACAAAACTTGAAACGTTTTTGTCGTCAAGCGCTGCATCGATTTCGTCCAAAAGACAGAACGGACTCGGCCTTACCTGATAGGTTGCAAATAGCAGTGCGACAGCAGTCATCGTTTTTTCGCCGCCAGAGAGCAACGCAATATTTTGCAATTTTTTTCCAGGAGGCTCTGCATAAATATCTATGCCGGAAACTAGAACATTTTGAGGATCTACGAGACGCAGTTCTCCTTTTCCGCCACCAAAAAGTTTTCGGAACATATTGTGAAAATTCTTTTTTATCTTGTTGTATGTGTCCAAAAACATCTCTGTGGATTTTGTTTTTATTTCTTCTGAAACCCTTATAAGATTTTCCAGCGATTTATTTGTGTCGTCATAACTTGCCTGCAATTTTTCATATCGTTCTTTTTGCTCTTCAAATTCTTCTGGTGCCATCAAGTTTACAGAACCCAAATTCTTCAAATCTTCCCGCGATTGATTCAATTTTTCTTTTAGAGAAGCCGACGACTCTGTTATTTTGTACATCCGCTCTTCAAATTCCATCAAATCTCGGCTGTGCGTATCTATAAAGTTCTGTTTTATATTTCTTATGTCGTTATCGCTTGTTACCAAATCCATCGTAAGTTTTTCGTATTGATTTTGGTTTTTTCGCTGTTCTTCTAATTTTTTGTCCAGTTTTTCCTGAGTTCCGCTTACGGAAGAATTGCAAAGCACAATCTGATTGTTAATATCCGCCATTTCTTCGGCACATTTTTGCCCACGCCTTTCTATAGAAGCCAATTCGCCTTGAATTTCTACAATCTGGTCTTTTAATTCTTCTTGACGGCGTTGTTCTTCTTCAAGTTCCTGCTCATTTTGACGGAAATTGTTCTGCTCATTCACCAGCGAGCGTTTTAAAAGGTCGACGTTTTGCTTTACTCCAAAAATTGCTTGTTGCATCGAAGCCTGTGTAACTTTAAGCTGATTTAAATTTTCGCGGTATTCTTCAATTTTTTTTATCAAAGAAGAATTTTCGTCCCTTAAAGAATGAATATGCTCCTGAACTTTTACAATTTGCCCTTTTAAAGTTTCAATTTCGTTATCGATTGCGCGTTTTTTTGTGATGATTCCCTGTGGAGAAACAAATTCTTCAAAAAAGTTTGGCATCGCTTTTTCGTATTTTGATAAAGATTTTTCCACAGATTCTGCAAGCGATTTTACTTCGGTAAAAGCTTTTATCGCAGATTCAATCATCTTTTCATTTTCTTCTGAGGAATGATTTGCCATCGAAAAGTAATCTGAAATTATGTTTTTTCGTCCTTCAGCAAAGATTTTTAATTTTGCAAGCGATTCTATCAATTCATCTTTTGCCTGCTTTGCAGCGTTTGAAGAAAATCCGGACTCTTTTAATTTTGCATCGAGCTCTTTTACGATATCTTCTGTTATTTCGCCTAATTTTTTCTGTTGATTTGAGATTTCATCGTTTAATTCTTCAATTCTTTTTGAATTTTCATCTGCAAATCTGTCATTTTGTTCCATCTTCGTATTTGCAGAGTTTATGTTCTGGCTTACGGCTTCCATATTTTCTTGTATGCTGTCGAGTCCGCGATTTTTAGAATGGAGGTCGGCTTCTCTCTCGTCAATTTCTTCGTTGAACGTATCGATTTTTTCTTGAATTGAATTTTGTTTTACTTCCAAAATGCCAATTTTTTCTTTTATCTGATTTGCTCTAAGGTTGTATTCCTGTGCCCGCTGAAGTTTATTCGTCTTTTCTGTCTGGACGGTTGCAAGTTCAACTTGAAGAGAATTCATTTTTGTCTGCAAATCTTTTATCTTGTCGTTATTTTCAAAAAGGGAAGACTGAACCTGTTTTATTTCATCTTGAATTTTTGCGCGCTTGGCTTCAAGTTCTGCCTTTACAGCTTCTTGCCTAGCTTTGTCTTGAGTAAACGATTTTAGGCGCAAAAGTTGAATATCGAGTTCATAATTGAAAATATCATCTTTTAATTTTCTATATTGTATTGTTTTTTGGCTTTGAACTTTTAAAGTTTCGTAATTTCGCTTATTTTCAACGAGCGCGATTTCAATTTGTGCAAGATTTTGCCTTGTGCGCATCAGTTCTCGTTCGGCTTCTGCACATTCGGCTTTTGACCTGCTTATTCCTGCGGCTTCTTCAAAAAGATAGCGGCGATCTTCTGGTTTTGAAGAGAGTATCTGGTCGATTTTTCCCTGTTCCATTACAGAGTAGGCTGCTTTTCCAACTCCAGTGTCCATAAAAAGCCTTCGGATTTCTGTTGGACCTACCTGCCTGTTGTTGATGTAGTATTCGTTTTCTCCTGACCGATATAATCTCCTCTTTAGTGCAATCTCCGAATCGTCGAGGGGGAGCAAGCCGTTTTCGTTTGCAATAGTGAGTGTAACTTCTGCGATGTTTAGCGCGGGGCGTGTTTCTGTTCCATTAAAAATTACAGATTCCATCGTATCTGCTCGGAGATTTTTTGCCTTATTTTCTGCAAGAACCCATTTTACAGCATCTACGACATTGCTTTTTCCACACCCATTAGGACCTAGCAAGGCTGTTATTCCGTCTGCAAATTCAATGTGAGTTCTGTCGGCAAATGATTTAAAACCGAAGATATCCAAACTTTTTAGAAACACTTTTTAGACTCCGAGATAATTTTAATTGAAATATCCTACAAATTATAACGATAAAAGAATTGCGTTTCAATTAAAAGCAAAGGTTGGCCTAGACTTCTTCAATTCCGTTTGGGGAAATAAGTTTTCCTTTATAAAGTATTTTGGGATATACAATGATACCGAGTTTTTTTTCTAATTGAGCGTATTTTTTCATTTCAAATACATCGCCAATAACTATGTTTATTCCTGTTTTTCCAGCTCTTGCAGTTCTTCCTGCACGGTGAATAAAAAAATCCTCGTTTGAAGGCAAATCCATCTGAATTATGTGCGAGATTTCTAAAATATCTAAACCTCGGCTAGATAAGTCGCTTGTAACTAGAATTTTTATCTTTCCACTTTTGAATCTGTCAATATTTGATTTTCGCTCGACTTTGTCCATTTTTGCATGCACATAAGAGCAATCAATTCCTTTATATCGCAATTTTGAAACTATATTTTCCACCTGATCGAGTTTACTCGTAAAAATCAGACATTTTGAAGGATTTTCTGCAACCAAAATTTTTCTTAAAGTTTCGATTTTATCGCGATTTTCCGCAAATACCGCCAGATGAGTTATTCGTTTTTTTAAAACATCTTCTGGCGGAAGAAAAAGCGTTTCAACCTTGTGTTCTAAATTTCCGTCAGAACGCAATTTTGTGTCGGAAAGAATTTTTTGAGTGGACTTTGTTATAGTTGCACTCAATGCAATCATCTGCACATTTTTTTTTGGCGATTTTAAAAGAGCAAGGGTTTCATCTTTCAACTCTGGAGCAAGCAATCGGTCAACTTCGTCTAAAACGACTGCGCAGAGATTTTCAAGTTTTATTTTTTTTAGGCTGAAAAGTTCATAAAGTCTTGCAGGAGTGCCAATTATCACATTGGGTTTTTCCTTTAAATTTTCTATCTGCCGTTTTATAGGAGCGCCACCGATTAAAAGTGCCGTCTTTATTGAAGAGATTTTTTGAATTTGAGCTTTTATTTGGCTTGCAAGTTCAAAAGTTGGCGCAATAATCATCAATTTTATGTCTTTTGATTCTTCTTCGCTAAGAATTTTTGTCAGGAGAGGCAAAAGATATGCATAGGTTTTTCCAGTTCCTGTTTCGCTTTGAAAAAGAATGGATGTTCCGTTTTGTATAAGCGGAATCGCCTGTATTTGAACTTTTGTTGGAACTGTTATGTTATTTTCTTCGAGTTTTTTTGTGAGTTCTTCTAAAATATTTAAGGAATGAAAAGTGATTTCTTGAGCCATGCGTAGACTATAGCATAGAAAAATTATGTTTGCTATAATTTTTACCATCATGAATATCGGCATTGATACTTTTGGCTGCGGTCATGGAAAAACAGGTTTAGGTTCATATCTTTCTTCACTTTCTGCACAGTTAAAAAATACCGATAAAAACAAATTTGAACTTTTTGGTTCAGAAATCGACAGATACACCTACGGTAGCGAAACTGGACTCAACTTTTTTTCTGTAAAACTCCCAGACAGCGAACGCGCAGAAATTTTTTGGCACTATGCTTTTGCGAATTTTTTTGCAAAACGCAGGCATTATTCGGCTGTTTTATATACCGCTGGCGCTCGCTATCTTCCTTTTTTTTACAGCATTCCTGGCGTTGCGGTTGTGCACGATGTTGTATCAGAACTTTATCTTTCTGGCGGTTCTGAAAGAAGAAAGGCTAGGGTGATATTTTCCCTCAAAAATGCTTCCAAAATAATTGCAGTAAGCCATTTTATCCGCCGCGATTTGATAAAACTTGGTGTAAAAGACGAAAAAATCGTTGTTGTCTATAACGGAATAAATCATTCTGAATTTTATCCAAGAGAAGATTTAGAGCCAGAATTGATGGATATAAAACCTTTTTCTGTAAAAAAACCTTATTTTATTTATCCGTCTCAAATGTCTGCTGCAACAAAAAAACATGTAGAATTGATAAGGGCATTCAATCTGTTTAAAGAGAGAACTCATCTTGGACACCGCCTAGTTTTAACAGGCAAAGAAGGAAATGTTACTCAAGATGTAAAAAATGAAATTCTAAAATCAAAATTTAGAGAAGATATTTTTATTGTGGGGTTTTTCCCGCACGAAAGTTTTCCGCTTTTGTATTCAAATTCAGAGGGCTGCCTTTTTCCTTCGATAAATGAAGGCGTTGGGCTTCCTGTTTTAGAAGCACTTGCGACTGGAATTCCTGTTGCTTGTTCAAATGCCGGCTCTCTCCCAGAAATTGCAGGCGACAATGCACTCTATTTTAACAGCGACGATATAGAAGAAATGGCAAAAGCTATAGAGTTGCTGGCAGTAGACTCCGCTTTACGAAAAAAATTGAAGGCTAGTGGCATTGAGTGGACAAAGCGATTTAGTTGGGATAAAACTGCAGAAAAAACTATTGAGGTTTTAAAAAGCGTTGCAAAATAAAAAAGCCGAATTTTGTTCAAATCTCAAAACTCGGCTTCGTGTTCTAATATAAAAAAATTATTTATTCTTCATCAACAGCGACGCCATGATGCTTTTGCTGAAATCTCTTTAACATAGCAACGCCATTTCTCTTTCCGTTGTAAACGTAACCGCCGTCCCAGTATTCTAGTGCTGCAAACAAAGCGTTTCCGCCATCCTGGTCGTCAGATTTTTTTGTTCTAAAAGAAACGTAGTTTGCAAGTTCTTCAAATTTGTGATTTTGCAAACAATCTATTCGCTTTCTGTTAAATTCGTTCCAGTTTTCAAGCTCTTTAAAGCCTTCTCCTTCATCTTTTACAATCAGGTGTGCATGCGACGGACTGAACGAATACCAAACTCTAACTTTTTTGTTGATGTCGCAATTATTGCCGTGTTTTACAGCATTTTTTATCACTTCTGAAATTTGCTGTTCAAGAAGGTTTATTTCCTTTATTTCAAGAGGCGCCGACTGTACTATCAAGAGTGTAAAATAACGAATCTGGCGAAAATCGGAAGGAAATTCCTTGTAAAGCATATTTGTTGTATCGAAAAGCGGGTCATTTTCATCCGAGCGTAACTCTTTGTAAAGTTCCATCTTATTACTCCATTTTGTATTTTCTACAAACTCTCTATTCGTTTACCATCAAAAGTGCTTCTTCGATGCTGTTAGCGATTGGGAAATACCCCATCAACTTTGTCAATTCGATAACCTTTTTTACAGAACCGTGAATGTTTGAAATTGCCAATTTTAAATTCATCTTCTTTATTGTAGAGCAGATGTATATAAGTGCGCCAATTCCTGATGAATCGATATAGTCTACCTGTTCAAGATTTATGATGAAATTTTTTACATTCTTTTCCAGCATTTTCATAACTAGTTCTTTTAATTTATACGAATTGTAAAGATCCATCTCACCGTTTACATCAATGATATAAACCTCTCCATTTTTACGAATCTTCAGTTCCATAAGAAAAACTCCTTTTTTATTTACTGAATTTTTATAATTAGAAGTGTCTGATCGTCGTACAGCATTTGTGAACCGACAAACTTCTTCATATCAGTCTTTATCAAGTCCGCCAATAGTGTTCCCGATAAAGCATTGTTTGTTTTTATAAGATTTGAAAGACGACTCATGGAATATTGCTTTCCAGAAGAATCCAACGCTTCAATCAAGCCGTCAGTGAATGTAATTATAATATCCCCTTGAGAAACTGTAAACTGAATATCCTTGTAAGTCGTTGTTTTTTCTACGCCGAGTGGTTCATTAGAAGCAGATTTTCTTTCTACACTGCCTTTTTCTTTTGAATAAAGATAAACACCTGTTGTTCCTGCCGATGAAAATTGAACGGTTTTACTTGCAGGATTGTAATTTATCAGAGCAATCGAAGAAAAGTGCTCAAAATTTGTTTCGCCACAGATTTCTTTGTTTGCAAGAGTTAATATTGTCCCTGAACTTTGCGGAGTATTGACCAATAGGCGAACCATAGAACGAATCATAGACATCACGAGAAATGAGTTTTTTCCTTTTCCTGCAACATCCATCAAGATAAATGAAATTCTATCCTTTCTTGCCTGCAATACATCATATACATCGGAACAAACACCTTCTGTGTGTTCTGTAAAAGACCCAAAAGAAATTCCTTCTAGTTGACCGGTTTTTTTTGGAAGAAGAATATTTTGTAAATCTTCAACTATTTTGCTTTCTTTCGAAATTTCATTTTTTTCATAGAATTCTGCAAAATCTGTAGTAGTTTTTAATGCTACTTCTGCAAAACTTGCTAACAACAAAGCACGGTCAAATTCCTGCTGTGTAAAAGTTTTCCCTAAATTTTTAGAAAGAGCCAAAAGCCCTATTACAATTCCTTTTCCCCTAAGGTGAATTGGAATAAAAATGTATGAGCCAAGTTTTAAGAATTCTTCTGGCCGGTTTTCAAAAATTCTGGAGTCTGTCTTAGGTTCATTTATCATTTCTGCTTTACCAGAACTTGCAACTTCGCCAAATATATTGTCGCGAAGCGGAAACGCTGCAAATTTAAAACTTGTTGAAACTCTCAATTCCTTGTGTGGAATTTCATCTGGAAGTTTATAAGGAGGAGGGAAGTTTCCCACAAATGATTTTACGTTTATGGAATCTTCAAAATCGTCTACCATTAAAATGGCTCCACCATCTGCTCCTGTTACTTCTATGCAACTCCTGTTTATAGTATCCAGTAAATTCTGAAATCCTTCTTTTTTGCCAAAGGCATCGGAAGCTAATTGAGCAAATGAGCGACCTTTTTCTACGATGTTTATCTCTTCTGGGCGCACATCTTCAATTATAATTTCTTTTTTATCTTCTTTTTGTTCTTCTACAACTTTTTTATGAGTTTCTTTGCGAGGTTTCCCAAACGAAAGCATTATCAGATATGGAAGGATTATCAATGAGGCTAGAAGGAGTACTACGACGAAACGCATAATGCTAGGATTTAAAGCAGTGTAAATGCAGTCCGCTATGATGATAGTGATTGAAAGAAATGAAAGTAAACTTACCTTTGCTGTTTTTCGAATTTTGATTATAGCAAGAAAGATAAAAAACACTGCACATAAACCAGCAGTTATAAATAGAGGAATGTAGGCTATTGCATCAGAATTGAACAATTTTTAATTCTCCGTTTTTGATAAAACAGTTTTACTATACATGTAATACCGTCATTGTAATATTGAGAAAAACTCCCGTCAACCTAAGAAGTTTTCAATTTCTTTTTTTAGTATGATTTTTTTTATTTTGTTTAAGATTCTCTTCCGAAAATTACTGCCAAATTTTAGCGTGAACGAATCTGCTGCTTCGTCTATGCTATAGTCGTTGCCAAATTTTTCTTTTATTTCATCCCAGTATTTTATGATATATACATAGATGTCGCTTTTTGTTCTGCCCTTAAAAAATCGCATAGTCCTATGCCGGTCTATGACTTTTATAACTGGAAGATAAACTGTTCTAAACCACGATAAAATAGCCTCGTCCATTCCAATTTCTTCTGTTCGGTTCATATTGATGTAATATTTGTGCGTCAAAATGTGGTTGTAAATTACGTCGTATTGACCTGGAACAGAAAAATCTAAGCACCAGTAATCTGTTACATCGCCAAACCCTGTTTTTCCGTAAAAAATTCGTTTTTCGTAAGCGATAACCTGTTTTGTCATCTTTTGAAATGAATCTCCAGGAGTTAAGCGAATTTCACTTTGAAGGCTTACAACTTCTGCATCTATAAACTCAATTCCTTTTGCCTTTGCTACAGAAACTCTGTGATTTCCATCGCGAACAAAATACAGTCCACCAAGTTCGTAGAGTTTTATTGGCGGAAGGTTTATATCTTTGATGTTAGCCATATCTATATGCTCCCATCTTGTTTTTAAGTGTGCTCTTTTTGGAAAAAATCTATTGTCAAAATCCAAATAGCGAGATTCACTTCCTACAATATATTTTACAGGAACGGTTTTCATTCCAAGATAGGTTTCGTTATCTGGTTTTAACATTTTTTTTATGTCAGAAAACGAAATCAAAGTCGCTTCTTCTGGATTTAAAAAATGCTGAATTTCATTAAAAAGCGCTTTGTTGCGAGCCTTTGCAAAGTCTTCGTTGGTTTCTGTCGATAAGAGCGATTCAGACATTTGCTTCTCCAATTACATCATTTTTATCTGCAAAAAGATTTAAAATTATGTGGCTGTATGCATTTATTACCAAAGTTTCTTTGTCTGCTCGATTTTTTACTGCGGTAATTCGTTGCTCGTTTGCGTCATAAAGGTGAATATGCCCATGGATAAGATAGGATGGGCTGAATCTTTTTATAAAGGAATTAAAACATTCAAAACCCTGATGGCAGGCATCTTCTTTGTCGTGAATATGACGAGGAGATGCGTGAGTTAAAAATATGTCGAGATATTTTCCATAGCGCATTTTGTTGTATAAAAGACCTGGAATCATTTTGATAAGGGCGATTTTCATCTGGAATTCGCTGTATTGGTTTAAGCCGTTGTTGTATTTTTTAGAGCCAGAAATTCCAGATATTAGAAGCGGACGTCTTTTTCCTGTGTCTGGGTCTGTTATCATCAACTTTTTGTAGCGAATATTTTTAAATCCTACATAGATTCCGCCAAAACTTCCATTCATATCCAAAGGATTGCTTCCAGGTTGAATTGTTGGATGTGGACCCTTGTTCCGTTTTTTTAAGGTGTGATAGTAGCCAAATTCCGAAAGATTGTGGTTGCCAAATATAAAAAAAGTCGGCTTGTTCAGGGTTGAAACTATAAAATCTATGTAGTCAGACGGCAAATCACCTGCACTAAGAACAGCAACACAGTCTGAAAATCTTTCCTTTGCTAATGAGCTGTATACTAACGGGTCTATCTGATCTGAAACGCAGAGAATTTTCATATATCGTTTAAATTCCTGCTTTATCTAAAATTCGCTCGAGTTTTTCTTTCCCCACAAGTTCAATCGGGCGGTTTTCTGCAAAGCCAGATGCGGAACTTGTAAAACCCGCAGAAGCAAAGACTATAACTTTAGTGCAATTTGCCTGTTTGCTCATATCCAAGAATTTTCTTATTGCAGAATCTTCAATGGCATCGGTATCTCGGCTAAAAATCAAAAGATAGGTCTGTTTTCTTACATTCATCCAGTCGTCGCTTTTTTGTTCAGTGCATGTCATTATGCAGCCCCATTTTTTTGAATCTATTTTTTGTGCAGCCATAGAAAAACCACTCATAGCAACTTTTTTACAGATTTCTACAAATTCTTCCTGTGAGCAGGTTAAAAACTCTTTTAACGAGTCGTTTGACTGCAAATCGCGATATTCAGAAAGTTTTGCAGCAACATCTCTAAATGAATGGTTGTGCTGATAAATTATTTGCCACTGCTCTATTGCCTTGTCTATATCTCTATTTCTTTCGTAGCAGGAAGCAAGAAAATATCTTGCATACAAAGTTTCCTGAGCTTTTTCGTCTTTTGAAGCTTTTACAGCTCTGTCAAATTCTGCCAATGCATTGTCAAAAGATTTTGCCATCATATAACAGGAGCCTCTTTCTAAAAGCGCTCTCTGTTTAAATTCTGGATCTCTAAGTGCTTTTTCGAATGCGTTTACCGCTCCTGGATAATCTTTGTTTTCTTTTAATATTTTTCCAAGATAGTAGTATGAAGAATAAGTTTGTGGACTTAAAGATATTGCAAGGTCGATTTCTTTTTTTGCTTCTGCAAACTGCTTTGCACGGAATAAGAGTAAACCCATTGCAGCGTGTGCTTTTACGTGGCGGCGATTTAATTGAATCGCTTTTTGATAAAATCCCAAGGCAGAATCCGCTCTGCTTTTTTGTTCGTAGATTTTTCCGCAGTTGTAATAATTTTCTGCGTTTGTAGGTTCGAGTTTTGTCAAGAGTAAAAACTCTTTTAAAGCCTCGTCGTTTTGATTGAATTTTAGATACAACTGCGAAAGCTGCTTTCTAAACTCTGTTTCTGGAATTTTAGCGTCAAAAATTGCATTCTGATTTACAACTTTGTATTCCATAAGAGCGAGTTCATTTTTTTTGTCTGCGATATACGCTTTTCCTAAATAATAGTGAGCCAAATAATTTCTAGGCTCTCGTGCTATCACAGCCTTTGCCAATTTTTCGGCAGCACTGTACTTTCCTGATTTTATAAGTTTTGTGATGGAATCCAATTTTTTTGGCTTTATGATTGATTTTAATATTGCACTTCCAAGAAAAAGAACGCCAACTGCAAGTATTGCAATTACGACAAGTTGAAGTGGATTATCCATTTTTCTCCCTCTGCATAAAAGTTGTTGCCTCGCTAAGAATAATCTTTTGGCTTTGATGTGTCAAACTTTCGTCTATTGAAATATCATTAAATTCTTTGTTACTGTAAGGATTAGAAATTTTTGAAGATTTATTGAACAAGGATTTTTTACCGATATTAAAACCATGAAAAAATTATTCTGTGTGTTTTGTGTTTTCATTTCGTTTCTTTTAATTTTTCCGCAAGCAAAGAAAAATTTGACGTCGAAAAAAAGTCAAATTCTAAAAGCATCAAAAAATGAAGAAAAAGTTCAAACTCCAGTTGTTTATAACGAAGATTTTGAAAAAGGCGAGGAACTTTTTACGCTCAATAAACCAGAAGAAGCGATTGTCTATTTTGAAAAATGCATAGATGTAAAAGATGTAAATCCATTGGTTTGGGTTCATTTGGGAGTAGCGTATTATCAGATTGGCGATTTTACTCGCTCACTGGCTTGCTGTACAAAAGGTCTTACAAAACCAAATACCGACCACAAAATTTTAGCATACAACGCAGGAAATTCCGCCTACGCTCTTACAAATTATGCCAGAGCCGAAGCCTGTTATGCGATTTCCATAAAAGAAGATGAATCCTTTGCTCCTGCATATTTAAACCGTGCAAATTCTCAACTAAAACAAGACAGGTTGCAGGACGCAAAGATGAATTACATAAAATATCTTGAACTTGAGCCAGAATCTTTGCAAAAACAGGATTTAGAAAAACTTTTGATTTTGCTTGATGAAGAAATTTTACGCCGTTCAAAAGAAAAACCAGAAAAAATCGATTTAGACTTTGCAAATGTAAAAAACGACGAGATGATTTTTGAAATTCCTGTAGAAAAAGTTGCCTTAGAAAATGAAAATATAGAAGAAAAAAACGATGAAGATGTAAAAGAAGAACTTGTAAACTTAGAAATTGCAAAAGCTCCAGAGATTAGCGAGGATGAAAAAAATCTCAAGGAAAGCACGGAAGTCGTTACTCAGGAGAAAGTTGAACCTAATTTAGAAGATTCACAATTTGCAAAGGATGAAGATTCTGCACAAGGAAACGAACCCCAGAATATTTATGCAGACAATGAAGAAATATTTGACGATGAAGAACTTGCAGATGCCTTGTATAAACTTCCAGCTGGAAAAGTGAGCATAAAGGCTTTAGCTTACGGCTTTTCTCCTTATAGCACGGATTCAAAAAAACAAAAGCAGTATTTTAACATTGCCGTTTCGGATAAGAAGAATGTCGAAAGTTATGTTTTTGAAATCTTAGATGAAAAAGGAAGGGTTGTTCGAACCACAAAGGAAAATCATTTTGAGGCACAGCTTGAATGGGACGGAAAAACCGATAGTGGACTTGTCGCTTCAGGGCGGTTTACTGCAAGATTGACTGTGTCGTATGCGCAAGGCGGTTTAGTAACTGCACAATCGTCCGCATTTACGTGCTTTAGCGACTTTCCTCAGGTTAGTATAGAAATTATAGAAAAAACTGAAAATTTAACAGAAAACTTCAGCACCAGCGATGAATTGCTTTCTGGCAGCAAATTGCCGATTGACGATAAATCGACTGCTGGCGATAAGTTGACTGTTGACTCTGAGTTGCCTGTGGACGACAGGTTAAATATTGACGATAAATTGAAGTTTGCTGTAAAAGTTGAAAGCGAATCTTTGATTGAATCTTGGAAATTTGAAATAAAAGACGAAGACAAAACTATTTATCAAGAGGAAGGAAAAACTTTGCCATCTCAAATTGAAGTGAATAAAAAAGATTTGCTCCAAGATTTTACGCAGGAGAAAGCTTTTGATTGCAAGATTACTGTTAGGAATGCCTTTGGCCTTGAAGCACAAGATTCTTGTTCTATAAAATTATAAAAACTGTAAGATGACTTTTTCGTTTTTAAGCTTATTGCAATTTTTATAAAAGAGTTTTTGCAATAGCGCTGGGAGCCCCTTTAGTCCACCGCAGGTGGATGAGCGTAAGCGAAGGGCGTACATAGCGACGGCAGCTTGCTGGCGGATTGCCCTTTTCATTTTTAAATTTATTTTTTAACGGGTGCGCCTTACTCTGTCAAACAACTGCTGTTTTGTTAAGGTTGTCCAAATTGGCCTTCCGTGTGGGCAGTGTGGGTCTTTTAAGGCTAAGGCTTTTTTTGCCAAATCTTCTGCCGCGCCCCTGTCCAATACGTAGCCGTCTTTTACGGCGGCTTTGCAGGCTGTCATTGCAGCGACGGAATAGATTATGTCTTTTGGCGAAACAAGGCGGTCTAAAATTGCAGCTCTAAAATCTTCTTCGCTTCCTTGCCAGCGCGAATGTACGCTTGAAAACTCAAATTTGCCGTTGCCTGTGTTTTTTCCTGAAAAGCCTGCATCTTCGAGCATTTTAAGCGATGAGTTTAAGTATTTTTCTTCATCTTCATCCTGAGTTTCTATTGTGTAAGGAATTAAAAGGTTTTGCCGTTCTGCTTTTGATGAAGTTATCTTGTCGAAAAGTATTCTTTCGTGCGCTGCGTGCTGGTCAATAAAATAAACAGTGTCGTTTATCTGAGCAACCAAAAAACAATTCATAACCGAGCCTATGTAGCAAAAACCATTTTCGTCTAAAGTTGTAAATTGAGGATTTGAAGGATTATCTTCGTTTTTATCCTGTGCAAGTGCTTGCAAGGCAAGGTCTGCACTCGCGTTTGAAAAATTATGCTCGTTTGCATAGGATTTTTTTTGAATTGAGCTTTCGTAATTAAAAAATTTTGAACGAAAATCGTTTTCGCCAGCCGTGTTTTTATTTTTGTTTGATGAAGATGAATCTTTTATTGAATAAGGAGAAGAATAAGTTTTTTCGCTAAAAAAAGTTGAAGGCGAATTGTAAGTTGGAATTTTGTTTTGGGAACTCTGCTCATATTCAAAATCAAAAAAGGCGTTTGTTTCTTTTTTTGGTTGATTTTTTTGCGTTTCAAAAATTTCTGAGTTTTTTATTCCATAAGAGCGAAAGTATTCTTTTACGGTTGAGCTTACTGCGTGATGAATGGCTGAACTGTCCCTGAATCTGACTTCTTTTTTTGCAGGATGAATGTTAAAGTCCACGAGCGAAGGATTTATCTGTACAAAAAGGCTTGCAACTGGATGAGTTCCATTAGGGAAAAATCCCTGACAGCCGTATTCTATCGCTTGCACAAGTGAATACTCGACGACGCGTCTTCCGTTTACGTATATATAAATCTGCTTTCTGTCGTTTCTGTAGATGTGGCTTTGTCCTATTACAAGGCGAAAACTCCAGTCTTTTTCGTCGCTCGATTTTAATTCTGCAAAATTTTCTGGATTTTCATTTAATTGGAGCGCCTGAACAAAGCGCTCTGCAAGGCTTACATCTTTTGGAAGGTCAAGGCGGACTTGTCCGTCTACTGTAAGGCGGAACGAAATATCCGTTTTGGGAAGAGATTTTTCTATAAATGTTTCTTTGCACAAAAGGTTTTCGGAAGCTTCTCGTTTTAGAAAGACGCGACGGGCAGGGTAGTTTTCAAAAAGACCTTCGCTCATCACTATAGTTCCTTTGCCGTTTTGAACAGGCGGAATTTCTTCGATTACGTGGTCTTCTGTTATGCTTGCCGTCATCTTATGGTTGCCGCTTAAAATTGAAAGCCTACTTACAGCCGCAATCGATGCTAAAGCCTCTCCTCTAAAGCCAAGCGTCGTTAAGTTCATCAGATCGCTTGCGTTTACAATTTTGCTTGTTGCATGTGGGTGGGCGCAGGATGATAAATCATCTTTTGTCATTCCAAAACCGTTGTCGCTCACCCTTATCTTTTCAATTCCTCCACCACAAATTTCTACACTGATTGAATCTGCGCCACTGTCTACAGCGTTATCCATAAGTTCACGGACGATTGCGTTTGGTCTGTCTATAACTTCGCCAGCAGCAATTTTTCTTGAAACTTCTGCGCTTAAAACTCTTACGGGGCGACGGATTTGTTTTTCCATAATCTTACTGTCTTAAACCTTGTGTGGGTGCTCCAGAAGAGCCACTTTGAGAATCTGTTGAAGAAAAAAGTTCCATCTGAGGTGCAATTTCGTTTTGCGAAGGGCTGTCTTCTTCTTTTAAAGGCTGATTTGTAAGTATTAAAATTTGCCCTTCAATTTTATCGAGGCTTTCTTCCAATTTTTTTGCAAGTTTTATACCTTCTTCAAAGTCCTTTAGTGCATCTTCTAACGAAATGTCTGTCCTTTTTATGTCGTTTGTTAAAGATTCAAGTTTTGAAAGGTTTTCTTCAAATGTCATTTATTTTTCCTCCACGACAAAAGTTTTGTCGTATTTTTATCGTTTGTTTTAAACATTTACGGTTGCAGAAATTTTCCCCTGTGCCGGATATATCTCTATTTTTTCTTGAGGCTTTACGTCAAGGCTCGAGCGAACAATTTTTCCGTCTAAGGTTTTTACCATCGAATATCCCCTTGAAAGGATTGTCTTTGGACTTGCGCCTTCTAAGGTTTGCACGCTTTCTTTTAATTTTTGTCTTATGTCTTTTATCTTTTCTTTTATATTATCTTCAAGTTGCCTTTTTGCGTTATCCAGTCGCATTAAATACGGCTGTTCTATCGTCCTAAAGCGCATTTCTAAGGATTCAGGATTAAACGATTTTATCATCAATTTCATCTTTTCGACTTTGGAATTTATAACTGTCAAAAGTTCATTTTTATAGCCGTTTAAATCGTTTTTTATATCTATGATTTGAGGAACTGCAAGTTCTGCTGCCGCTGAAGGCGTTGGCGCTCTATAATCGGCTGCATAGTCGCAAAGTGCCCAGTCAATTTCGTGCCCTACAGCGCTTATTATTGGAATTTTACTCTGGGCAACCGCACGAACAACAATTTCTTCGCTAAATGGAAGCAAATCTTCTATTGAACCTCCTCCTCTGCCAACTATCAAAGTGTCTGCAAGGTTAAAATCGTTTGCAGCTTTTATCTGTGTGGCTATCGATTTTGCGGCTTCGTTTCCCTGC
The DNA here is from genome assembly GCF_900497595.1 of Treponema pectinovorum. Lineage (NCBI taxonomy): Bacteria > Pseudomonadati > Spirochaetota > Spirochaetia > Treponematales > Treponemataceae > Treponema > Treponema pectinovorum. Next base: position 62,523 of record NZ_UFQO01000001.1, read on the forward strand.
ACGACGGCTGGCAAAATTATAACATTTACGCTTGGATTACGCCGCTTTGTTATCTGCAAGATGTCCCTTAAAGCCGCTCCTGTTGGACTTGTTATTACGGCGATTGTCTTTGGAAAAAAAGGAATTTTCACTTTGTTTTTTGCATCAAAAAGTCCTTCTTTTGCTAGGCGATTTTTTCTCTCTTCCAAAATTTGAAGAATATTTCCTTCGCCTGCGATTTCCATTTTAGAAACCACAATCTGATAGCTTCCCCTCGGTGCGTAAACAGAAATCGTTCCCGTGCAGCGAACTTTTAAACCGTCTTTTGGAATGAAAGAAAGCGAGGATGCTTTTCCACGGAACATAACTGCGCTTATTTGAGCATTTTCGTCTTTTAATGTAAAATACAAATGTCCGCTAGAGTTTGGTCTATAGCCTGAAATTTCGCCTTCTAGGTTTATGTTTACAAATGCGCCTTCAAGCAAATCTTTGATGACAGAAGTTAAATCTGTTACTGAAAAAACTGTATCTGCTGGAAAAAGTTGTGCTGTCATAACTCATTGGATTTTATACAATCAATTTATCTTGTTCAATTATGGAGACGATAATAAAAAAAATGAAAAGCATATCGGTTTTGTTTGCCGCTGGTAAAATTGGACACAAATTTGAAAAAGTTTTTGATTCGCATTCTGCCTTTGATTTAAGCCTTGAATTTTCTTTTTCCATAGAATCTTCCATAAAGACTGTTATTTTAGTTGATTCAAAAAATCTTTCTCTCGTAGGACAAGCGATTTCTTCATTTATAAAACAAAATTCTGCCGCAAATGAAGATTCATTTAAAATCGTTCAAAATGAAGACTGGACAAACTCCGCTGTTGCCTGTGCCATTGCGGAAGAAACTGCACTTTTAAATGTGGATTTTGCAGTTTTTGCTTGGGCGGACAATCCCTTTTTAAACAGAAATCTCAATGAGCAAATCATAAAAAATCACCTTGAATACAAGGCCGAATACAGTTTTGCAGACGGTTTTGCTGGTGGTCTTACTGTAGAAGTTGTTGATAGCGGTGCTGCTTCGATAATTGCAGAGCTTTCAAAAGAAAGCTTAAAATCTTCTGGCGAAAAAAAAGCCGAGCGCAATGCACTTTTTTCAATAATCAGTGCCGATATAAACTCTTTTGAAATTGAAACTGTGATTGCAGACAAAGATTACAGAATGTTAAGGCTAAACTTAGAAGCAACTTCAAAATCTGGACTTGTTTTATGCAAAACTCTCTTTGAAATTGCAAAGAACAATGCTATCAATTTAAAAAATGGCGATTTTGACGCGTATAAACTTTTGGATCTGGCAGAACAAAGTGCGTTGATTCAGCAGAGCCTTCCTTCGTTTTACAATGTGCAGATTTCAAATTCGTATAATACAAAAAGCCTTTATTGCCCTTACGAAAAAATCGATTTTAAAAGGGAACTAAAAAATATGGCTTTGAGCGATTTTAAGGTTTTGGTAAAAAAAATTGTCGACTTTTCAGAAGAGGCAACGGTTTCGCTCTCGCTTTTTGGTGAGCCGTGTTTGAATCAAGATTTTTGCGATTTTGCGGCGGAAGTTTTAAAATACGAAGGATTAAAACTTTTTATCGAAACCGACGGACTTTGTTTTGGAGAAGAGACGGCAAAAAAAATACGGGATTTTGCAAATTCAGATGAAAGGGTTTTTATCGCTTTAAAACTTGACGCTTTTGACGGGGCGATGTATCAAAAGATAAACGCTCTTCCTCAAGAATATTTTGAAAAAGCACTTGCATGTGTTTCTATGCTCCAAAAATATTTTCGAGGCTGTGTTTATCCGCAATTTACAAGGATGAAAGCGAACGAAAGTCAGCTTGAAAGTTTTTTTAGGTTTTGGAGTGAAAAAACAAGCCCTTCTTTTGGAAAAGTTTTAATAATGAAGTACGACAGTTTTGCCCGGCTTTTAAGTGACGAAAAAGTAGCAGACCTTTCTCCTCTTGAGCGCAATGCCTGTTGGCATCTTAGACGAGATATGAACATTTTAAGCGACAATAGCGTAATCGTTTGTAAATCTCGCTTTCAAGAAATTGCTGGGAACGCTCTGGATGAAGATTTTGAAAAAATCTGGCGAAATTTGACTGCAGAAGTTCAAAATCACATAGAAAAAAAATATTGCCAAAAATGTCTGGATTGCGATGAATTCTATACCTTTAATTTTTAATGAAAAACCTGTGAGTATCAACATTCTCGGTGGGAGCGAGAGCGTTTTAGACGTAAAACTTTCTTGCGGACTTATACTTTTAAACACAAAGGGAAGTCAATTTAGAGATTCGACTTTAAAAAATCTCGTAAAACAAGGATTTGAGCAAATCGTTTCTATAGAAAACAGTGCCGAAAATTACAATGTAGAAAACTATGTTCACCGATATCCAACCGTAAAATTCATAATTCCTTTGGAAAAAGCAACCGAAGGCGAATTGATAAATCTTGGAATGAAAGAGTTAAAATCCGATTTTGTTTTGGTTATAAAAGACAGCATAAATCTTTCTGGCGATATTTTGACAGAGAGGCTTTTGGAAAAACTTTGCGATTCAAAAAATTTTTGCACGGCTCCCAGACTTTGTGCAAGCGGCTATTCATCAATTCCAAACATATTTTATCCTGGAGTTAAGGCTTGTGTTTTTCAAGTTTTAAATTCTTCTTCGTATTTCGACGGCTGTAAAACTCTTTATCCTTTGGATAATATTGCCCTTTATGACAGAAATAAATTTATTCAGTTAGGTGGATTTGATTACACTATAAAGTCGCCGCATTGGCAGAGTTTAGACTTATTTTTTAGAGCGTGGCTTTGGGGTGAAAAAATAAAAATTTCGACGGCATTTTGCCTTTGTTATGAAAATTCGATTCCTGTAGAAGACTTGTCCGCAGATTTTTCATACAGCAGATTTTATCTAAAAAATCTTTTGGCTCGATATGATGAAGATCACGCCCTTATTCCAAATTCTTCATTTTTCGTATATCTTTCTAGGGCTAGTTGCGGTTTACTTGAAGCGATAAGACAATTTTCCGCTGCAAAAAAATGGGTCAGTATAAATAAATATCGTTTTAAGTTTGATGCAAAATATCTCGTAGAAAATTGGGGTAAAATCAAATGACAATTTTAGTCGTTCAATGCCGTATTTCTTCAACAAGGCTTCCTGGTAAAGCGTTGTTCAAACTTGCAAATAAAACAATTCTTGACTGGACTTTGCAAGCGATGAAAAAAGTTCCAGCCGACAGGTATTTTGTTGCAACAGATGAGCAGAGTTTTAAAGAGCTTTCTGAAATTGCAAAGCGAAACGATTTTGAAATTTTTGCAGGTCCGCTGGAAGATGTTTTAGAGAGATTTTGTCTCTTAATCGAAAAAACAAAGGCGGATTATGTCATAAGGGCAACTGCGGATAATCCTTTTCTTTTTTACGATGCTGCAACTTCGTTAGTGGAACAGTTTAACCGCAGAAACGAAACTGGAAAGTGCGACTACATAACTTATACAAATCTTCCGCACGGAAGCGGCGTAGAAATTTTTAGAGCAGATTCGCTTTTAAAAGCAAAGGATTTTGCAACTCCTTATGATCATGAGCACGTAGGACCTGCCCTTTATAAACATCCTGAATCTTTTATAAGTGTAATGCTAAATCCTCCTGAACAGTGGAATCATCCAGATTTAAGAACAACGGTTGACACTCCTTGGGATTACAGGCGAGCATTGGCTGTTGTGCGTTTTTTAGGCGGAGAAGGTCCTTATTCAAGCGAAGATATTTTACGCGCTTTTGAAGACGATTCAATCAAATATCCTATTTTGTGCGTGCCTTGTGTAAAAAAAGGCAAGGGAACGGGGCATCTTAGAAGATGTCTTTCTGTTGCCCTTACAGCTGGTGCGGATATTTATATTCCAGAAAATGCAGACCTAGAAGAAAAAGATGAGCTTTTAGAGGAAGCGAGAAAAGACGGACTTTTTGAAAATCAAATAGTTACAACGCTTCCAAATAAAGATGAATACTCTCTCATATTGGCAGATGCCTTTGTTTTAGAAAGGGATTTTGCTTTAAAGCTTGCTTCGGTTTCAAAACTTGCCGCAATAGACGAGGGCTCTTTAAACACAGATTTGTGCGATTATCTTCTTGATATAATTCCTTCTTATGGATTGCAACGTCCGGCAAATATTGCTGACCCTTCTTATATAACTTTGCCAAAAAACAAAAAAGAAAAACGATTGGATTCAACTTCTTCAATAAAATCCATTTTGGTAACAGTTGGCGGCGAAGATCCCAGCGATTTAGTAGTTCCTGCTGCAATAAGTTACGCAGCTTTGGGGTACAAGATAACTGCAATCGTTCAAAAATGCGAAGAGTCGTTGGAGCGAGTGCCAGAAAATCTCAAGCAGAATATAACTTTTATAAAGCCAGTTCATAATCTTCGAGAAGAACTGTATAAATACGATGTTGTGGTAACTCATTACGGTTTTACCGCGTTTGAAGCTGTTGCGGCCGGTTGTGCTGTTGTGTTATTAGGAACAACACCTCTTCATGTAAACCTTGCAAAAAAATACGGATTTAAATGCCTTTCTCAACAAAATATAAACGAAATTGGAGCTGAATATTCGCTTTCAAATATTGAAGAACTATATCCTTCAAGTCCTTTTGCAAAAAAGGATTCTCAAATAAAAAGCTTAGCAAAATTTGCAACAATACTTGCAAAAGGAAGAAGATTGAGTTGTCCTGTTTGCGCAAACGAGCATTTGCCGTTTGAAGATTTAATAGTTGCAAGGACAGAAAAGAGAACTTTCCGGCGCTGTTCTTCGTGCGGAATGCTTTACATGTCTTATACAACAGACGAAGATTTGCCTTTTTATAACGAAAAATATTTTTTTGACAGTTACAAAAATCAATACGGAAAAACTTATCTTGAAGATTTTCATTCCATAAAATCGCAATGCATAAGGCGCACTTCTGTAATAGATTACATCTTTAGAAACTCTCATAGGCTTATAACTCCAGCAGCCCTTGATGTTGGCTGTGCTTTTGGTCCTTTTATGGATGCTGCAAACGACGCTGGCTGGCAAGTTTTTGGAACAGATATTTCAAAAGAAGCGGTAACTTATGTTCAAGAAAAATTGCATTATCCTGCAAGCTGCTCAAATTTTCCTGCATTTGATCCCGCGGCAGAATTTGGAATAAGCGAATTTGATGTTGTTACGATGTGGTATGTGATTGAGCATTTTCAAAATGTGGATAGCGTTTTAAAAGCGGTTTCAAAAATCTTAAAAACTGGAGGCGTTTTCGCGTTTAGCACGCCTTCTGCAAGCGGAGTTTCTGGAAGATTTAATATGCAATCTTTCTTTTGCAACAGCCCTTCTGACCATTACACCCTTTGGGAACCAGCACGTGCGGCTTCAATCTTAAAAAAATACGGATTTAAAATTGAACGCATAGTAAGCACAGGCCACCATCCAGAGAGATTTCCAAATCTTGCAGGCTCAAAACCAAACAGTTTAAAATGGGCATTTTATGCAGCGGCCAGCAGATTCTTTGGACTTGGAGACACTTTTGAAGTCTATTGCAAAAAAGAAAAAGATTTATAAAAAAGGATGTTGAAATTATTTTTATGGAACAACAAAAGATTGTCATGATTTTAGGTGCGGGGCTCATGCAAGGACCTGCAATCATTGCTGCAAAAAAATTGGGATATAAAACCGTTGTTGTGGACGCAAATCCACTTGCTGTTTGTGCAAAAGACGCAGATTGTTTTAAAGTCGTAGATTTAAAAGACAAGCAAGGCCTTTATTCTCTTGCAAAAAGCATAACAGAAGATAAAAACTCATCTCTTGCGGCGGTTTTTACAGCAGGCACTGATTTTTCAGCGAACACTGCATACCTCGCACAGGAGTTTTCGTTAAAAGGTCATTCATACCAAGCATGCTTAAATGCTTCCAACAAGGTTCTGATGCGAGAATGTTTTGCAAAAGATAAAGTTCCAAGTCCAAATTTTAGAGAAGTTGATGAAAAAAGTCTTTCAGAAATCGAAAAATTAGCAGAAGAAGGAAAAATTGAATTTCCAAAGGTTATAAAACCTGTCGACAACATGGGCGGTAGAGGTTGCCGATTGGCACGCAGCAAAGAAGAATTGCACGAATCCCTTTTAACAGCGATAAAAAACAGCCGTTCAGGTAAAGCGATATTTGAAGATTATATGGAAGGCCCAGAATTCAGCATAGATTCTGTAGTTTACAACGGAACTTTGACGATTACAGGTTTTGCAGACAGACACATATATTATCCTCCATATTTTATAGAAACTGGGCACACGATTCCTTCAAAAATCGACGAAAAAATGAAGGCGGAATTGATTGCAACCTTTGCTTTGGGAATAAAATCTTTGGGACTTACACACGGCGTTGCAAAAGCAGATATAAAATATACAAAAGATGGCCCTATGATAGGAGAAATCGCCGCTCGTCTTTCTGGCGGATATATGAGCGGCTGGACTTATCCGTTTTCTTCAAATCTTTTTTTAACAAAAGAAGCCTTAAAAATTTCTTTGGGAAAAGAGCCAGACGAACTTTTAAAAAGGCGTAAAACGATAAAATGGATTCCACACAAAAGCGTAAGCTCTCAAGCACAGCCTTTTGAATTATTTGAAGTAAAAAGCGAAAAGGTGAGTGCAGAGCGAGCGTGGATGTCCATACCTGGAAAGATTGCTTTTGTAAAAGGTTTGGATGAAGCAAGGTCGAGCGAAGGCGTAAAAGAGGTTTTTCCAAGGAATAAAGCAGGCGATACAGTAAATTTTCCTAGAAACAATGTAGAAAAATGTGGAAACGTAATAACTTTGGCAGATTCTTATGAAGAAGCACAAAATTTTGCAAAACTTGCAATCAGCGAAATAACTTTGATATTGGAATTAAAAAACAAAGCGACCGATGATTTTCTTTTAAATGTTGAAAGCGAGAACGAAAAAGGCTTTCCCCCTTCAGCCTTTGATGTAAAAATAGATTGGTCAAAGGTAAAAGATATTCCAGAAAATTCAAAGGTTTCTCTATTCATCCCCGAAGAATTAAAATCCTGCGCGGACGAAATTTTCGATTGGAATTTATTGACAGTTTCACAGGTCGCACAAAAATTTGACAAACTCATGCCAATCCATAAAAAACTTGACGGAAAAAATTTTTGGAACGCTTTTCTTCGTGGCTCAATTCAGGCGATTCTTTACGTTGCAGGATACGAGGCTAAACCGTAAATGAATAAGAAAAATCTATTTTTTATTTCATTTTTATTTTTGATTTTTCCTCTTTTTTCTAAGGACATAAACCTTGTCGAAACCGCTTTAAAATCTGGAATGACTTTATATTGGGATAGCCTTTGTGAATCAGGAATTTTAGAAAAAAACGGACATCAAATATCGTTTAAGGCTGGTGATAATTTAATACTACAAGATTATTCAAAACTTTCGATTGTAAATCCGCCGTCTTTAAAAAATGGAATTCTCTTCGTCGAAGATGATTTTATCGAAGTTGCAGAAAATCTTTTTAAAACGGAAACTTCTCAAAATGGATTCAAAATTGGAGCGATTTTGATAGACCCAGGTCACGGAGGAAAAGACCCAGGCGCTCAATTCACACATTTAGTCAACGGCAAAAAAATAACTGTTACAGAAAAAGAAATAAACCTTGTGGTTGGAAAGATGCTTTATTCTCGTTTAAAAGCCGCTTATCCAGATAAAAATATTCAGATGACGCGGGTTAAAGATGAGTTTTTGTCGCTATCGCAGCGCACAGAAATTGCAAATTCTATAAAACTGGGCGACAAAGAAGCGATTCTTTATATTTCTATACATGTGAATGCTTCTTTAGACAAAAAAGCTTCTGGTTACGAAGTTTGGTATCTTTCTCCAGGCTACAGAAGAAGTGTAATTGATGAAAAATCTGTAGAAGATAAAGATCTTTACAAAGTAATGAATTCAATGATGGAAGAAGAATATACAACAGAAAGCATTTTAATCGCCAAATTCATAATGGACGGAATTCAAGCACAGGTTGGTAATCTTTCATCTCCTCGCGGAATAAAAGCAGAGGAATGGTTTGTAGTTAGAAATTCGAATATGCCTGCGGTTTTAGTTGAGCTTGGTTTTTTAACAAATAAAAACGAAGGACTTTTGCTCAAAGATGAGTCTTACTTGCAGAAACTTTCTTTGGGAATATATAATGGGCTTTCTGCTTTTGTAACTCATTTTGAGCGTTCACGAGGATTTACAGGTTCAAGATAGATGAAAAATTTTTTTTATGAATTAAAAACAAACAAAAAACTTTTAATGTTCGCCTTGATAAGTTTGATTTTTTTTATCTCGCTGATTTTTTATTTGGTCGGTTTTTCTGGCAGTAACTATTCTTTTAAATATTATGAGGCAGGAACTTCGTATAAAACTGTTTACGAAACAAGAAAAGTAAAATCATTAAGAGGATATTCCTCAATGGAAAGATATGTTGAAGAACTTTTGCTAGGTTCTACAGTGCAGCGTGCAATGCCAATTTTCCCATTGGGAACGAGAATTTTGTCCTGTTTATACAAAAAAAATGTTTTCTATTTAAATCTTTCCGAAGATGCGCTTTTTAATTTTTCTGAAGATTTTGATTTTGAAAAAAGTTTTGAGCTTTTAGAAAAAAATCTTAAAGACAATTTTAAATCGATTAAAAAAGTTGAACTTTTTATAGACGGAAATCAAATAACTAACAAAAATTTTGACGCTTAGGATATCAAAACCAGCGAAAAAAACCGTTGACAAAACAAAACGGTTATACAATAATTACACATTATACAAGGCTACATCAATCGAAAATAAGGAGCTTCGAATGAAGAAAACTTTCGTTTTATCTGTTGCAGTAATGATGCTTATCGGTACATCAGTATTTGCAAAAGAGTCAACACTTATCGATTTCACAACTCTTGATGCCGACATTTCTATAAAGGCGCAGGACAGCGACGTTGAAATCCCTGAAAATAGTCGTACAATTATGGACTACGGTATTGCTGCAGGTGCTACTTTCAATCAGGATCAGAAAGATCTCATGAAGACTTCTCTCTATCTTGGCGACTGGGAAGTAAAACTTAATAGTTCAGCTCAGACAGTTCCTGCACTGGCTCAATCTAAGGTTGTTCCAGCACCTGTGCGTCAGAGTGCAAAAGTTCCATTTGCTGGAAAAAATGTAATGGGTGTGCGCGTAGTATTCCCTTCTGGTGCATATAATGCAAACGCAAAAATCGTACCTCCATTTGAAATTCCTGCATACGAACCACTTTCTACTGCAGATGCAAATGGCAATCGTCAGCCACAGACAGATGAAGAAAAAGCATCTGGTCGCACTTTGTTTGAAGCAGATTCTGATGACACTCCAGGTTACGGTCTTGTAAAGAACGTAGGAACGCTCAAATCAATCGCAGTTACAACAATGGGTATGAATTTCCCTCACGGACTTTATGTTATTCTTGGAGATACAGACGGAGTAGTTCGCCGCTATTTCATGGGGTACCTTGGTTTTGACGGTTGGAAAACACTCACTTGGAATAATCCTGATTACATTTCTGAAGTTAGAACTCGCGAAATCCGCGTATATCCAATCTATCCAAGAGGACTTCCATTTGTTAAGTTCGCTGGATTCCAGATTACACGTGATGCAGCGCATGTTGGAGATGACTTTATTGGATACTTCAAAGATGTAAAAATTATCTACGACAAAGCAGAACTCACTTCTGAAAGGGATATTGCAGACGAAGATCTTTGGGGAATCATCACAAAGAAAGAAACTGCACGTCAGAATCTTGAGATGAGCCGCTTTGGTAACAAGCAAGTTAACCGCTATCTTGAAAAAGCTAAGATGGCTACAGAAGAGTCTTTCACTCCTTCACTTGATGAAAATTCATCTTCTAATGCACAGGGCAACGGTGGTCAAGCTGCAAATGCTAGATAAGTTTTCTAATTAACGGAAACTTCTGAAAACCGCTCTAGTTTTAGGCTAGGGTGGTTTTTTTTGTTATTTGATTTTATAAAACATTGATGATAGAATTTTACAAATGGAAAAAGTAAAAATTTCAATTCCTCATAAAAATGAAATCAAAAAAAAATACGAAAGTTATACCCCCATCCTTTCACAAATAATGCAAAATGTAGAAGAAAAGTTGAAAAAGACCATAAAACTTTCTTCTGCGCCCACTTATAAAACAAGAGTAAAATCTTTTAATTCTTATTATAGAAAAATTCTGCGGCTAAAGGCAGAAGAATTTTCGGAATCAAAAAAATTGATTGCCCTTACAGATATGATGGGAATCAGAATTATCTGTGCCTTTATAGAAGAGTTGCACGAGGTTGAAGAACAAGTTCGAGAAAATTTCGTGGTAAAGGAAGTTGAATACAAAGGCAGTGGTGAAAATTTTAAGGAATTTGGATATGAATCAACACATATTTTGATTTCAATTCCAAGTGACTGTATTCCTCAAAATCTGGATTTAAAAATTCCAGATGATATAGTTTGCGAAATTCAAGTACGCACTATTTTACAAGATGCTTGGGCAGAAGTTGAGCACGAACTTATATATAAGACAGAGTTTTCTCCATTTGATATGCCTTTGCGAAGAAAACTTGCTTCAATAAATGCAAGTTTGAGCCTTGCTGATACTATTTTTCAAGAAATCCGCGATTATCAAAAAAAATTGCAATCAGAAACAGCAACGAGAAGAGAAGCCTTTTATAAAAAAGTTGATGAAACAACTGCAGAATTTTCTCCTCGCGAAAAGGAAAAAAAGGTTCAAATCGCTCGCGTTAGTCCTTTTTTGCCAGGAACGATAGATGATCTTTTGTTGATGGCAATTCATGAACACAATAATGGGCATACGGAAAATGCAATTTCAATCTATACTCAGATTTTAGAATTAAAACCAGAACCCGCTCCTCCTGTAATGGCTGTTGTATTTAAGCATCGTGGAATGGCATATTTTGCTTCAAATGAATATGACCATGCATTGAATGATTTTAACACCAGTGTAAAATACGATCCTAAGGGCTTTCGAGCATATTATTATATAGGAATCGTTTATACCTTAAAAAAAGAATATGAAAAAGCGGTAGAAGCGTTTTCTAAATCCCTTGAAATAAATGAATTTCAGTCGCATGCAAGATATAGAAGAGCTGTAGCCTATTTTAAACTGGAAGACGATAATAAGGCTCTTGAAGATTTGTCGGCAGCGGAAGCGATGGGGCTTGAAAATAATGATATAAAATCTTTAAAAGAAAAAATCTTAAAAAAATTCGATATTTCAATGTAAAAAAAATAAAAAATATATTTTTCTTATGTAAACAGTTTTTTAATAGTTCGCCACATTTTTTTTGAATTTTTTTCTCATTTTTTGTGTGATTTTGTTAATTTTAACGAATTTTATGATATTCGAGGAGCTTATTAATCAATTTTTTTTCAGATTTTATAGTTTTTTTATTTTTTTTTATTGTGATTTAAAAAACTTCTAGCCTCTTTTATCAGAGGCTCTTTTTTTGAGTACTATTTCAAATAGTTTTTTACTTACGCAGCTTTTTTATTTTTAAGTTTTATCTGAGATAGAACTACATCATCAATGTCAAAATAAACTTCACGAAATTTAGACTTTGCATTTTTTAGAAATACCCTGTCTATGTATCAATCACAAAAAAAAGTGGTAAAAAATTCTAAGAAAAAATGATTTTTTTGTGGGGGTATCTGGGATAAAATGGGGCTTTTTGGGTCATTTTTTTTGTTAAAAAAGTAGCTCTAACTGGGGTGTTTTTGACTTTCTTTGTTGCTTTGTGGCAAACTTTTCTGGCTCTTTTTTGTCTTCTGGCGTGTCGATTATAGGACGATTTACCAGCATATTTTTTAGAATATAGTTGAGTACATCCTTTTTGAATGGTTTTATTTCCTGTGCAGTAATCATTCTGGAGACTGTAGGTTCTGATATATTCAGGACTGCCGCCATTGTCTGTACTGTGAGTTTTTCTGGCACATTAGGAAGCAAATCCACGCCTTTATAGCAATCATTAAGATACTGTTTTGCTGCTTCTTCATCGATGTAGTTTTCCTGAATAATGCTGTTTTGCATGTTTTTACCTTCTTTTTCTGCCATTTTAACATCTCTAAATCGCGTTATTTGCTTACTGGCTGTCTCTATTTGGGATAAGACAAAAGAAAATAGGTCAACACAGCTACTTTTCTCCGATATGTCTACTCCAAAAGGAGATGGAGAATTTAACATTTATGATGATATTAGAGAAAAACTTATAGCTATGGGAATACCGAAAGAAGAAATCGCCTTTATCCATGAAGCGAATTCAGATAAGCAAAAGGATGAACTCTTTGCGAAAGTGCGAAAAGGCGAAGTTCGTATCTTAATGGGTTCAACGTAGAAGATGGGAGCCGGAACGAATGTGCAAAATAAACTAATCGCAATGCATGATTTAGATGTACCATGGAGACCTGCTGACCTTGAGCAGAGAAGTGGTAGAATTGTTCGCCAAGGCAATGAAAATAAAGAGGTTAATATTTATCGTTACATCACTGAGAATACCTTTGATGCGTATCTTTGGCAGACGATAGAGAATAAGCAGAAATTTATTTCACAGATTATGACTTCAAAGACGCCTGTTCGTGTTGCAGAAGATGTAGATGAAAGTAGTTTGAACTATGCTGAGATTAAAGCACTTGCTACTGGTGATCCAAAGGTAAAAGAAAAGATGGATTTGGATAATGAAGTCACGAAACTTAAAATGCTTGAAGAAAACTATAAGTCCAATCGATATAGATTAGAGGATAAGGTTGCAAAGACATATCCTGAAGAAATAGCAAGAACTGAAAAGCTAATTGAAGCAGTGAAAAAAGATATTAAAAAAGTTGAACCACAGGCAAGTGGTGAAAATAAATTCACTTCTATCTCGATTAATGGCGAGATAATTCGAGATAAAAAGATAGCTGGAGAAAAGCTCTTAGAAGCGATTAAAGGCGTAAAAATTAATGAAAGTAAGGTCATAGGACAGTACCGAAACATGGATTTAGAGGTAAGCTATAACTTCTTTACCAATGAGCATAATTTCACTTTAAAAGGTGCTACAAACCATTCAGGAGACCTTGGTACAAGTGCAGATGGTAATATTACAAGATTGGATAATTCTATTGATAAAATGCCTGAAAGGTTAAATCGTCTTGAAGAAAAACTCGTTAGCACAAAGGAACAACTGGAAAATGCCAAAGAAGAATTAAAAAAGCCTTTTGAAAAAGCAGATGAGCTAAAAACTAAGGTATTAAGACTTGCAGAATTAAACAAGCTACTTGATATGGGAGAAGTAGAAGAAAAAGAAAATCTTAATCCATTACTTGAAGATGTAAAGAGGGCTATTGTAGATTTTTGCAAAAGGGAATATGAAGACGATAGTTATACCTATGAAAATTTTAGTAATTTATTTCCTGATATTGCTCATATTGGAATTGCATATACTACTACACCAGATGAAAAGCATGAAATTCAATATGAAATTAGTTTAAAAGACTTTACAGCTACTCAATATATCAATGGAGAACCAATTACAAAGATTGATTATCTCAAAGACCTTGGTAGTAAAGAAAAGGCATTGGAATTTCTAAAACAAGAAATGGAATATGGAGACTTTGGGGAGTTTGTATCTATTGATGATAATGACCTTAAAAAAGCATTAGGTCTTGAAAGAGATGGCGATGGTAATATCTATGATCCGCTTGCAAAAGATTTGGACAATGATGGTGTGCCAGATAGATACGATAATGACTTTAGAGATAGTGACTACTTTGAAACTACTTATGATGTAGAGGATAACCTTAATACAAAGGCAGAAAGCAAAGATAAGGTATCTGAAAAAGCATCTATCCTGGGGCAGATTAGGTCATATCAGTCAGAAGAAAAACAAACAGAAATAAAAGGAAATAAATCTAAAGAGCATGATGAACGTTAAGGAGCTTATTTCAAGCTCCTTTTCAATTTTAGTAGAAAATATGGAGGAATATTATGAACTACAAAGAAATGAGAAATACACTTGAACAAATGGCAAATGAAAATCACGAAGATTTTGCTAAGGCACTAATTAGTTTTGAAAAAGGAATCAATGATAAAGTTGCCTTGGATAAGTTATATCAGGAGTATATGGATAATGACAGTATGAGTTTACTTAATGATGAGTTTGATTATTTGATTGACGAACTTAGAGAAAATGGACAAATTAAAGACAGTGCAGCAATTGAAAAAGAAGATAATGATCTGGTGAATATTGTTGGGAATATCGTAGGTGAGGTTGAAACAATTGAAAGAGAAAATAAGAATGGAGAAGCCTTTAAAGTAGTTAATTTCTCGGTTGTGTCAAAAGATGATGAGGGAAATAAGATTTACACTAATTGCTCAGCTTATGGGGATAAGGGAGATATTCCAAAGAACTTTAAGCAGGGAGACTTTGTAAAGCTTTTTGGACAGGTGAGATCATCCATTGACGATAACGGAAATGAACATACTAATGTTAGAATACTATCGTCTAAGCTTTTAAAAGCAAAGGAACAGATGAAGAAGCAAGAAGAAAAGAAAGAATCAGTACTTGGAGCAATAAAGAAATATAAGGCTGAAGAAAAAGCAAAACCTGTAGAAAAGAAAGAATCTTCAAAGGAAACGGAGAGATAGAATATGTCGGTGTGGTCTTAGGGCTACACCGATTTTTTTATTGCAAAATTAGTTCGAGAAAAAAGAAGATAATACTATTAAAAGTTCTATTATTATGCTATAATAGAAACGATGTGATATTAAGATGGATAAGACTGGAGGATAATCATGTCAAAACTAAGCTATAAAAAATTATTTAAGAAATTAATAGATATAGAAATGAAAAATACTGAGCTTATGGAAAAAGCCAAAGTAAGTAAAAGTACATTCTACAAAATAAAAAATGGCGAAAATGTTACTACTGATGTATTGCTAAGGATATGTGATGTATTGGAATGCGATATTTCGGAAATTGTAGAGTGTGTAAGTATTGAAGATGGAGGGAAAACGGGTGTCTAAGTTTACAGTTATAGATTTATTTTCAGGAGCTGGTGGGCTATCCAAAGGATTTTTAGACGCTGGAAATATAAATATATTTAAGAAAATAAATGAATGAGGTATAGAATGGTAGATAAAAAATTAAAGTTTATTGACCTTTTTGCTGGTATAGGTGGATTTAGATTAGGTTTTGAAAATGCAGGATGTAAGTGCGTTTTTAGTTCAGAGATAGATGATCATGCTTGTGAAATGTATGAATTAAATTTCGGGGAAAATCCAAGATGTGATATAACGCAACTTAATCCAAAGAATATTCCTGATTTTGATATTCTTTGTGCAGGTTTTCCATGTCAAGCATTTTCAATTTGTGGAAAGCAAAAAGGATTTTATGATGAAACAAGAGGAACCTTATTTTTTGATATCTGTCGAATTATAGAAGAAAAAAAAACTAAAGCGTTTGTTTTAGAAAATGTGTCAAATCTTGAAAAACATGATTAAGGAAGAATGCTTACCGTTATGTTGTCTGTACTATCGGAGTTAGGTTATACAGTTGTTTACAAAGTACTTAATGCTAGAAATTTTGGCGTTCCTCAAAACAGAGAAAGAATTATTATAGTTGGAAACCTGAATGGTAGAGCTTTTGACTTTACAAAGCTAAAGACGAATACTATTGAAACAATGAAACCATTTTTAGATAAGGCTGCTGACTTTGAAATACTTCCTAAAGAAAGTTATACAATTCTTGATGATTCGCAAATAAAAAAACAATCAAAATCAGGGTTAATGTTTTGTGGGTATAGAAATAAAAAAATAAGAACTGTGGGTGTTAGACCAGGTACGGAACACCTATCTAGAGTCCATAAACAGCCTAATAGAATTTATTCATCCTCTGGAATACATCCTACATTAGCATCTCAAGAATCTAGTGGAAGATATTTTATAAAAGATGGAGATGTAGTAAGAAAGTTAACAATGGATGAGTGTTTTAGATTCATGGGATTTCCAGAAAATTATAAAAAAACAGGCAGTACTGCAAATCTGTATGCACGTATTGGCAATTCAATTTGTGTGAATATGGTAAAAGCAGTAGCAGATGAAATTGTAAAACAATTTTTTGTTGGAGGAGAAATGATGGAAAGAGAAACAAAATTTTTAGAAGAAAAATATAATGAAGCTGAAAAAATAGGTAACTTAGATTCGATTGGTTTAATGGAGAATCAGATTGAAATGGTTAAAATTATAGTTGATAAAGAAGAGACATTTAAAGGTGTATTTACTGTTCTATTAACTAGTTTAGTATATAAAAGCTTACATCCTGAACAGGACGTGAGAAGACATCAAGCAAATATGGAGAATGGATATAGTGGAAGAAGTTTTGATACTAAGTACGTAACTCCATTTATGAAACAAAAAAGATTCCTTGGTGCAATGAAAGAGTCTGGTTGGTTAACTAGAAGTCTTGAACAAAATATCCCGTATGAATTAGATTTTCCAGGGAAAATTCAGAATAAAAATGTAAAGGCGGCATTTTTAAATATTCTTAATGATGTTGAAGTAAATGGAGCAGATCCCGAAAAATATGTGACAGCTATAATGGCGTATAGCATTAAATGCAAAAAAGATAAGACAGTGATTCTTGTTAATCCAATAGAAAAGGAAACCTCACTAACAATTAATGAGATTATGAAATCTTTACATGAGCATTTTTATTTTCAATATAAGAGTCGAGGAGCGTCTATACTTCCTGTCGTTGCATTATATAGTATTTATCAGTGTATTACAGATGAGCTTAAACGTTTTAATGGAAAAACTTTAGATAAGCTAGCATCTCATAATAGTTGTGATAAGAGTAGTGGAGAGACCGGGGATATTGTTGTTCGAAATGACAATGATAATTCTATTTATAAAGTGGTTGAAGTTAAGTTTGAAATACCAGTCAATGCAATTATGATTGAGGATGCTTATAAAAAAATAAGTGAAAAACCTGTACAAAGATACTATTTGTTAAGTACGGTTGCACCTAGTGAGGATGACCGAGTGGCAATAGGTGAAATGATATGTAAAATCAGAGAAGAACATGGATGTCAAATCATAGTGAATGGTGTGTTTCCTCCATTAAAGTATTATTTGAGATTACTTGATAACACAGATATTTTCGTTGAGAAGTATGTAAAGAACTTATCCGAAAACACTGAAATTAATTTTGAACATAAAATCGCATGGAACAAGGTTTGCGAACGCAAATAGACTAAGAAATTATCCTGATATATGAGGTGAATAAATGTGGAAAGATAGTGAAACTGAGCTTGATTTTCTTGACTACGATTACTTAATACAAACGCTTCAAAGTATCATCACAGATGATTCTATTTTACCAGCGAGTATTGGAGTATATGGTGACTGGGGGAGTGGAAAGTCAAGCTTGATGTATATGTGCAAAGAGCGTTTGATTAAGGAAGATGAAAAAATTAAATGTTTAGTATTTAATGGTTGGCTATTTGAAAATTATGAAGACGCAAAAACGGCGATATTAGGTACTATTCTTGATGAGATTAGTAAAGAAACACACTTAACTAAAAAGGCACAAGAAATTATTAAAGGGTTATATAAAAGTGTTGATAAATTTAAATTGGTAAAAGGTGCATTGAAATATGGAACTGATTTTTTAGTGACAGGAGGGATTGGCTCTTTACTTGGCATAACAATGAATCAGGTCTTGAAATATGGTCAAGAAAAAATAGAAGTCACTGATTTAGAAAAAATTAAATCTAATATTGAAAGCGAATTAAATAACAAAGAGTTACGTGAGGATATTAGAAAATTTCAAAAAGCATTTGCATCTTTGTTAGAAGAAACAAAAATTAGTCGTTTAGTTGTTTTTATAGATGAGTTGGATAGATGTAGACCAGATACTATTTTAGAAACGCTTGAAGCAATAAAATTATTTCTTTTTAAGGGAAAAGTTGCTTTCGTTATTGGTGCTGATGAACGTCATATTTCGTATGCAGTTAAAAGTAAATTTAGAGATATAGAAGGCATTCAGATTGATATTGGGAAAGAATATCTTGAGAAATTAATACAATATCCTATTCGCATCCCACAATTAAATGCAGATGAGGTGGAAATTTATATTGCATGTTTACTTTTACAGTCGGAATTATCGGAAGAAAATTTTCAAAAGGCTCTATCATGGATAGTTGAGAAGAAAAAAGAGGATTTCGAGAGATTTAAGATCGAATCAATTATAACTTTATTTTCAGATAAAGAAGATAATTATTCAAATATTGTAGAATCACTTTCTATTGCAAATCAGCTGGCATTTGTTTTATCTAATGGATTGCGTGGAAACCCTCGTCAGTGTAAACGCTTCTTGAATTCCATGTATATGAGAGTGCAAATGGCATCTTATAAGAATAAGAAATTGGATAGAAAAATTCTTGCAAAGATAATGATGTTGGAATATATAAAACCAAGAATTTTCAATAAAATAGCAGAGATGGCAGCGGATAATAGTTTAAGTAAAGAATTAACACTATTCGAGAATGGTACACCAGAGAATAGCGATAAGTTAAAAATTTGGAGAGAAGATAATTGGTTTTTAAATTGGTGTAAAATAGATCCTAAATTATCTGATGAAAACCTCAATACATATTTTTATTTTACAAGAACCTCATTGGATGAAAAAATTAGTCGTATATCATCTTTTCTTTCACCAGAAGCCCAAGAAATATTGGAACAACTTCTTTCAAAATCAGACGTTAAAATTCAACAAGCAATTAAATCTGTTGCAAATATATCAGATGCTGATGCGGCTGCAATTCTTGAGGCTATGAATTCTTCCATGATATCTGAAACAACAATAGCCAAAGAATTGATGAAATCATTTCTACTGTTTGCACAGCAAAGAACTGAGTTAACCAATGATACTCTCAGTTATTTACAATCACTTAGTGGCTCGCAAATTAATCTTGGTTGTATAAGTTATATAGCTGAATATGCAAATAAAATGAATAAGAAAGTAGAAATTTTAGAGATAGCATCTCAATGGGATAAGAACAAACAAGGCTTAAAAATTGGAATAGAAAAACTGTTAGAAAAATAGTATAAGAGGAGGGGCTTATGGGAACATCAAGTATTTTTAATGGTAGGAATGATAGAAATTCCTTGTTACCAGAAGATTATAACCCTAATCAAGATGAAGACACTGATGTAACGGAACCAGTCAAATGGAAGACAGTTAAGTCAGATATGTCAAAGTTTGTAAAGAGTGGTGGTACATACAGTTCCGCAAAACATATAGCAAGACAATATGTTAAAGCAGCTGGTGGAGCTAGAAGTTTGGCTTCACAGTCATACTCTGGAAGGAAAGCTGGAGGAAATCTGGGGAACTTTTTTAATGGTATTGTCACTAATGGCGTGAAGGTAACTTTTAAAAATCTCGGAATTGAATACGAAGGTAAATCTGTAGAGGCGATTTTTTCTAGGTTAGTAGATGTAATTGCACCTAATTCAAGCACTAAAGAAGATATTGTGGCTAAGGAAGCTACACAAGCAGCTCTATCTAAAGTATTTGATTATGTTGAAAATAATTCGATGGATATAGACTCTCTAAATAATATGTCAATTGAATTAATGCATGAAGCCTTAAAAGAATACGTTGGTGCATATATTTGGATTACAATGATGAAAGACTTAGGTAGTCGTTTAGAAATGTATATAACAAATGCAGATGATTCATATGCTACGGAATGCGAATTTAAAGATATGATTATGGGAATTGTAGATGTTGAGTTTAATAAGCAAGGTAATATAATAAATAAAAATATTTCGTCTACGATTAGAGATATGCATGAATGCTGTTTGAAAGTTATGGAGGGAATCTTATGAAAATAGTTTGTCACATAAATAAAACAGATACTTTTGAAGTTGATGAACAAGCAATAAATGTTGATTTTTTCAACTCCAATTCTTTTTCATATACATTTTGGAAGAATAAAAACAAGTTACCGTATTGGTACAGTCAACAAGCGTTAGATTTGCTTTACATTTCTATGGCTGTTTTTGCGGCGGATAGATTATGTTTAAGAAAAGATGCGCATGATGGATGGAGTAGAGAATTTTCTATATACATGCCTATTTTAGAATATGATATGTGGCAAAATGCAAAATCAACACTTGAGAAAATGTTGAATTTTTTAAGCGGCGATAAATGGACTTTTATTTTTAGAAGAAGAGAGCAATCTGAAGAGGAAAAGATAAACAACAATAAATGGGAAAAATCAAAGCAAAAAATAAAAAGTTATGATCAAATTTGTATGTTTTCAGGCGGAATGGATTCGTTTATTGGTGCAATAGATTTGTTGGAAAGTAATAGTGATAAAACATTATTTGTGAGCCATTATGGTGGCGGGAAAGGAACAAAGGAATTTCAAGATATTCTTAAAGAAAAGTTTATTAATCAGTATTCATTAGAATTAAGAGATTTCCATCAGTATTATGCAAAGGTTGTGTCAGGTATTGAAGATACTACAAGAACACGTTCCTTCATGTTTTTCTCTCACTCATTAGCAGTTGCATCATGTTTGAGAAAGCAAGTTCATTTGGTTATACCAGAAAATGGTTTTATTTCATTAAATATTCCTAACACATTTTCTCGAATAGGTACAAGTAGCACAAGAACAACACACCCACATTATATGGGCTTGTTTCAAAAGTTGTTAGATTTAATTGAATTAAAAGTAACGTTAGTTAATCCGTATCAATTTAAAACAAAAGGTGAAATGTTGTTGAACTGCAAAAATCAATCTTTTGTTAGAGAAAATTTGGATAATACTATGTCCTGTTCACATCCGGATAATGGTAGAATGCAAAAAGAAAAGGAAGCTAGGCATTGTGGTTACTGTTTACCATGCGTAATAAGACAAGCAGCAATCATGCGTGCAGGCATTATAGATCAAAGTTCATATAGGGATAATAAATTTAATGGAGGCAAGGTTTCCAGAACTTGTTTAAATTCGTATCGTTTTGGATTAAGAAAATTTAATCCTAAATACGCTTTTATGACAATTCAATCTAGTGGCTCTATAGAGAATAATATTGAAGATTATGCAAATCTGTATATTAGAGGTATGGAGGAATTAAAAACATATTTGGAGGAATTGGATGACTAACTTTTATATGGATATGCATATGCACTTTGACCTATACAAAAATAAATATGAAGTTTTGAAATATATTGAAGATAAGAAGTCTTATACTCTTGCAGTAACCAATCTACCAGATTTGTATAGGAAATACTATGCCGAGAATTGGGATTATAAATATGTAAGATTAGCATTAGGTTTTCATCCAGAGTTGGCCGCACAATATTATGCTCAAATTAATATTTTTGAAAAATACATTAAAACGACACGTTATATTGGAGAAATTGGGTTAGATTATTCTGCCCAAAATATAGAAAATGTAGATAAGCAAAAAGAAGTATTTAAAAAAATTGTTGATTTATGTAAAGCTGATAACAAAAAGATAATAAGTGTTCATACAAGAAAGGCAGAAAATGACTGTTTGAAAATTCTTGATGGATTTGAGGGAAAAGTAATATTGCATTGGTACACTGGTAATTTAAGTAATTTAAAAATTGCAATATCGAGAGGTTATTTTTTCTCCATAAATCAACAAATGATAAAGAGTAAAAATGGGAGAACTATTATTGATATGATTCCAATAGATAGGATACTCCTTGAAAGCGATGCACCCTTTACTGAGGGACTTCATACAACTTATAATATATCTTTTATGAATGATATTATTGAATATTTAAGTGTTAGTAAAAATCTAGAGAAACAGTTTATTTGCATAAAACTAAAAGAAAACTTTAGAACAATTCTATTGTGAGCATATAATAAATTGAATCACCTCTCTATCTCCTTACTCATATATTTCTCATAATTTTTTCTGATCTGATACAGTTCTTTCATATCAGTTTTTGCAGAAGAATACTCTTGCATTAGGGTATTCTTTTTTTCATACAATGAATCAAGCTCTTCCAGAATATCCTTGGAATTTGGAAGTTTTGAGTAAGTTTTTTTTAGGTCTGAAAGGGCATTTTCATAGAGTATTATTTCTGATTTACGTTCCTCAAAAAAAGCCTTATCAGATGGATCTTTCTTATATTCCAGATAGATTTGACGATACAATTTTACAGTATGAACTTGTTCCATAGTATTTGATAGAGCTGAAATTTTGTTATCTATGACTTTGATTTCATCCTGTATATTTTGTCTTTTTAATGCACTTTCCTTAATGAATTCATCAAGCTGGGAGATAGACTTAAATCCTTTTTCACGCATCAAAAGTACAGTATCGGCTGCAGTTTTTAAATTATGTTTTGTAGCCCAATACTCATAGCCTTTGCTTGATTTTATCTTTTCATTATTTGCAATATCTATAATATTCCCAACACGTTTTTAACAGTATAGGTTCTTTGATTAGTATTATCTAAGATACGTTCTTTTAATCTATCCTCAGTATAATCTTCTCCAATAGTCTTAGCTCTTGTAAATCTTTCTTTGTCCTTGTGCTTAAACGCAATGTGCTTTCCATACTTGATTTCATAATCAAGGGTAGTCATTTTCTTTAGAAAATCATCCCAATCATTGGCTTGTTTAATAGCTCTATCTATATCAAATTGAAGTCTGCTTTTCCAAGAAGTACCTTTCTTAAATTGGTCATTTTCATACCATGATTTACCATTAGTCTTATATTTCTTTCTATAAGTTTCATAGAATTCATCAATAACAGATAGATTATTTTCTTTGCACAATTTATCGCTTTGATACCTAATTTGATGATAGCTTCTCTTGTTAGACTGGTAGCACTTGCCTGTAACCATATTTACATTATTGAAGATGATATGGTTATGGATATGACCTTTGTCTATATGGGTAGTAAGTACGAACTCATATTGATCCTTAAGTATTCTCTTGCAAAGTTCCATTCCGATTTGATGTGCAATTTCTGGCGTAGCTTCACCAGGCATAAATGATTGAATGAGGTGTCTTGCAAGTATAGTTCCATTAACTTTATTATCTTCTCTAGTCTTCATAAAAGCAGTATGGGCAGTTGAAGCAAAGCACTTATTTGTGCTTACCAATATTTTTTCGTCTGTCTTTTCTTCATTTGTTATATAAGCAATAGCAAGATTAAGAGTAGATTTTACAGGATGTATTTTTGTAATTGCCACTTATATGTCATCTCCTTTGTTAGTAGTTTTATTGAGTAGTAGGGAATGTATCTGCCATATTTCTTTTGATAGATGTTCAATTTGAGATTTCATATCTTTGATGTCATCGTTATAGATAATACCAGTAGAATTAACTCGTTTAGCAATTTGGTTTACACTACTTGCATACCTAAAAAGCAATCCTTGTATTTCTCTAAATGGCTGTAAATCGACAACATAAATATCTGATTCTGACACTACTTTTCTTAGAAAATGGTTCATTGTCTTACACTTTGACATCTTCATTTTCTTTTCAAAAAGTGCTTTTTCTTCTTCTGTTAAGTTTATTTTCAGCTGAACATTTCTAATTCTATTTGCCATGTCTGTTACTTCCTTTCTCTAGATTCAGGGGTCTTAGGGTACTCCCTAACAAGCTAAAATTGAAAAAAAAGAAGCAACTCCACGAGGGGCTGCTTCATCGATTTTTCGTAAGTGGGTACACACTTACTGTGCTTGCTACAAAAGAATGATTGTAATACAAGCGTTAAGCAAGTTTTAAATATTAAATAAATTATAACATAAAAGTAGTGTTTTTTCTACAGCTATCTTGGCAAATATTGAATTTTGATTTATTATTAAACATAAATTCAATATTGGAATAGAAAGAGATGTGCTATGGCACAAGTATTAAAAGAAGAAGTTAGAAATAGAATACTCGAAGCAGCGGAAAAAGTATTTTATAAAAAGGATTATAGAGGTGCCAAATTAACAGAAATTGCAAAAGAAGCAGATATTCCTGTGGCACTAATTTATACCTATTTCAAAAATAAGGAAGTTTTGTTTGATGCAGTAGTAAGTTCTGTTTATATAAACTTCGAGTCAGCTTTTAATGAGGAAGAATCTTTGGAAAAAGGTTCTGCTTCTGAAAGGTTTGATGAAGTTGGAGAAAATTATATTCATGAACTTTTAAAAGAGCGTAAGAAGTTAATTATTTTAATGGATAAAAGCTCAGGTACTAAGCATACAGAAGCAAAACAAAAACTCATATCGCAAATGCAGGTTCATATTGAAGTAAGTTTAAAAAGACAATCGAAACAGGAATATGATCCAATGCTTGCCCATATTTTAGCCAGTAACTTTACAGAGGGGCTTCTTGAAATAGCAAGGCACTATCAAAGTGAAAAGTGGGCAAAAGATATGTTAAAACTTATTGCAAGGTGTTATTACAAGGGAGTGGAATCCCTATAATCAGCACTAAAAAATAGACTTTGCGTAATCAGCAAAGTCTTACTTTAAACTTTAATACTGAATTAAAATTCAATATTATTCAATTTTGAAAGGAGAGTTGTTCATGCCGGAAAATGAATTAAGGAAAAAAGTGATTGGGAAAAATAGTTTATCCAATTCACTTCTTGCTTTAAAAATAGTATTTGATTTGATACCACAAATCTTACTTGTATATTTGATTAGTTCTTTAATCACAAACAATATTAACGAAGGTAATTTAAAGTATATATTCTTGGGAATCTTTATATCGTTTGTATTAAAAGGCGTGTTTTACTATTTTGCAACAAAGGTTGCCCATGAGAAAGCATACGAAAAATTGACAGAACTTAGGATAGATATTATCGGGCATCTAAAAAAACTAAGTTTGGGATTTTTCAAAGAACATAATACAGGGGAGCTTACGAACATTGTTCAGCATGATGTGGAGCAAGTGGAAGTATACCTTGCTCATGGTCTTCCTGAAATAATGGCAGTTACGCTTCTGCCTACCATTATTTTCATAGCTATGATTTTTGTAGACTGGCGTCTTGCTCTTGGAATGATTGCCGGAGTTCCACTCATGTATTTGGTAAAAGTTCTTTCACAGAAAACAATGGATAAGAACTTTGCTATTTACTTTAACCATGAAAACAAGATGAGAGAAGAGCTAATGGAATATGTAAAAAATATCTCTGTGATTAAGGCTTTTGCTAAAGAAGAGGAGATTAGTGAAAGAACATTAAAAACGGCAAGAGAGTATATTTACTGGGTTAAAAAGAGCATGGGAGCAATTACAATTCCAATGGGACTTATTGACATATTTATGGAAATTGGAGTGGTAATTGTCATGATTTTGGGAAGTATCTTTCTCTATTATGGGAATATTACAACTCCTAATTTTATTCTTGCAATAATTTTATCATCTGCTTTTACTGCATCTATAAGTAAGACAGCTACATTGCAACATTTTTCTATTGTGTTTAGGGAGGCATTAAAGGCGATTGGAAAAGTTTTAACAGTTCCGCTTCCAAAGAAAAAGACAGAACAAGGTTTAGAATTTGGAAACATAGAATTTAAAGATGTGAATTTTGCATACGGAAAAGATTGCTTTGAGCTAAAAAATATCAATTTAACTTTTAAGAAAAATAGCTTGAATGCCTTTGTAGGTGCAAGCGGTTGTGGGAAAAGTACCGTATCTAATTTGCTTATGGGATTTTGGGATGCAGACGAAGGACAAATACTGATAAATGGAAAAGACATAAAAGAATATAGTCAAGAAAACATCTCAATGCTGATTGGTAGTGTCGGGCAAGAAGTTATCCTTTTTGATTTAAGTATTTTTGAAAATATAGCAATCGGAAAACTAAATGCAACAAAAGAAGAAGTCATAGAAGCTGCTAAAAAAGCAAGATGCCATGATTTTATTTCTGCTTTACCAAATGGATATGAAACACGAATAGGTGAAATGGGAGTTAAGTTATCCGGTGGAGAAAAACAAAGAATCTCCATAGCAAGAATGATACTTAAAAATGCACCGATTTTAATATTAGATGAGGCAATGGCAGCTGTTGATAGTGAAAATGAAAGACTAATCGGTGAAGCGATTGATGATTTAAGTAAGGATAAAACCATCATTACAATTGCTCATCATCTAAATACGATTAGAGATTCAGACCAAATTATAGTTATGGATAAGGGTGTTGTTCTTGATGCAGGAAGCCATGAAGAGTTGATGAAAAGATGTGATTTTTATAAGGATATGGTTGATGCACAGAACAAAGTTGATAGATGGAATTTGAAAGAGGTGGTAACAGAAAATGTTTAGAGAAATGTTAAAACTACTTACAAAAACCGGCAAGAGAGATTTGATTATATCAAGTGTATTCTTTGCCCTTTATGGACTAAGCTCCATAGCCATGATTGTTATCGTATTTTCTATACTGTTTCAGATATTTGATGGGACGAGTTTAGATATGCTTTATAAATATTTTATTGCGATTGGATTACTTGTAGTCTTCAAAGGTATTTGTAATATGGTCGCAGATATGAAAAAGCATAGTGCAGGTTTTGATATTGTTCAGCAAATAAGAGAAAGCATAATTATCAAATTAAAGAAATTCAGTTTGGGATTTTATACCAATGAAAGACTGGGAGAGATCAATACAATTTTACACAAAGATGTTGATAATATGTCCCTTGTTGTAGGACACATGTGGTCGAGAATGTTTGGTGATTTTTTGATAGGTGCAGTCGTATTTGTTGGTCTTGCAAGTATTGATATAAAGTTGGCACTGATAATGGCAGTATCCGTTCCGATTGCACTTGCCTTTCTATATATGACAATTAAGCAATCTGAAAAAATAGAAAATCAGAACAACTTAAGCCTTCTTGATATGGTTAGCTTATTTGTTGAATATGTTAGAGGAATACCTGTACTAAAGAGTTTTTCAAACAATAAGAGCTTGGATAATGAGCTTATGAATAAGACAAAAAAGTTTGGAGAAACAAGTAAAGCAGCTTCAAGATTCAAGGCAAAACAGCTATCTATATTTGGTTTTTTACTGGATATTGGATATTTAGTTCTTTTAATTGCAGGAACAATATTTGTTGTAAAGGGAAATCTTGATGTACTTAATTTTATTATCTTTGCGGTAATCTCAAAAGAGTTTTATAAGCCGTTCGCTTCTATGGAACAACACTATATGTACTATGTTTCGGCGGTGGACAGTTATGAAAGACTTTCAAGAATTTTATATGCAGATGTAATACTGGATAAAGTGGACGGGATTATTCCGAAAGATAATGATATAGCTTTTGAGAACATTGGTTTTTCCTATGAAAAAGATGAGTTCAAAATGGAAAATTTAAGTTTTGATATTGATGAAAAAACAATGACTGCACTGGTTGGTGAGTCAGGAAGTGGCAAAACGACGATAACTAACCTGTTATTAAGATTTTATGATGTGCAGCAAGGCAAAATTACACTTGGAGGAACTGATATAAGAGATATTCCTTATGATGAACTTTTGGATCGTATCAGCATTGTTATGCAGAATGTGGAGCTGTTTGATAATACGATTGAGGAAAATATCAGAGTAGGAAAAAAAGGGGCAACAAAAGAAGAAATCATCAAGGCTGCAAAGAAAGCAAGAATCCATGATTTTATTATGAGTTTACCTGAAGGTTATGAAACTGATATTGGAGAAAATGGTGGGATTTTATCAGGTGGACAAAGACAAAGAATATCTATTGCAAGAGCTTTTTTAAAGGATGCACCGATTTTAATTCTTGATGAAATGACAAGTAATGTTGATCCTGTAAATGAATCTTTGATACAAGATGCCATTACAGAACTTGCAAAGAATAGAACCGTACTTGTAGTGGCTCATCATTTAAAAACAATTCAGAAAGCTGACCAAATTCTTGTATTTCAAAAAGGAAATTTACTTGAAAAAGGAAAGCATGGGGAACTTCTTGAGGAAGATGGCTACTACACAAAATTATGGAAAGCTCAGTATGAGGTGTAACCATGATTTTGTAAAAAGATGTTTCTTATGAATGGGAAGATGGGGAAGTTGCTTTAAAAAATATCAATCTTGAAATTAAAAAAGGTGAATTTATTTTAATTTCAGGGAAAAGTGGAAGTGGTAAAAGCACTCTTGGAAGTGTAATGAATGTTCTTATTCCGCATTATTATAAAGGCAAAATGCAAGGAAAAGCCTTTGTGTCAGGAAAAGATATAAGCAAATTATTACTTCATGAAATAGGGCATATTGTAGGTACTGTATTTCTTTTCAGTGGTGATTTTATCTGCTTTTGAAATTGAGACCGTGCCGCTTTTTACTGCTTCAAGAGTTTCATCGTCTGCGTTGTTGATGATGTTACGCATCCTTTCTGCCGTACGAGTCGAGACTCCAAGAACAGCTGCTATTTCTTCCGATGATTTTCCTGTGGATTGTCCATCTGCCTTTTTACCCGGATTTTTAAGTTGGTCAAGTTTTGCCATTGCATCAAGTTTTTGATACGGCGGTTCAAGGTTTCGTCTTAGAATCTGAAGTTCATAGGCATATATCAAGGTTTCCGTTCTGGTATCAAAGGTATGAATATATGCTGGAATTTCTTCAATGTCAGCAATCTTTGCAGCGGCAACACGGTGTGCACCGTCTCCAGGAATTGGTTTTTCTAGTGTTTCTGGCTCTTCTCTGATTTTGAAAAGATGAATTACCTGTGTCTTGTCATACCCTTTTGCTATCATTGACTCAGCAATTGACTTTGCCATTTCTTCATTGAACGGAAATATTTCTGTGAAGTCTCCTTTTGGATTTTCTGCAATATCTTCAATTTTGACCTTCTCAAAGCCAGTATTTTGTGTAACTAAGGCTTTTCCAGATGAAAATGCCTGTGCAAGCTGATTGTTATCATTGTGTTTTTTAAGTCGTTGTATGAAATCTTTTTGCTTGGCATATTTTATTCTCTCTCCAAATCCTTACAAAGTTCACAAATGACCGACAGAGTTTCTTTTTTTACTCCTTCAAGGTATTGAAGCGGAATATGCACGGTCTGAGCTTTACGAAATCCCTGGTCTACAGGAACAATATAAAGTTTTGAATCTGTTGCTGACTTAATTTTTTCAAGATAATCTGCCTGTTGAACAAGCCTTAAATCCCTTGAATTCAAGATGATTTTGTTCATCTTTGGTTTGTCGGTATCGTATCGGTCTTTTAGAGAGTCAATATTTTGCATGAATGTAATAAGTCCGTCAGATGAAAATTCATCGATATTTAAAACCGTAACGGCTTCATCAGAAGAAGCCAGCAGACAGCTTTCTTCAAGGGCTCCAAAAGACGGTGATGTGTCAATAACGAGAAAATCAAGGTCTTCCTTAACTTCCCGACAAATATGTTTGATGATAAATGGTTGCTGGGTTGCAAGTGTTTTTGAATAAAGCCTTAAATCAGAGTTTAAGCTTGCTGTTGGAATAATTG
Organism: Treponema pectinovorum; assembly: GCF_900497595.1. NCBI lineage: Bacteria > Pseudomonadati > Spirochaetota > Spirochaetia > Treponematales > Treponemataceae > Treponema > Treponema pectinovorum. The sequence continues at coordinate 92,081 of NZ_UFQO01000001.1, forward strand.
AAAGATTTTCAACCTGGGTTTTAATGATTGCATCTTTTGCAGGTAACTTTTTCATAAGAACATCTGCAAGTTCTACAGAAATTGTGTCGATGCCAAGCCAAGTCGTTGCGTTCCCCTGTGGGTCTGCATCTAGCATCAATACTTTTTTTCCATTTTCCGCCAACTGCACAGCTGTTGATACGGGAATGCTGGTTTTTCCAGTGCCACCCTTTTGAAGTGCAAAGGTAATTGTTTTCATAGTCAGTCCTCTATGATTATTAAGTTTATATCTCTCATACGAGAGTCTATTGACCCAAGAAGGAGTTGAACCTTCCAGAATAAAACAGGCGCTGACAAGTCCTATTCCAAACCGTCTGGGTCGAAAAAGAGCCAGTAGTTTTTTGAAAACATCTGGCTTTTATGCAACACTTCCAAAAGAACAAAGGAGGAGACCTTTTGGAAAATGAGCATAAAAAAAGAACCTTCCTATTGGACTGAACAGAAGGTTCTTTTAACAAAAAGAATGCTAAATCAAACTGTGCCAACCAATAGAAATGACGCTAATACACCTCTTTTTTGATTGTTTTAGTTGTAGATTTAGCGCCTTAAAGGAAAACGAAGAAAACGAACTTTTTACGAATTCCCTATAAGACGAACTTATACCAATTTGTTTACAAAATATATTTTTCTTATTGACAAAAAAAATCGCTTTTGTTAATATACCAACGTCAATTACGAAGTAATTGCAAATGTCTCCCTCGTCTAGTGGTTAGGACATCGGGTTTTCATCCCGACAACATGGGTTCAATTCCCGTGGGAGATGATTTTTTTCAGATAAAAACCCCTTGATTTGTTTTTGCATTTTTTGCTGGCATCAAGGGGTTTTTTAATTGATAGTTTTTCTGTCATCCTTTTTTGGAGATGTAATTTGGAAATTAACAGGCGTTTTTCAGAAAGCACAAGGCTTGAAATCAAAAATCAGATAGAAGATGCCAACGGAAACGAAGTTTTTTTTGCAGGTTATATAGACGAAACTGGAATGATTATTTCGGTCGAGGCTCTATCCAGAGGAAATATAAACAGTGTTCCAATTCATTATTCTGGAGCAAGAAAATCCTCGGTTCTAATTCACAATCATCCGTCGGGAAATCTATATCCTTCTGATGCAGATTTAGCTTTTGCAAGTGATTGTGCAGAAAATGCTCAAGGTTTTTACATAATCAATAACGAAGTTTCAGATGTCTATGTCGTTATGGAGGCTGTACTTCCTGTTGTGGTAAAAAAAATTGATCCAGAACAAGCCAGCGATTATCTTTCGAATTCTGGTTCTTTCGCAAAAAAGTCAAAAGATTATGAGGAACGCCCATCTCAATTAGCCCTTGTAAAAAAAATTACACTTGCATTTAACGACAACAAAATTGGAGTTTTTGAAGCAGGAACAGGAGTCGGTAAATCTTTTTCATATTTGATTCCTTCTATCCTTTGGGCGCTTGAAAATAAAGAAAGAGTTGTAATTTCCACAGGTACAATAAATCTTCAGCAACAACTCATAGAAAAAGATATTCCAAAAGCGGAAGAAATTGTCGGTAAAAAATTAAAGACAGTGTTGGTAAAAGGAAGGCAAAATTTTGTCTGTTTGCGCCGCCTTGAAGATGTGGGAAAAGAAAGAGATCTTTTTGACGAAGAACAGGAAAGTTTTGATAAAATTTTTGAATGGGCAAAAACCACTAAAACAGGAAGTCGCACCGACCTTTCTTTTTTGCCACTGGAGAATATCTGGCAAAAGGTTAATTCAGAATCCGACGCCTGTATGGGAATGAAGTGCCCTTTTCGAGAAAAGTGCTTTGTCATGAAAATGCGGAAAGAAGCGATTGACGCAAATCTTTTGATTGTAAATCATCATTTGCTTTTTGCTGATATACAAACTCGTCTTGACAGCATTGGTTTTGAAGATTCTGCCGTCCTTCCTCCTTATAAGCGCTTGATTTTTGATGAAGCTCATGGAATTGAAGAAGCAGCAACGTCATTTTTTAGTACTCAGTTAAATAGATTTAGAGTACAAAAGCAGTTAAACCTAATGTACAGGCAAAGGCGCAATTCTGTCGCTGGATTTTTACTTACTTTGCTTTCTCTTTCGATGGCAGAAGAAAATGCTGACGAACTTATGGAAAGCGTAAATAAAATAAAAATCGCTTTGGCTAACCTTGATGAGCAATCACTTGACATTCTTGAAAATGATTACACTTTGAGAGTTTTTGATGGAACAAAATTGAAATTTGCAAAAGTTTTTGAAGCGATGTCTTCCTTGCAAAAAAATCTTTCGGATTTTGTAGGAACGGTACGGAAATTATTTGATTTTATTCCAGAAGAAGATAATGAAAGTCCTGTTTTGTATGAAAGTAGAAGTGTTCTAAGACGATTGGAAGATTTTTCTATTTTTATGCACAATTTTTTGTCGTGGGATGAGCATCAAGATAGCGTTTTTTGGATTCAAAAATCAAGGCTTTCGTCAAATTCTACAAAAAATGATGAAAATCCCTTTTATGTTCAATTTATTCAGACCCCACTTGATATTGCCCCAACTATGAACAGAGGTGTTTTTGAAAACATGTCTAGTGTTGTCTGTACTTCCGCAACTCTTTCAATAGGGAATTCTTTTAATTATTGGAAAAAACGCACTGGTGTTTTTTTTGCAGACGAACAGCGACTTAGCGAAGGTGATTTTCCTTCTCCGTTCCCTTATGAAAAAAATGTTTTGTTTGCAGTTACAAAAGATGCCCCTTTTCCGGAAGATTTTATTTCGTTTCAAAGCTATGCAGAAGATGCAATCGTAAAGCTTTTAAAAGCTTGTGGTGGAAGGACTTTGGTTTTATTCACCGCTTATGATTCTTTAAGGCATGCTTGTGATTCAGCAAAAACCGCTTTTAAAGCTTCTGGAATAAATATTTTAAAACAAGGCGACGATGATCGCTTTAGACTTTTGAACACTTTTAAAGAAGATGAGAGCAGTGTTCTTTTTGCAACCGATTCTTTTTGGGAAGGTGTGGATGTGCCAGGGTCAAGTCTTTCGCAGGTTATTATTGTAAAACTTCCGTTTTTGGTTCCAAATAATCCAGTTTTTGCAGCAAGATCGGAATTGGTTTTGCAAAGGGGCGGAAATCCTTTTATGGAGCTTTCGCTGCCAGAGGCTGTTATAAAATTTAGGCAAGGGTTTGGAAGGCTTATGAGGCGCAATTCTGACAGGGGAGCGATTGTCGTTTTGGATAGGCGAATTGTTGAAAAGCATTATGGAAAAATTTTTACTTCAAGTTTGCCAGAAACAAAAAAAATGTATGACTCGATTGAAAATATTGCTAAAGCGGTAGAATCCTTTATCGATTAAATATGTATGATTAAAAAATTACTTTGAAGATAAGAAGGGTAAAAAAAATCCTGCTCAACCGTGTACTTTGGTTTTAGCAGGATTTTTATGATTAAAACGTCTACTTTCTAAAATCTTTAGGGCGACGTTTTGTGAGTTTACAACCAGAACATTCTGCAACGTTGCGGAGTCTTCCGTTTTCATACAAAGTCTTCATTACGATTTCGCCGTTACATACAGGGCAGATGAATTTTTGAGTTGCAACTGCAGTACGTGAGTTCTTACTTGCACCAGCCATGACTTTTCCTCCAAAAATATTCGAATATGTTGAAGTATTCTAATGATTCTTTATGGCTGTGTCAATAATACAAAAAGCCGAATTCTAAATAATTCTAGATTGAACATTATAAGTAGCGACAGAAAGTCAGTTTTTCAATAATTATGCAATATATTGACTATAAATCACTGCTTTGATAAACTTATTGAAGTTTTTTAATGGGGGTGCCTCCTTTGGCTGGAAAAAAATCATCTGCAGAAAAAAGATATGCACAGAGCGAAGTTCGCCGCTTGCACAATAAAGCAATTAAAAGTGAAGTTCGCACTTATGCAAGACAGTTTGTAGAAGCGGTTCAGGCAAAAGATGCAAAAGTTGCACAGGAAAGATTGACAACTTTGGTATCAAAACTTGATTCTGCTCGCAGTAAGGGTGTTATTTCACGGAATGCTGTATCTCGCAAAAAGTCTCGCATGATGAAACTCTATAATGTTTCATTCAATGCAACCGCTGCAAAATAATTCATTAAGGACTCATTGTCTAAAAACCTGGTGCTGTGATTGAGATTGTGGTTGCAGTATCAGGAATTTTTTTTCTAATTTATGTCTTATGGGGGTAAATCATGTCATCTAAAAAAGTTACAAAATACGATTTAGTTGAATCAGTTTACCAAAACACACAATGCGAAAAAAAAATCGTTCAAGATGTTGTAGAACAGCTTCTTGATGAAATAAAACTTGCTTTAAAAAATGGAAACGCAATCGAATTGCGAGGATTTGGAACTTTTGAACTTAGATTGCGAAAAGGTCGTTCAAAGGCGAGAAATCCTAAAACAGGTGAACAACTTACAGTCGCACCTCATTATGTGGCGGCTTTTCGTTCTGGGCAGGAATTGAAAAAGGCTCTTTGGGAGTTGCCTGTATCAGTTAGAAATCAAATTTTAGTCGAAGAGTCAAATTTGAGGTCGAATTGATTCAGCTTTTTCTTTTGCTGGTATTTTCGGCTTTTTTAAAGTTTTTAAGTTTTCCAAATTTTATATTCAATCAAGGTCTACCTTTACTTGCTTGGTTTTGTTATGTTCCATTTATTTTTTCTATATCAAGATTAAAATTAAAAGATTCTGTTTTATTTGGTTTTTTGTATGGTTTTTTAACCTATGCTTTAATCTGCAACTGGCTGTTTTCTTACAACTTTTGGGCTGGTTTTGGCGTTTGTTTTTTATTTGGTTTTTATTGGTCTGTTGTTTTTTCTTTAATAAAGCTTTTTTCAAAATCTAAATATTCGCATTTTTATAACACTGCAGTAATTTTTTTATTTGAAGTTTTAGGCACAATCGGCTATTTGGGATTTGGTTATGGCGTTATTGGATACACTCAGTGGAGAGTTCCGATTTTTGTTCGCACTGCAAGAATTACAGGTGTTTGGGGAATAACTTTTGGCATAATCTTTTTTAATTGCATCGTTTGCAATCTTTTAAAAACAATCAGAAGGCGAAAAAGATTAAACATAGTTCAACAAGCGGCAATTTTATGTTTTATTCTTTATTTTGCAAAATCTGTTGTTGTAGGTGCTAGCATAGAAGAAGCAAGGGTCAATTCTGTTTTGAGAGTTGTTTTGATCCAAAATAATTGCAATCCTTGGAAAAGTAATTTTGCTGAATATAAAGCAGAAGTTGAAAAATTAAAAGAATTAACAGATGAGGCTCTTTTAGAGCATCCTTATGTTGACTTGGTCGTATGGCCAGAAACTGCTGTTGTTGTGGATGTTTTAAGCCACTTCGAAGCGAATATCGAACCAAATCGCTATGCACTTTCCGAAGATTTATTTAAATATATAAATTCAAAGAAATGTGCTTTTGTAATAGGTTCCAATTATAAAGATTATAACAGTGCAATCTTATTCATCAGAAAAAAGAATTCTTCTCATATTCTGCCTTATTATCAAATTTATTCAAAAAATCATTTGGTTCCTTTTGCCGAGGAATTTCCTGTAAAAACTTTGCTCGCTCCAATCTATAAAAAAATGCTCGAAAATGGAAATGTATTTTGGGCAAGGGGTGAAAAAATCAATCTTTTAAAGTTTGATGGGTTTGCGATTGGAACTCCAATATGTTTTGAAGACACTTTTTCAAAAATTCCCAGGACGATGAAAAAAAAAGGCGCAGGATTATTTGTTAATCTTTCAAACGATTCCTGGAGCGCCAGTAAAGCATGTCAGTATCAGCATCTTGCAATGGCTTGCTTTCGTTCCGTAGAAAATTCGCTTCCCACGGTTAGAGCGACAAATAGCGGTCAAACTTGTTATATAAACAGCCTTGGCGAAGTAAAAAAAATGCTTGAGCCTTTTACGGAAGGCTTCTTATATTGCGAAGTTAAAATAAATAGGATAAGATAAATCATGCTTGATGAAAAAGAAACAGCAAAGCAAGTTGAACGAGAAGAAAATCGAAAAAAGAATCTTACTGTTTTAGGGCAGGAAACGGAATTTGATGGCGTTTTAAAATTTACCGATAACTTGATAATAACTGGAAAATTTAGTGGAAAAATTGAATCGTCCGGCGATTTAGAGATAGAAAAGAGTGCAATCTGCGATGTGGATTCTATAAAAGTAAATTCCGCAGTTATATCTGGCAAAGTGAACGGAAATATAACCGCGTTAGAACGAGTAGAGATGTGTTCTGGCAGTAAAATAAAAGGCGATATAGAAACTGGACGAATTAGGATAGCAGACGATGTCGACTTTGAAGGTCAAGTTACTATGATAGAAAATCCTCCAGAGGTGGATTTGTTTTCGGTTGCCTCGGATGAATTTAGGAGAGCCTTGGTTATAAAATCTGATTTGCCACACTGATGAAAAATCAAAATTCCTTGACTTTTCTTTTTATAAAACAATATAATCAAGGCATCAATTCTTTTTTTAATTCATTAAAAATATAAATCCAATAAAAATTGTTTGTAAATGAAGTTTACTTTTTTATAAAAAAATCTTTTAAATAAACCCAATCTTATGGAGAAACAAAAATGGCTTTGATTAAGCGCCGTTTTATTGACAGGTCAGAAGGTTCTAAAAAAGAAAATGAAGAACCACAACAACAGCTTGAACTGGAAATTCAGCCCCAGTCATACGAAAGTCCGTTGCAGACCAGCGATGCGGAAAATCATTCACAGGAGCGCGACTTGAGCAGTGAAGAAAGAACTGAAACTGAAGATTCTGATGATTTTGTTCAAAATGAAAATTCGCAAGAGAATGATTCTCAAGATAAATCTTCCAAGGTTATCGTAAAGCCTAGACGCAGAGTTGTTGTTACATCAAAAAATGAAGGCGAAAAATCAAATACGCGTTCATTTCAAAATAATAGAAAAACTTCCTATCGTGAACGAATTGCTGCACGAAATGCCGCTCGTGATGAGGCAACTGCTGCTGCTCAGATTATTGAAAATCCCGAAGAATATGAGTCGAAACCTCGTCTTTTGATAAACGACCTTACAAAGATGAGCATGCCAGAATTAAGAAAAATGGCTATCGATTATGGTTGTGTAGAAGAAGATATTCCTTCGATGAAAAAACAGGAATTGATATTCAATATTTTAAAGGCACATACAGAGCACGGCGGTTTGATTTTTGCTTCTGGCGCGTTAGAGATTCTTCCAGACGGATATGGATTTCTGCGCTCGCCACAAAACAGCTATCTTCCAGGTCCCGATGACATCTACATAAGCCCAAGTCAGATTAGACTTTTTAACTTAAAAACAGGGGATACGGTTTACGGACAGACTCGCTCGCCAAAAGAGGGAGAAAGATTTTTTGCTCTGCTTAGAATAGAAACCGTAAATTTTGATGAGCCAAGAGTTGCACAGACTAGAGTTCCTTTTGAAAATTTAACGCCACTTTATCCAAATGAAAAACTCACTTTAGAAACTGTAAGCGCGGAATATTCTGGTAGAATTGTAGATTTATTTGCTCCAATAGGAAAAGGTCAGCGTCTTTTGATTGTTGCTCCGCCAAAGGCTGGAAAAACGATTTTGATGCAAAAGATTGCAAACGCAATAATTGCAAACAATCCAGAAGTTTATCTTATAGTTCTTTTGATTGATGAACGCCCTGAAGAAGTTACCGATATGGAAAGGGCGATAAAAGGAGAAGTTATTTCTTCAACTTTTGACGAACAGGCAACCCGCCACGTTCAAGTTGCAGAAATGGTTTTGGAAAAAGCAAAGCGTTTAGTTGAACACGGCAGGGATGTCGTAATACTTTTGGATTCTATTACAAGACTTGCCAGAGCGTACAACATAACAGTTCCAACTTCTGGAAAAGTTCTTTCTGGTGGTGTTGATTCAAATGCGTTGCACAAACCAAAGCGTTTTTTTGGAGCGGCACGCAATATAGAAGAGGGCGGCTCACTTACGATTGTTTCTACAGCATTGATTGAAACTGGAAGTCGCATGGATGAAGTTATCTTTGAAGAATTCAAAGGAACAGGAAACTCAGAAATCAACCTTGACAGAAAACTTGCCGAAAGGCGTTTGTTCCCTGCTATCAACATCAAAAAGTCGGGAACAAGAAAAGAAGAATTGTTGCTTTCTGAAGATGAACTTCAAAAAATCTGGGTTTTGCGTAAGGTTATTGCTCCAATGGAAGACATTGAAATTACAGAGCTTATCTTGCAACAGATGAAAAAGAGCAAGGACAACAAGGCTTTTCTTTCTAACATGAACACGGGTTCTGCTGCACAGGATTAATTAAGTATTCATTTATCGCCTGAATTCTTATAAGGTGACTATGAAAAATTTTTTTTGCAGGTATGTAAAATTTTGGCAAGGGGAGTGAAATCTTTTTGCCTTTCTGTCAATTTTTCTGCATATATCTGCCAGTTTTTTTTTCGACAAAAATTTGTCAAACTGGTTACAAAAATTATACCTAGTTGACGAGACTTATCGTAAATAGGTAAAATATAAAAAATCTTTGTGGTATTAACTTGCTTCTTAACAGTGATGAAATGATAGTAATTTTTTTGTAGTTACTAGAGATGACTGGAGTTGCTTTAATATCGGGCAAAGAATTTAAGGAGAATAAACTATGAGATCAGGTATTCATCCAGAATACAAATTGACCAAAATTACTTGCGCTTGTGGCAATGTAATTGAGACTCGCTCTACAGTGCAGAACATTACAACAGAAATCTGCTCTGCTTGCCATCCTTTTTACACTGGCAAACAGAAACTTGTAGACACCGCAGGTCGTATCGAACGCTTTAATAAGCGATTTGGTCTTGCTTCAAAAGAATCAAAATAAGATTTTTACGAAGAAACTTTTTATCAATGAACCTTTCCCTTAACGGAAAGGTTTTTTTTATGCTGGCCTAAATTTCTTTATCTTTTTCTACATTTTTTAAGCTTTTTGCTGAGGGAAAATTTCAATTTAATTTTTAGATAGCAAGTTTTTTTGCCAGTGCTATTTATTTTTGATTTTTACTATCTTTTATACTGAGATTCTGTCGATTTTTTATTTTCAGATTTAAAAGTCTACTAGCTTTTCAAACCTCATTCTGCATTATTTTACTTTTATTTTCCAACATCTGTGGATTTTTTTGCCTTTAAAATCTTCTGGAATCGATTTTTCTGTCATATCTTCTATATCAAATTCAAAATCCTGTACCTTTGCCTTTAATTCTTCTTCGCTAAATGGAAGCCTTTTGCTGTTTGATGAAAAATATAAAATTCCATTTTTGCGGAGCAACTTTAAAGATTTTGCACACAAATCAGCCCAGTCTCTGTTTATATCCAGAATATTTTGGGTCGCTTTAGAATTAGAAAAAGTCGGCGGATCTAAAATTATCAAATCGAACCTATTTGAGCCTTCGCTATTTTCAACTTCCGCATTTTTTTGATTTAAAAATCCGTTTACATCCTGCCTTGTGTAAAAAAACTTTTTTTTGTCGAAAAATCCATTCAACTCCATGTTTTCTTTTGCCCAAGAAAGATATGTATTGCTCAAGTCAACAGATTCAATCCTTGCCGCTTTTCCTTCCGCCGCATAGACAGAAAAACTTCCTGTATACGAAAAAAGATTTAACACTGATTTCCCAGCACAAGATTCGCGAATAATCGCTCGTAGAGGTCTGTGGTCTAAAAAAAGCCCCGTATCAAGATATTCGCTCAAATTTATTTTAAAAATCTGCCCGCATTCTTGAACAAGCCCTTCAATTTTTTTCTCGCTTTCAATTTTTTCGTATTGCGCAGTTCCAGCCTGTTTTTTTCGAATCTTTGTTATCACGTTCGCTTGCGGAATCTGCAAAACTTTTGCAAGCGATTTTTTCATCGCATTTAACCACGGTTCAAATTCTTCTTCGGAAGTTTCATTTGATTTTTCGTAAGCGTAAAGATGTGCAAACGTCCGTTTTTTTGTATTTTCGATTGTTTTTAAATCGTTTGCAGAAATCAAGGCGGAATTCTCTTTTAGCCAGAGTGCACATTCAATTTTTTCGCTTATGTGTTCAGGCAAAAATTCGTATAAATCTACTGCGAGCGGAATTTCTGGAATGTCGCGGTCATAAATGCGAAAACAATTTATCCGATTTTTTCTCGCCCATTTTTTTAAAAGCTTATATTTTTTTGCAACCCTGTTTTCAAAAAGCGTCGCTTGATATTCGATTTTATTTTCCATAAGTTCACCGATTTTACAAAAAAAATGCTAAAAAATATATACCGTTTTTATTTTAGAATTTGGGCGGCTTTTTGCCTGCGCAAAAATCGTGCTTTGCGGAGTTGCGCTATCGCTCCATTGGCTTACGCCAACGGCTACGCCGCTCCTCCAATCACTGCCGCACTGTCGCACAAGTAGGTACGACTTACGAATAATGCTGACAGTTTTGCAAAAATTGTCCCTTAAAGAAAAACACGGATGTTTGTCGCACAGGAGGTGCGACCTACGAATAATGTTGACAGTTTTTCAAAAACTGTCCCTTTAAGAAAAACACGGATGTTTTTCTTTAAGTACAATCCCTGCCGCTTTGGTTGATATGTATGGTAAAAAAAGGTATAATTTTCTAACAATTTCAAACAAATATCGGAGTATTTGCTGCACAGATTTTCTCCTGATAAAAAAGATTTGGTTTTATGGATTATTCACAGTTAAATTTAGATGAAAAACTTTTTAAAGGTATTCAAGAAGCAGGTTATATAAGTTGTACTCCAGTACAGGAAGAAGTATTAAATGTTTCTCTCGATGGAAGAGATCTTTATGTTCAGTCGCAAACTGGAACAGGAAAAACCGCTGCGTTTTTAATCACCATAATGCAGCAACTTTTACAAAGCTCAAGCGAGTCTCATAAAAATGCATTAATAATGGTTCCAACGAGAGAACTTGCAGTTCAAGTTGAGCAAGAAGCGCAAAAACTTGGCAAATATACTGGTTTAGGTTTTGCCTCTTTTTACGGCGGAGTAGGCTACGAAGAGCAAATTTCAAAACTCAAAAAAGGAGTCGATATAATCATTGGAACTCCAGGCCGCATAATAGATTTAAAAGAATCCAATAAAATGGATTTGAGCAAAGTTTGCTATCTTGCTATCGATGAAGCCGACAGAATGTTTGACATGGGCTTTTATCCGGATTTAAGAAAAATCGTAAAATTTCTTCCACAAAGCACTTCTAGGCAAACAATGCTTTTCTCTGCAACTTTAAACTCCTATGTAAAAAATCTTGCTTGGGAATACACTCATGAAGCAAAAGAGATTACGATTGAAAGTCAAAACATAACCGTTGACGAAATCGTCCAAGAGCTTATTCACGTTTCAAGCGAAGATAAAATCCGACTTCTGCTTGGAATCATAAAAAAGGAAAATCCAGAAAGCCTTATAATCTTTTGCAATACAAAAAAGATGTGCGAAATTTTGTCTAAAAGACTTTTGATAAACGGCATCAAAAATGAATATATAATCGGTGATTTACCGCAAAGCAAGCGTTTAAAAATAATGAACAGTTTTAAATCTTCAAAGATAAATTGTCTTATCGCAACCGATGTTGCTGCTCGCGGAATCGATGTAAACGATTTGGCTATGGTCGTAAATTATGATCTTCCAAACGAGGCAGAAAATTACGTTCACAGGATTGGGCGCACAGCACGCGCTGGAAAATCCGGAAAAGCGTATACTTTTTGCAGCGAGCAAGATGTGTATTCTTTAATGCCGATTGAGCGCTATATCGAAAAGCAAATTCCCAATCGTTTAGCAGGAGATGAAGATTTTGTAGAAGATAAAAGCAAGGATGTTTTTATAAAACTCGATAGCGATGAAAAGAGAAATCCGTTCAAAGCATTAAAAAACGAAAGAGAAAAACGTTCAAAGTTAAAAAAACATTCAAAAAGCGAAAAAAATCTTTCAAAAAAAGAAAAACCGCTTCGCTCTTCTGATGAAGAACTTGAAAAATTGAGTTCAATGACATCAGACGAAAGAATGCAATACTACAAGAATAAATATTCAAAACAAAAATCTGACGAATCTTTTAAAAGTTCATCAAAATCTAAAAGAATTGATAAAAATTCTAGCAGGAATTCTAAAAAACGAGAAAAGAATTTTTCATCAATTTCATCAAAGAAATCTTCTTCCCAAAATTATAAAGTGAACAAAAAAACAGAAACTAAGAAAATTGGACTTTTTTCTAAAATAAAAAGTTTCTTTTCAAAACAAATTTAAAATTCTATCAAAAAAATCCGCATACGAAGCGGAGAAATAAAATCTGCGTAAAAGGCGCAATTGGAGATAAAAATGATTACAGTTTCAGACGTAAGCCTGCACTTTAGCGAAAAACCTCTTTTTAAGGACGTTAATCTTAAGTTTACGGCAGGTAACTGTTACGGAATTATAGGTGCAAACGGTGCTGGAAAATCCACTTTTTTAAAGGTTTTAACAGGAGAGCAGGATCGGGATTCTGGGGAAATAATAATAACTCCTGGCGAGCGTATGGCGGTTTTAAAACAGGATCACTTTGCGTTTGACAGTTACACCGTAAAAGAAACAGTTTTGATGGGCTATCCAAAACTTTATGAAGTTTCAAAAGAGCGCGATGAAATTTATGCAAAGGCTGATTTTACAGAGGAAGACGGAATAAAATCTGCAGAACTCGAAGCACAATTTGGAGAACTTGGCGGCTATGAGTCCGAAAATCAGATAGAACAGATGCTTTCTGGGCTTGGACTTGAAGAGCGCTATCACGATAAGGTGATGAAAGACCTCGATGAATCTCAAAAAGTTCGTGTACTTTTGGCACAGGCTCTATTTGGAAATCCTGAAATTTTAGTCCTTGATGAACCTACAAACGGTCTTGATCTTGAATCTATCACTTGGCTGGAAGACTTTTTACTGGATTTTGAAAATATCGTAATAGTTGTAAGTCATGATCGTCATTTTTTGAACACAGTTTGCACAGTAACTTGCGATATTGACTATGGAAAGATAACTCAATTTGCAGGTAACTACGACTTTTGGTATCAGATGAGCCAACTTCTTCAAAAACAGGCAAAAGACCAAAAACGCAAGAACGAAGAGAAAGCGAAAGACCTTAAAGAGTTTATTCAAAGGTTTGCTTCCAATGCAGCAAAATCAAGGCAGGCTACAAGCCGCAAAAAAGTTTTGGAAAAACTTGAGCTGGAAGATTTGCCAGTTACGAGCAGAAAATTTCCTTTTGTTCAGTTTAAGCCAGACAGAGATATAGGAAGCAATGTGCTTGAATGTCGCAAATTGTGTTCTAAAGACGATGATGGTCTTGCATTGTTAAATGATTTTAATCTTATTGTTAATCGAACAGATAAAATCGCCTTTGTAGGAATCGAGCACAACTGCATTTCCTCGTTATTTGATATAATCTCTGGAGAAAAAAAGGCAGAAAGCGGCGAATATTTTTGGGGGCAGACTACGAGTTTGTCTTACCTTGGTCGCGACAACAATAAGTATTTTGACAACGATTATAATATAACCGAATGGCTAAAGCAGTATTCTAAAGAGCAGGATGACGCTTATGTTCGCGGATTTTTGGGAAGAATGCTTTTTAGCGGCGACGAATCGCTTAAAAAAGTAAAAGTTCTTTCTGGAGGCGAAAAAGTTCGCTGTATGCTTTCAAAATTGATGCTTGCAGGTTCAAATGTTCTAATAATGGACGACCCTACAAATCACTTGGATTTGGAAGCGATAGAAAGTTTGAACAGGGCTCTGGTCGATTTTTCTGGAGTTATAATGTTTACAAGCCACGACCATGAATTTATTTCAACCGTTGCAAATCGCATAATAGAAATAACTCCAAAAGGGGTTATTGATAGGATGATGCCATTTGACGATTATATGGAAGATGAACAGGTTCGCTCTCTTCGTGAAGAATTTTATAAAGGTTCTGACAGAAAGATTAAATTTTAAAAACTTATAATTTTAGAATTTTTTATAAAAATGCTATTGACCAAAATTGTTGGAATCTATATCATTCTAACATCACGCCGCAGTAGCTCAGTTGGTAGAGCGCCGGACTGAAAATCCGTATGTCGTTGGTTCGATTCCAACCTGTGGCAAGAAAGGCTTCTGTGATTGCAGAGGTCTTTTTTTATGCCTGAATGATTAGTTTATGATGATTTGTAATATGCATTGTTAAAAAAAACTGTTTTATTTCCGTATCAAAAAAAATCATCGACAAAATAAAAAAAACACAACACAGCTAAAGCTCGATATAAAAATCGTTTCGCTTTGTAAGCTTATGTTGTGTTTTTCACTTTTTTGTTATAAGAAGAGTATTCTTATACTTTTACATCTGGATTTTTTTCGCCGAATTGCTCCATCAGTTCGCTGCAAATTTCATCGCGTTTTATTCCTGCTTTTTCGCGGTTTTTTATGTGTTTATATGCTTTGAACAAAGTTGAAGGTCCAATTTCAGAAGAGAAGAATCCTATTCCTTGATTCCATGCTAGTAGTTCAAAAACATCATCAAAAGCAGCACTGTCTATTCCGTGAACATACGCTTTTACGAGTTCGCGTGTTGCCTGTCGCATTCTTCCAGCGCCTACTGCATTTGTAAGCGAAAGGAGCAATCGTGTTTCATAAGGCAAATATCTTTTATCATTGTTCCAGGTTAAATCCCAAAAATTTACTGTTAAATTTCCCAAATCTTCGTCAATTATTGGAAAGTTTAAAAGTGCCGCTGGTCTAAAAGGAATTTCCATTCCTGCTTCATCGATTTTTGTTCTATAAAAATAGACATGCCATTCATTTTCGCCCACTTTTTTTGTAAGGCGTTCAAATCCTAAGCCGTCCATTACTTCGTAAAGCGGAAGAGGTTCAAACTTTTGGATTATTTCAATTCCTTCTCCAACTTTCATTTTGCAAGCTTGTTCTCTCAATGCTGGGAAAAAATTGCCCTGTGCGCCTCGTACATCCATTTTTTTGAATGTTGAAATTTTATCTTCCCAAGAAACTTCGTTTGAAGATTCGTTTATGAGATTTTGAATCGCGCTTATCAATTCGTTTTCTTCCATTCCGCTTCGCTCTATCATATCCTGTACGGTTGCTTTTGGAAGCATGATATTTGCCATTGGAGTTTGAAGCATTTTAAATTTTGGATTTATTTTTGCAAAATCTTTTTTAAGAAATGGATATTTTTCAATCAAATCTGAAACTTTTGTTTCTTTTGTAATATTCATAAAAACCTCCTTTTCGGTTTTGTTTGTTAGCGTAAAATAACATAGCGTTTGAGTTTATTCAACTGTCTGGAGTGGGAATTGCAAAAAAATGAGCGATGATAATTGCCTTGGGGCTTGATATTTTCTATATTTTTATATTTGCATTTATAATATTTTATAAAGAAAATTGTAACTTAGATTTTTTTAGGTTAGAATTAGCACATCATTGGAGGATTATTATGAAAATTATAAAAAAAGCCTTAGCTTTTACACTTACAGCTTTTGTTGGTGTTTCTGCGTTTGCGTTTGATCCAGCTGCTCTTGCAAGCACTCTAAACGCAAAAAGCGGACAAATAAGTGCTGGACTCGACGATTTTGCAAAGCAACTTTCAATTTCTGTTCCTCAGGCTGCAACACAGCAAAATGTTTGGGCAGACGCTTATATAGGAAAACTTTTTCCTTCTGTAGTTCCGCACTTTGGTGGTGGTTTAAACATGGGGCTTACCCACATAAATACAAGTGGCTTAAAAAAAGCGATTGAATCTTTGGGTTTGAGCGATATTGACATTAAAAACGATTATTATTTTCCTGTATTTACTGCAGATTTGCGCGTTGGAGGTGTTTTGTTGCCTTTTGATGCAGGAATTGCTGTTATGAAAACAGGAAAATTGAGTACTTCAAAATTTGGTGCAGACCTCGATGTAGACCTTCTGACTATTGGAGCAGATGTTCGCTATGCAATGTTTGAAGGTGGACTTGTAATGCCAAAATTGAGTATTGGAGCTGGTTATTTTTACAATCAGGGAACTTTTGGAGTTGATTCTGATTACGCAAAGGCCACTGTAGACTATAAAGTTCACACTATGTATGCACAGGCTCAGCTTTCTAAAAAGTTTCTCTTTGTTACTCCTTTTGTTGGTTTAAGAGGGCTTGTTTCTAAATCTAACAACGAATGGAATTGGGAATACAAATCTACTTATGCAACTCAAATTGCGAATGCTGCAACTCTTGCAAGTATTCCTGTCCCAAAACTAAAGGATAACGGTGCTTATACAACTTCAAATTTTGATTTTAATGCGATTCAACCACAGGTTTTTGCAGGCGTTGGAGTAAATTTCTTGATTATAGATTTTACTTTGAGCATTACAGCAGATCTTAGAAACATTAAAGATGATGGACTTTGGTCAGGTGCTGCAAGCTTAAGGCTTTCAATCTAATTATCTAGTTATAAGACTTAAAAATTTTTCAAGGCTACCATTTATGGTAGCCTTTTTTGTACATTAAAAATCCTAACAAGTTTTACATCGCATCAAACTCGTTTTTATTATTGTCTAAAGGCTGTAAGCGTGTCATAATAACACATATATGAGCGTTAAAATCGTGTTTGCTGGTGGTGGTACTGGAGGGCATATCTATCCAGGTCTTGCAGTAGCAGATGAATTAAAAAAACTTGCAAAAGAAAACAACATCGACATAAAAATATATTGGTTTGGAAATACAGGAAAATTAGACAAAAAATTGGTTAAGAGCAGTGGAAGTGCGGATTTTTTTGTTTCCATTCCATCTGGAAAATTTAGAAGATATTTTTCTTTAAAAAATCTTTTTGATTTATTTAAAATATTTGCAGGCTTTTGCGTTTCATTTTTTCGACTTTTTTTTATAAGACCGACAATTCTTTTTTCAAAAGGCGGTTTTGTCTCTGTTACGCCTTGCCTTGCTGCAAAGATACTAAAAATCCCTGTCTTTACACACGAGTGCGATTTTACTCCCGGGCTTGCAACAAAAATTAACAGTCGGCTTGCGTCTAAAGTTTTGGTTTCGTACGAGGAAACTGTAAAATTTTTGCCGCAGAAAATTCAATCAGAAGCTATTGTTACAGGAAATCCTGTTAGACCTGCTTTTTATGAGGCGAATGTAGAGCGAGGTTTTAACTTTCTTTTTGGTGATGAAAAAAAATCTCGTGATGATTTAAAACCCATACTGTTGATTTTGGGCGGAAGTTTAGGTGCTCATCAATTAAATTCGCTCGTAAAAGAAAATCTCAACTGGCTTACCGAACGCTTTTTTGTAGTTCATCAGTGCGGCGAGAAAGATAAGGATTTTGTTCCTGAAAAATCTGAAAATTATCGTCCTTATCCTTTTATATATAACCAGATGCCAGACGTTATTGCCTGTTGCGATATTGTGCTTTCTAGAGCAGGAGCAAATACTCTTTGGGAAATCGCGGTTTTAGGCAAACCAAGCATCTTAATTCCTCTTTGCGGAAGTGGAACTCGTGGAGACCAAGTTGATAACGCTCATTTTTTTGAGAAAACTGGCTGTGCTTTTGTTTTGGAAGGCGATGAAGCAAATGCTGAGCAGTTAAAATCTGCACTCGAAAAACTTTCCAACTCAAATATCAGAAATGAGATGTCAAAAAAAGCTCTTTTACTTGGTGGAAAAGAACGCCCAGCACAAAAAATTGCCCAACTTATTTTTAAAGATATAACAAAATCTTGATTTTTGGAGATTTAAATGCATTTTACTTTTATCGATATTGTTTTTACGATTTTAATTCTTTTTTTAGGGATAATGGTTTGCGTAAAAGGCTTTATAAAAGAACTTTTCGGCAAACTCGCTCTTGTTGCAGGAATTTTTGCCGGAATTCTTTTTAGCGCAAAGTTGAGTCCTTACCTTGAAAATTTCATAAATAACAAGGGCGTTTGTCTTGTATTGTCTTTTGTTTTGCTTTTTATAACAGCTTTTTTGCTCGTTAAGATAATTCAAACTATTGTTGGCGGAATTTTTGGTGGGGAAATTTTAAGAAGTTTGGACAGGCTTTTGGGCTTTTGTCTTGGGACTTTGGAAGGACTTTTGTTAGTTTGTGTTGTTCTGGTTTTGATAAAAGCACAACCCTGGTTTGACCTTTCTGTAATTACAAACGGCAGTTTTTATTGGAAGGTTCTTTCAAAATTTCTTGAAAAACCAATATTGGCAGTTGCAGGAATTTTTATCTGATGTTTGAAAATCTTTTATATCAAAATGTTTCATCAATCCTCACTTCTGACATAAAAAACAATACGTTGCCATCTTCGATTTTACTTTCTGGCCCTGAATCTTCTGGGAAATTGACCTGTGCTTTGGAATTGGCAAGGATTCTTTCGTGCACATCTTCTTCAAACGAAAAAGGAAGTTGGCTTTGCGACTGTCCTTCCTGCAAAAAACATAAAGAATTGGCAAACACAAATTTAATACTTTCGGGTCCACGTGATTGCTCTCTTGAAATTCTTGCTGCCAAGAGAACTCTTTTAGAGGCCGGATTTAACAATTTATCGTATATCACTGCCGCTCGCTATCTTTTTATTCGCTCTGTACGAAAGCTATTGTTAAGATTTAGCCCAATTTTTTGGGAAGGAGACGATAAACTTTCAAAGCTTTCGCCATTGGTAGAAGAGATAAATGATGAACTAGAAAAGTTGAATCCAGAACTTTCGTTGCCAGAAAATTCAGTTTTAGAAAGCGTAACATCTAAAATAATAGAAAAATCGGAAAAACTTGAGAGCAATTTTATGTACGATTCTTTGCCGATTGAACACATAAGGCGCTCATCATTTTGGCTTCATTTAAAATCTCCTGAAGGAAAAAAAGTCCTTGTCATAGAAAATGCGGAAAGGATGAACGAAAGTTGCAGAAACGCTCTTTTAAAAATTTTAGAAGAACCGCCAGCAGATTCTCTTTTTATTTTGACAACTTCTAGGCGTGGTGCTGTAATGCCAACAATTCTTTCCAGAGTCAGAACTTACAGCTTTAATCAAAGAAGCATCGCCGAACAGCAGGAAGTTATAGAGCGGGTTTTTCATGACGATGTAAATAAAGGTGATGGAACCATTGCTGGTTACTTGCAAACTTTTCTTCCAATTTTGCCAGAAAAAATTCAAGAGGCCGCAAACGATTTTTATCAAGGCATAAAACAGAACACCCTTTTTCAGTTAGACGATTTTGTAAACCGCTGTGCTAATTTTGAGCCTAAAACGATTTTCAAACTTTTTTTGCAGTTTTTAATTCTTGCTCAGCGTAATCAAAACGAGGAAGAAAAAAAATTCGCCTGCGATTTTGAGATTCAGGCAAAAAATTTAAAAGCGATAAAAGATTGCTACAATAGCGTTTCTCTTTTCAATCAAAAACCGCTGTCTGCTTTAGAAACACTTTATAGAGATTTAGCATTTATAAAAAAATCAAATTTGAGGTAGATTTTGCAGGAATTTTCAGACAGAGTATACGAAAAACTTTCAAAATTATCTGCGAGCCAGATTGAAGTTATCTTTAAAGGTCTTAAAAGTCAAAACGAAGTTTTTAAATCAATTTTTCAATCGCTTTCTACAGGTCTTATTGCAGTTGATAAAACTTGGAAAGTCCGCCAGATAAACAAAGCTGCAGAACGACTTTTACCTTTAAAATTTTTGCCAGAAGACGAAAAAAACGAAAATAAAAAATTTTATGATTTTATCGATGATGATGAAATTGCTCTTTTTTTTAGAGATTGTGCAGAAAAAAATAAAACAAATATAAGCGAAGAATACACACTTTCGACCGCAGCAGGCACGATTCGCTTTATAGAAGTTTCTGTAACGCCTTTGGTCGAAGACGATGAAATTACAGGAAACATAATTTGGGTCGACAATGTAACTCAAAAAAGAAATCAGGAAGTCCTTTTACACAGAATGGAAACCATGGCTGGTCTTACAAATATCGCAGCAAATGTCGCTCACGAGATAAAAAATCCGCTCGGAGCGATAAGTATTCACATTCAACTTTTACAAAAAGCGATTAAAAAAAAGCGGGAAGGCGACGGAAAACTCCCAGATAAAAAATACACAGAAAATTATCTTGATGTTGTAACGCAAGAAATTGACCGCTTGAACAAAATCGTAGTCAATTTTTTGATGGCGGTTAGGCCAGTTGCTGCCAATTTTTCGCTTGTGAGGGCAAATGCTATTTTGCGTGAATTTATTGATTTTATCACTCCAGAATTCAATGAAAATAATATAGAAGTTTGCGCTGAGCTGTGCAAAGAAGAGCCAAAGCTTTTGATTGACGAAAAACTTTTTAGAGAAGTTTTGGTAAACCTTGCACAAAATGCGCTTGCTGCAATTCAAGAATGTTTTGATGACAATAAAAAAGTAAAAATTTTTGAAGGTGCATTTTCTGGGAAGTTATCGATAAAAACTCAAGTTACAGACGACAGGTTTATTTTAAAATTTTCAGATAACGGTTGTGGAATGAGCGAAGAAGTTATGTCGCGAGTTTTTGAGCCTTACTATACGACAAAGGCAAACGGAACAGGGCTTGGGCTTGCGATGGCGTACAAAGTTATAAAAGAATTTTCTGGCGATATAATTGTGGAATCGACTTTAGGTAAAGGTTCAACTTTTACGATAAATCTTCCAATTCCCCAAACTCAACATAAATTGCTCACTTATAAAGATTTTAGAAATTGTGGAGATGAAAAATGAAATTTACGATTTTAGTTATAGACGATGAAAAAAATATACGGGAAGGTCTTGCCGCAGATTTTGAGATGGACGGTTACAATGTAAAACTTGCAGCAAACGGAAAAGAAGGCTTGGACTATCTTTCCAAAGGAGATATCGATATTGTAATAACAGATTTGAGAATGCCTGGCATAAGCGGAGAGGATGTTTTAAAGCAGGTTACCACGCAGATGCCAGGGATTCCTGTTATAGTTCTTACAGGGCACGGTTCAATAGATTCGGCCGTTTCTGCAATGCAAAATGGTGCATATGATTTTTTAACCAAGCCTTTAAATCTTGAGCACCTTGAACTTGTCGTAAAAAGAGCCTTAAAAGGAAGAGAATTAAGCCTCCAGCATCAAGAGCTTTTATCGGAAGTAAAATCCAAAAGTCTTGACAACATGATAGGAAAAAGTCCTGCAATGCAAAAAGTCAACACTTTGATTCAAAAAGTTGCAGATTCCAAGATAAGTGTTTTGATAACTGGTGAAAGTGGAGTTGGGAAAGAGGTTGTCGCGGACGCTATTCAGCAGAGTTCATTAAGGAAAGATAAGCCTTTTATAAAAGTTCACTGTGCAGCCTTGAGTGAGTCGCTGTTGGAAAGCGAACTTTTTGGTCATGAAAAAGGTGCTTTTACTGGGGCCGAAAGCCTTCATAAAGGAAAATTTGAACTTGCAGATGGCGGAACTATTTTTTTGGATGAAATTGGCGAGATAAGTCAAAGCGTTCAAATAAAACTTTTGCGTATACTTCAGGAAAAAACTTTTGAGCGGGTAGGCGGAGAGGACACAATCGAAGTTGACGTAAGGATTATTTCTGCGACAAATAAAAAATTAGAAGAAGAAGTCAAACAAAAAAGATTTAGAGAAGACCTCTATTTTAGGCTTAAAGGAATAGAAATTACAGTTCCTCCCTTGCGTGAAAGAAAAGATGATATTCCGCTTTTATTAAACAGTTTTTTAAAAAAATACAATAAAGAAAACAACAAGGATGTAAAAGGTTTTTCTTCGAGTGCAAAAAATATCTTGCTAAATTATAACTGGCCTGGAAACATTCGTGAATTGCAACATTGCGTAGAAAGTGCAGTTGTTATGTCTAACGGCGTTGAAATTCAAAGCGAAGATTTAACTATTGACTCGACATCTCAAAAATCATCTTCTGTTATATCGGTTCCTTATGGAACAAGCCTTGAAGAAGCCGAAAAAATTGTAATTTTAGAAAACCTGCGCTCAAATAACGGAAATAAAACCAAAACTGCAGAAACATTAAAAATCGGCAGAAAAACCTTGCACAGAAAACTAAACGAATACGGACTTATTCAAGACGAAATAGAAGACTGATTTTTAACTAGTTTTATTATACCAATCTTCTATAACCTTCCACGCTTTTAAAATAGAGTCTGTTTTTTCTTTAGTTATCTTATTCATTACAAAATTATCCGCATTTTTATCAGGATGAAAGCGTTTTAATTTTTTATAGTAGATTTTTTTTGCATCAGAATAACTCATTTCATCATTTATTCCTAAAATCGAACATGCATTTTGAACTTCTAAACTAGCAAATTTTATAAGTTTTTTATTTTTCTTTATAGAAGAATTTTCTGTATTTTTTTGTGTAGTATCGAGTTTTTTTGCGGAGGATGAATTAAAAAAATTGCCAGATTCAAGTGCATCATTGAGTAATTCTCCCAATTTATCGTACATTGAATCTGGCATCGTTAGAAATTTCCTGTTGGATTTTTATTTTAAATTATAGTTCCAGATGGAATAACCGCTCCTTTCCTTATGACTATTATTCCGTCTGCAGCGTAGAACATTCCGTGGTCTCCGTCTTCGTAAGTTTTTCCGTTTACGTTTATCTGGCAATCGTCTCCAACAGAAGCATTTTTATCGATTATCGTTTTAGCGATTTTGCAATTTTTTCCAATCCCAATATTTGGCTTTCCTGTGCGTGCATTTTCTGCTTTTTCATCTTCGCCCTGATAAAAATCAGCACCCATAGTTATTACGCCGTCTAATTCGGTTCCGTTTTCAATTATAGATCTAATTCCAACAACAGAATGCCTTAATTTTGCTTTTGTTATTACACAGCCTTCAGAGGTGAGCGTATTTTCGATAATCGCATCGTTTATTTTTGAAGGTGGAAGATTACGCATGTGTGTGTAGATCGGCTCTTCGACATCATAGAGATTAAAAGCGGGATTGTACTCGGTTAAGTCCAGAGTTGCGTTATAAAAACTTCTTATAGTACCAATGTCTTCCCAGTAACCGTTGAATATGAATGAATTCACTTTTTTTGTTTTTATAGCGCGAGGAATTATCTCTTTTCCAAAATCTGTAAAGCTGTTATCGAGCGCTTCCTCCATCGCCTTTGCATTGAATATGTAAATTCCCATTGACGCAAGATATTCTTTTTCTGGAGGAAGTGAATTGCGAGCCTCGTCTGGAATTTTCCAATCGCTTATATCAGCATCTCTTCCAGGTTTTTCTTGAAATGCCGTTATTCGATTTTGCGAATCTATTTTCATTATTCCAAAGCCAGAAGCATCTTCTCTGTTTACCGCTGTCGTCGCAATTGTTATATCCGCTCCGCTTTTTATGTGGCTGTCCATAAAATTTTTCAAGTTCATCCTGTAGAGTTGGTCGCCAGAAAGTATTATGTAATGCGTAGGATTTGCAGATTTAAAGTGAACCATATTTTTTCGTACGGCGTCTGCGGTTCCTTCAAACCAGCCAGAATGTTCCAAGGTCTGCTCTGCTGCAAGAATTTCTACGAAGCCACCAGAAAAATTATCAAAATTAAAAGAATTTGTTATGTGGTGGTGCAACGATGCGCTGTTAAATTGAGTTAAAAGATATATTTTTCTAAAACCAGAATTTATGCAGTTTGATACTGGAATATCTACAATCCTGTACTTGCCTGCAAACGGAACAGCAGGTTTTGAGCGTTCTTTTGTAAGTGGATAAAGGCGAGTTCCTTTTCCTCCACCCAAAATTATTGAAATTACTCGCGTTTTTTCAGATTGAAAACTTGTACACATAGAATAAACTCCTGATTTTTTAATTTTATGTTAGATTCATTATAAGCCTGCATTTTAGACTTTTCAAACAAAATGATACGATTCGCTTCATAAAATTGTTGTTCAATCTTTTTATGAGAGTGATTTTTTTTGACTGTTTACAAGTTCTTCAAAATTTTCAGAAAAAAACTTTTGCAATCAATTTTTAATAAAAACTAAACTCAAAAACTTGCAAGCCGATAATTTTAAAGGATATTCACAAGAAAAAATGGAGATGTCATGATTAGAGGATGGTATACAGGTGCAAGTGGAATGAATGCGCAGCAAAATAGACTGGATGCAATTTCGAACAATCTTGCAAATGTCGATACGGCAGGCTATAAACGCGATGTTACTGTAACAAAATCTTTTTCTGAACTTTTGTTGCGTAGAACTCAGGCGGACGGTGTTTATCTTACATCAATGGGCAGCGGCGATGCGGCACCAATAATCGGCAAATTAGGTCTTGGCGTCGAAACCAACGAAAATTATACAGAATTTGAACAAGGCTCTTTTAGAGCGACAAGTTCAAAAACAGATGTTGCACTCGCTGGTGAAGGATTTTTTTCTGTTGAAACTCCAATCGGCGAGCGCTATACGCGAAACGGAAATTTTATACTTTCAAAAGAAGGCATACTTTTGACAAAGGACGGTTATCCTCTTTTGGGTGAAAACGGCTATATTCACGTGGAAGACGATAAGTTTATGCTCAATGAAGACGGCGTTATCTATTCGAAAGAAGGCGATTTTGTAGATAGATTAAAAATCGTTAGATTTGACGATGAACGCTATCTAAAAAAAATGGGAAATAGCCTTTGGTCTTCAAATGAAATTTCAGGACAAGCGTATATCGCAGAAGGAAAGGAGCGACCAAAAATGTTGCAAGGTTATATGGAAACCAGCAATGTAAATGTCGTAAACGAGATGGTCAGGATGATAGAAGTCAATCGCGCTTATGAAGCAAATCAAAAAACGATACAGAGCGAAGATTCTATGATGTCTACTCTTTGGAACAAAGTTGCCCTTGCAAGATAGGCTGGAGGAAAGATAGATGGTAAGAAGTTTATGGACAGCAGCAACAGGAATGAACGGACAGCAGTCAAATCTTGATGCAATTTCAAACAACCTTTCAAATGTAAACACCACAGGTTTTAAACAGCAGAGAGTTGAATTTGAAGATTTAATATATCAAAACGTAAAATTGGCCGGAACTCCAGCAACAGAAGATACAGTAACTCCAGTGGGAATTCAGCAAGGGGCGGGAACTAAGGTTGCAGCAACTCAGCGAATTTTTACGCAGGGTTCTCTTCAAAATACAGGAGTTGATACTGACATTGCTCTAGTTGGTGACGGTTTTTTTAGAGTTCAGCAATATGACGGAAGTTACGCATACACGAGAGATGGCTCTTTTAAAATTGATATGACAGGTCAGCTTGTAAACTCGAACGGACTTAGAGTTATGCCAGAAGTGATTTTGCCAGAAGGTTTTGATATTCACTCTTTGACGGTTTCTGATGACGGAAGGGTGAGTGTAAAAATTTTTGGGCAGGACGATCCAATCGATGTCGCTCAACTTGAACTTTACAGGTTTCCAAACAATGCAGGGCTCGAAGCGGTGGGCGATAATCTTTTTAAAGTTACAAATGCGTCGGGCGAGGCTGTTGCAGGAAGACCAGGATTCGAAGGTTTTGGTGTTACAAAGCATAAATTTGTGGAAATGTCTAACGTTTCGGTAGTTAACGAGATGGTTCAGATGATAGTTGCTCAAAGAGCGTATGAATTTAATTCAAAAGCGATTCAAACGAGCGATTCTATGCTGAGCACTGCCGTAAACTTGAAGCGCTAGTAATTTTATAAAAGGAAAGAAGCAAAATGATGACGATAGGTGGAATTAGTTCAATCACAAATGGACAGAGTGCTCTTACAAGTGCAAAAATTTCTGAAGAAAAAGGAAAATTTGAAGAGTTAATCCGCTCAGTTTATGGAGAATCGTCTTCTATCGGTTTGAATCTTGCTTCCGACCAAGTTTTATCGGAAGGTCGCTTAAATGGAGATTATAAAAGTGACTTTGTTGGAACTTTCAGCTCGCCTTTAGATAAAAATTCTATGCCAGTTGGAGCGGCTGCAAATCAGGCAAATCCAAATGTCAAGCCTCGAACAATAGATAGAACTTCTAAACTCTACGAAAAATCTCTCGAAATGGAATCTTACATCGTAAAAATGATGATAAGCCAGATGCGAAAAACTGTTGTAAAGGCGAGTGGCGAAAGCGATTTTGCAAGTAAGATGTATGAAGATATGCTTTACGACGAATATGCAACGGCAATGACAAAAAAAGCAGGTTTTGGACTTGCCGACCAAATGTATTTGCAGTTGACTTCCAATGGCATCAATATAGAAGCGTAAAAACTATTTTAAAACTCAAAAATTTCATCTGCCAGATATTGCGCTTCTGTCCTGTCGTGCGTTACCAATATCACAGTTCTGTTTTCTTTTTTATGTTCAACTTTTATAAAATCCATCAATTTATTTTTTAACTGTAAATCGAGATTTTGAAACGGTTCGTCCAGCAAAAGTATTTTTGATGGAAAAACTATAGCGCGTGCAAGAGCAACCCTTTGTTTTTCCCCTCCGCTTAAATCCCTGCATTTTTGATTTTTTTTATCGAAAAGTTCAAATTGTTTTAATATGAAATCTATTTTTGCAAGACTTTCTTCTTTTAAAAATTTATTTTTTAGAGGGATAAAAAGGTTCGTAAATACATCATTTCCTTCCAAAATCCTTAAATCCTGAAAACAATACGAAATATTTTTAAAATTTTGTGCGATAAAGTTCAATAGACTTGTTTTTCCCCAACCGCTTGGTGCTATGAGTGCAGAAATTTTATTTTGAGGAAATGTTATAGAAAAATCCTTAAAAAGAGTTTTTGTCGAATATTCGATTTTTAAATTTTTGATTTCAATATCCATTTTAAAATGCTTTCAAGCGTGTAACTAAAAATGATGAGGTAAATTGTCATTGCAAAAACCTGTGCGCTTTCCAGAGCAATTTGATTTTTGTACAAAAAACTTCCGACCGCATATTTTGGAACAGTGATGATTTCTCCTGCTGCAACAACTTTCCATGTCATGCCAAAAACTGAAACAAGTCCGCTGTAAAAAAAACTTCTAAAATTCGGCAAAAAAATGAAAAAGAATTTTTGCCCTTTGGAAAATTCAAAGATTCTTGCCATTTCGTACATCTTTATATTTTTTTTGTCATTTTTTATTCCCTGTGCAGTGCATTCAGTCATTACAGGAAGGCACATCAAAATCGCACTTATAAAAGGAATTGTCGAAGAATTGAAGGCAAAAAGCAAAATTAAAATCAAAGCGGCGACTGGAGTTGTCTTTAATATCGAAAGCGGAAATGCGAGAAACGAATTGAAAAAAGCAGATTTTCCAGAAAAAAAACCTAAAATAACGCCTAAAATTACCGTCAAAAAAAATGCTGAGTAAATCCTACAAAGCGTAAAAAAAATATTCTGCCAAAAAAAAACTTTTTTAAAAAGGCTTGCCATACAGAAAAATGTTTTTTCTGGCGAGGGAAGTATTAATTGGCTTCCCACAAAAACAGAAAATATTTTCCAAAAGGCAAGTGTAAAAATTACAGAAAGCAGCGTTGGCAGACGATTTTTCATCTATAGTAAAAGTTACTGTCTGGGAGCTTTTCGCCTATTGCTTGCGGTGCAGATTTTAAAAAGATATTTAAAAGAGATTCAACTTGTTCTTTGCAGTCTTTTGAAGATGATGGAACCCAAGTGAATGCACAGGTTGGAATCGCTTTCTCTACGATTTTTGCCTTTAAAAGCAGCGAATGTTTTTCTGAAAGTTCTCCAGCCTTTGCAGGATTTTTTAAAGTCCATTCTTGAGCTTTTTTATAAGCAGCGATGAATTTTTTAATTTCTTTTTTGTGATTTTTTGCATAATCTGCATTTGCAACCAAAAGCGTCATAGGAAAATCTTTGTTTTCGATTTTTTTGTATTCGTCTTGAATATTCAAAACTGTTTGGATAGATGAATCGAGCGAATTCGCCAAAGTTGCAAAAGGCTCTGGTACTATTGCATATTGAAATTTATCGCTTTTTACCATTGCAGCAATCTGCGGATTTGGAGTTGAAAAATCGAGAGTTACATCTTTTATCTCGTTTTTTTCAAAAATATATTCGCTTATGTACTGAGGAGTTGCTCCCATTCCTGCACAAGCTACGGTTTTTCCCTCTAAATCTTTTA
The DNA here is from genome assembly GCF_900497595.1 of Treponema pectinovorum. Lineage (NCBI taxonomy): Bacteria > Pseudomonadati > Spirochaetota > Spirochaetia > Treponematales > Treponemataceae > Treponema > Treponema pectinovorum. Next base: position 120,187 of record NZ_UFQO01000001.1, read on the forward strand.
GCGAAAAGTTATTTGATTTTGAAATCAAATATATGTTTCCGTTTCCAGTTATACCCAAGCATACGATTTTGCCTGTAGTATTGTACACTTTTACCGCTGCATTTGGCGGAAGAAAACCTATGTCAACTTCGCCCTTTATTAGTTTTGGCAAAAGATTTTGTGCAGACGGAAAAACTTCAAATTGAAGTTCTGTTTCGCTATCCATCAATTTTGCACAAGGGATTCCTGAGGGTCCCGTTAAAACGGCAACCTTTTGAGAAAAAGCGATTGTGCAAGAAAGGGTTAAAAATAATATAAGGATTTTTTTTATCATGCCCTTGCTCCTTCGACAACTGATTCTATATCGCATTTTACAGGAATTCCATCCTCTTGAGGTTTGCTTCCTGCATTTGCATACATATTTAATAAACCGCCTGCAAGTTTAGGATTTGTTATAACAGAAGGTCCTGCAATACAGCCACCTTCGCAGGCCATAACTTCTATAAGGTTAGGGCAGTCGGCTGGGGTTGGAACTTTACCTGCATTTATCTGACCATAACTTGCAAGGATTTTCATTCCATTTTTGTCGAGTCCGTTTATTACAACTGGACGCAAATATGATTTGTCCTTTAAACGAACCCTTACGCTCTCTGCAACTCCACCTGTTTTAGCGAAATTTCTTCCAGATACGGTCGGAATGTATTTTAACGCTTGTTCGTTTGTAACAGGCATCTTTGCAAGGTCTATATTTTTTGCTGTAAATAAAGCATTTACCTCATCAACGGAAAGAACATAATCGATTATTTCGTTATCAAATCCTTCTCTTCTTTTTGCAAGGCATGGTCCAATAAAAACTGTTATGCAGTCTGGGTATGCTTGTTTTGCAACCTGAGCAGTGTAAATCATAGGAGATTTTGTTTCTGAAATACAAGGACTCAATTCTGGAACGTGGATATTTACTGCTCTAACATAGGCAGGACAACAACTTGTCGTCATCATCTTATCGCCCCGCTCCATGCGCTCTTCAAATTCTCTCGCTTCATTGTCTGCGGTTATGTCTGCACCCATTGCAACTTCCATAACTTTAAAAAAGCCAGATTCTAAAAGTGCATTTTCTAGTTGCCCCTGTTTTGTCCTGTATTGAGCGCCAATCGCTGGAGCGTAAAGAGCAATCAATTTTTTATTATTCATTATGTGTTTTATAACGTCAAAAAGTTGAGATTTTCCCATCATTGCACTGAACGGACAGTTAGACATACATTTTCCACAGAAAATACATTTTTCAAAATCGATTGTCTCTTTTCCGTCTTCGCCTTTAGAAATTGCCCCAACAGGACAGGCTTCTTCGCAAGGAACAACTGTCTTTATTATCGCGTGATAAGGACAGTTTTGTGCACAAAGACCACAATTTATACATTTTTTAGGGTCGATTCGCGCACGGTCTGTAACTTCAATCGCTTGTTTTGGACAGTTTACCATGCACGGACGAGCAAGACAGGCTTGGCAAGCATCTGTTGCAAAATACTGAGGCTTTACACAGGCATTGCAGGCACTTTGAATCATGGTCAGTATTGGCCAGGTTGGGCGCTCTCTTTCGTATGCTTCTTTTACATATTCAGAAAGGCTTTTTGACTCATCGTAGTCTTCTAAAGAATGACCAAGGTTTGCTACAATTCTGTTTTTTATGATTTCACGGTCTTTTTCGAGTGAACCCATAACAGGAATTGAATCGTCTGGAATAATCTGAAACGGAATTTTTTCAATCTCATCAACTGTTTTTGGATCAGAGAGTTTGCCTGCTAATTGCAAGCGTGCAATTTCCGTAAGAATGTCTTTGCGCAGATGCGCTGCATTGTTATTTGTATTTAGCATATTTGTGTACCTTTAGGGCAATTATACAACAAATTTTACAATGTTAAAATATCATTTTGTTTTGTGCTTTGAGCCTTTTTTTAAGGGTGTTTGAAAAATCATGGAAAAGTACGATGAAGAATGAGATTTGCATTTTGCTTGCGATTGACAATGCTTTTTTGTCATTGATTGAAATTTTCAGTCTTTTTGAAGTACAATAGGGCGATTTAAGGATTGAATGATATGAATTTACAAAAACTTCCCGCACAGTTAAAGGGAGTCCATATTCACTGTGTTGGAATAAAAGGAACCGGTGTCGTTGCCCTGGTTGAAATTTTGCATGCGAGAGGCGCAATAATAACTGGTAGCGATGTTGAAGAAAGATTTTACACAGATGAAATTCTTGAAAAACTGAATATTGAACCAAAGTCTTTTTCGGCTTCAAACATAACTGACGATATAAAACTTGTCATCTATTCTTCAGCGTATAATCCAGAAGTTAATCCAGATTTAAAACAAGCGGTAAAAAAGAATATTCCTATAATGCTTTATACACAGGCATTGGGTTCGTATTCACAAAATGTTTTTAGTTGTGGAGTTTGTGGTGTTCACGGAAAGACAACAACCACTGGACTTTGCGGTACAATATTTAAAGAGCTCAATTTAGCTGGTCAGGTTCTTGCAGGAAGCATCATTTCATCTTTTAACGGTTGCACTTATACAAGCGAAAATTTAGAAAAACTCGATAGCGAACAAAAATCGTTTTTCATCGCAGAAACCTGCGAATATCAAAGGCATTTTATGTCTTTTTGCCCAAAAATCATAATCTTAACTTCTGTAGAAAGCGATCATCAGGATTATTATCCGACTTATGCTGATATAAGAGATGCTTTTGTTGACTACGCCTTAAAATTGCCAGAAGGCGGAACCTTAATCTTTTGTGCGGATGACAGAGGTGCGGTGGAAGTTTCAAAAATCGTTTTAGAAAAAAGAGCAGATATAAAACTCATTCCTTATGGTTTTGATGCACAAGGTGAATATAAAATAAACTTTGAAAAGATTGAAAACGGCAAACAGTTTTTTAGCATAAATGCGATAGGCGAATGTGCAATTTGTGTTCCAGGCACTCACAATGTAAAAAATGCTGTCGCAGCTATTGCTTTGAATATTGAGCTTTTAAAAACGGCTGGGAAAAATCCTATTGAATACGAAAAAGCGATAAAAAAAGGTCTTCTTGCCTTTACGGGCGGAAAAAGGCGTAGCGAAGTTACTGGACGGGCAAAAACTCCGCTTGGACAAGATGTTATTTTTATAGACGATTATGGTCATCATCCTACTGCAATAAAAACTACTCTGGCAGGATTTAGAGATTTTTATAAAGATTACAAAATAATCGTAGATTTTATGAGCCATACTTACAGTAGAACTTCTGCTTTGCTGGAAGATTTTGCAAAGAGTTTTGAAAGTGCAGACAAGGTCATAATCAACAAAATATATGGGAGTGCGAGGGAAAATCCTTTAGATGCAAAAGTTGACGGAAAAATCCTTGCAGAACACACAAAAAAATATCATCGCGATGTAATTTATTGCAAAGAATTTGATGAAGCAATCGAATGTGCATACAAAATGCTTTGCGAGCCTAGCGGCGACTCTTTTAAAAACGGATATATCTTTGTAACCATGGGAGCCGGAAACAACTGGCAGGTTGGAACTGGACTCATTCAAAAATTAAAAGACAAGGAAGCGTAAAATGAACAGCATGACAGGTTACGGCTTTAAAGAAGTTATTTTAGAAAATACACAGATAAGCGTGGAGATAAAATCTGTAAACAGCAGATTTTTGGATTTATCTGTGAATATTCCATCTTTTTTAAATCCGCTGGAAGCAAAAATACGAAAGCGAATTTCACAGGAAATTGTCCGCGGAAAAATCGATTTGTCTATCAGGGTAAAGGATATGAGTTCAACTGCAAAAGTTAATCCTGACCCTGCTGCTGCAATAATGTACAGAGATGCGATTTTAAAGATAAGCGAAGCCCTCGGTTTAAAATCAGAAATTCCTCTTTCCCTTATTATAAACCAAGACGGAGTTTTAAATATAACGCACCAATACGATGCAGAGAACTATTGGCTAAAGATAGAGCCTGTTTTTGAAGAAGTTTTTGAAAGATTTATTGAAGACAGAAAAAGGGAAGGCGAAAACTTAAAAGTCGATTTGCTCAAAAAACTCAGCATTCTTGAAAATGCCGCTTGTTTTTTTAAGGAATGGCAGCCAAAGATGGAGCAAAAATTTAAAGAGCAGATAACGCAACGCTTTAATGAACTTTTAAAAGATAGCGTCGACGAAAACCGAATCATGACGGAAGTTGCCGCGATGATGGTAAAGTATACGATAAACGAAGAGATAATCCGCTTGCAAAGCCATCTATGCGCACTGAAAAAAGAATTAAACGAAAATCCAATTCCTGGAAAGAGAATCGATTTTATCTGTCAGGAAACAAATAGAGAGATAAACACGATTGGCTCAAAAAATCAGTTTATTGAAGTTGGCGAAATGGTTGTAAATGCAAAGGATGCTTTAGAAAATATAAGAGAGCAGGCGAAAAATATTGAATAGAGGAATTTCTCATGAAATTGAATAAAGAACTTAGAATTGCCGTCAGCGGAAAATCTGGCTGCGGAAACACGACTGTTTCAACTCTTTTGAGCGAAAAACTTGGAATAAAACTTATAAATTACACTTTTCGACAGTTGGCGTTAGAAAAAGGACTTACACTTGCTCAAGTTATAGAAAACGCAAAGAACGACGACAGCTACGATGAATATGTGGACAAACATCAAGTTGAACTTGCTTTAAAAGAAAGTTGTGTTTTGGGCAGTCGACTTGCAATTTGGATGCTAAAAGAAGCCGATTTTAAAATTTATCTTCTTGCGAGTGATGAAATTCGCGCTCAAAGGGTTTTTAATAGAGAAGGTGGGGATTTAGATGAAATAAAGCGTTTTACAGCGATGCGCGATAGCGAAGATAGCCGCCGATATTTAAAACTCTATGGAATTGACAATGGAAAATACGATTTTGTTGATTTAGTAGTAGACACTTCAAAATATACCCCAGACGAGATTGTCGAATTGATTTTGGACCGCCTTGAAAGACTCAATTTTATAAAGAGATAAAGGTTTGTGTCCAAGTAAAAATGCGAAAACTATATCTATATAAGGGCAAGACATAAAATAAATTTTACTGATAAAAAATAAATATAACTTTAATAACATCTTTAAAAATTCTTCAAAAAAAATGAGTTGACTCACATAATTTCCCAAAGCCATATATCTACCGCCGTAATCACAAGAATTTTATAATTGGCACAGAATCAGTCGGCAGGCTTTCGCAAAGCGATAAAGCGCGGGGGATGATTTTATGGCAGTCGGAGAGTTTGAGAAAGGAAATTTCCTTTCAAGTTATATTTTGGAACGCGGACTTTTAAATGTCTCCAAATCAGAATATAGAAAAATAGTTTTTTATGAGCTTGCTTTTATAAAAAATGTTTGCGGTTTTTTCGGTGAATTTTCAACTTTTTCTATTTCTTTAATACAATTATATTCAATTGCGGAAAAATTAAAAATAAAGCCTTCAAAAGTTGCCTCACTTTTAAAAGATATTTTTTATTCAGGTTTTGAAAAAACAGAAAACAATTCATCTTCCTCCATAGAAATCATCTGCAAATACATTTCAAAAGACAGATTTGAAAAAGAAGAACTTGCAATTTTAATACCGAATCCTGTTGAGAAAGAAATTGTAGAGCGTTTTCTTTTGGAAAATAACGCTCGCTATGATACTTCAGAACTTTGCAGACAGCAGTTCAAGTTGTGGCGGAAAAAAAATTAAAGTAATAATGCGGGATTTTATTCTATCAAGGTAGAAAAAAATAAAAAAAACGCAGTTTGCGTGAAAAAATGAAAAGTTTTTTACGAATACTAACCGCTTTTATTGCGGCGAGTACAATATTTTTCGGGTTCTTAGGTCTGCACTTTTATGATAACGGTTCAAATAAGTCCGGCAAAACGCTTAAAAACGGAAGATTCAATAAAGCGTTGACTGCTGCAGCATAGACCGAGAGTATCTCGAAGCATAGTTCGGCGGTGCGTCGAAGCAGTGTTCGAGACTGTCTCGAAACATCGTTCGAGGGTATCCGGAACGGTAATTCGAGAATGCCGCATCTTTTGTGCGGATAATCTGAATGTCCTTGCGGATTGAGACTGATTCAATCCAAAATAATTTTTAAGGAGGTTTTTAATGAAAACAACCAACAATAAAAAAGCACATGCCTTTTTGGGAGCAGCTTTTGTGCTGCTTGTCGCACTGCTGTTTACCGGCTGTCAGAATGATGCGGACGGCAATAAGCCGGCGCCTACCCCTCCGCCTGCGGTTAATAAGTTCATAGTAAAGCTTGAAAACACCCTCGGCGGCAATGTTACGGTAACGCCTGCACTGCCTGCAGACGAGCTGGTTGCCGAAGGTACCGAGCTTGCCTTTACGGCAACGCCTCTTAGAGGCTACAAGCTTGCAAAGTGGGAACTTGACGGAACCGATACCGGTGTCGCCGGGCTTACGTACAAGCTTACGGTAAAGCGGGCGGCGAAGGTAAAAGCTGTCTTTGCAGAAGACGATCCGGCTCTTATCACCAAGCGCACGGTAACGCTTACAGTACCCTCAACCGGCACGGTAACGGCATTTCCCGAAATCCCGTCGGACAATCAGGTGCCGGAAGGCAGTAAAATCGTCTTTACAGCAGTGCCGGGTACAGGCTATAAGATAGACACATGGACAGTAACGCCCGCATCAGCCTTGCAGCCCAATACGGGAACGACCGGCAGCGCAACGGCGACAATAACGGTAAGCACCGAAACGGAAGTGAAAGTAACGTTTAAGAGAATTGGAAATTTCATAACCTTCGGGGTAGACGGCACACCGGCAAACGGAACACTCAAAGCAACGGTCGACGGCATCGAAATCCATTCGGGCGACAATGTTGAGCAGGAAAAGATCGTAACCTTTACGGCAATACCGGATGAAGGTTATGCGGCAGACAAATGGACGCTTTCACACGGCAGTTTTGAACCCGGTAGCGGAACAGTCTACAACAAGACCGCAAAAGTAAAGGTAACGGAAGATACTGAGATAAAGGTGAGCTTTATAAAAGGTATGGGTTATTCGGTAAACGGCATCGGTTTTCTGATGAAAGATATCAAAGCCGTAACAGATAAAACTATAGGGCATAACGATGAAAGCAACAATCAACCGCATACGGTAAGCTTAAGTGCATACCTGATAGGAGAGACGGAGGTAACGCAGGAGCTGTGGCAGGCGGTGATGGGGAATAATCCGAGCTATCTTAATGGAGACCCCAACGACAACAACAAACAACCTCACTGGGACGAAGTGCAGGAGAAGCGGCCGGTAGAGAGCGTAAACTGGTATGCTTGTATAGCATTTTGCAATAAGCTGAGTAAAGCGTGCAATCTTGAGCCGTGTTACACGGTAAGCGGCGTAAACTTCGATACACTGACCTTTGCCGCCATACCGACATCGCAGAACAGTGATTGGGATAATGCCGTATGCGACTGGAGTAAAAACGGATTCCGGTTACCGACGGAGGCGGAATGGGAATGGGCTGCCATGGGCGGAACAAGCGATAAATGGGCAGGAACAGATACCAAAAGTGAGCTTGGAGACTATGCGTGGTATGGCAAAGAAAATGATATAACGCATGAAGTGAAGAAGAAGAAAGCGAACGGCTACGGGTTATACGACATGTGCGGGAACGTAGAGGAGTGGTGCTGGGACTGGTATACTAGTGATACGCCTGCGGGCGGGCAGGACCCGACCGGGGCGGCTGGGCCTGGCTTCCCTGCTTCCCGCATCTTGCGCGGCGGCTCATTGTACTCGTGCGCGGCGTTGGCATGAAGGTCCCTCATACAAGCAAGCCAGTTTTGGCTTACGGTTGGTTTGCAGACCAGATTAAAAACGCACGTCCGTGTGCAGTTTTCAGATGCAATTTGTGTCAGTCACCGCCATGGACGGCGGTGATATAGACTATCGACAGGATGGTGTGTATGGGCTTACGCACGGGCTCATACACACACTCGTTTACGTGCGCACATTTTAAGCCGGCTTATTAAAACCGGCAGCTTAAACTGAAACATAAAATATCGGGAGAGATTTTTTTTTCAGCGAAATTACTAAAAATCCAGTTTGTCTACTTTTTTCTCCGAAAATAAAGATGAAATTTTTGTCTTTTCATGCTAAAATTCCGCCATGCACAGAAAAACTTCACAAGCTAAAAATATTTTTGAGGGCAGCAACGGCTGCCCGACTTTCTTAAATATGCTTTTTCCAATCCTTTTGGGCGTTATTTTTGGACTTATGAATCTCGGTCCTCATTATTTTAATTCACACTTCCAACTTCCGTTCTATATGGACACGATTTTTACCGTTACGGCAGCATTTTTTTCACTTACTTCGGGAATTGTCTGTGCGGCTGTCTTTCACACTGTTTCCGTATTTGTCTATCATTTTTCGCCATATTCGCTTTTTTGGTCGATTTGCAGTTTTTCAATTGTTTTTATAATCCGATTTTATATTCTGCGCCACAAAAAAATCGGTTTGATTGACATTGTTTTTCTTATTTTTTTGATTTCCCTCATAATCAGTTTTGAAGGAGCCACTATTTTTACCGTTATGAATATATTAGCAAACTATAAGGAAACATCCCAAGTCCGATTTATGTACTCGCTTTTAAAAAGCACAAATCTGCCGGTTTTTATTTCGGCTCTTCTGCCAAGAATTCCGGCGAATATTGTTGACAAAGCAATTGCCATGATATTCGGTTGGCTTTGCTACAGCATTTCAAACGGAAGTCTTTTGTGTAAGTTTTTACTTATGAACTCAATCGTTTGCATAATAGCTGCATGGTCGGCTGAAAAAAAAACGGTAACCGACAATGTCGATGCCGAAAACGAAGCCAAAATACAAGCCGCCTTACAGGAATTGCTCAAAGATAAAACCGTCATCATGATTGCTCACAAGCTGACAAGCCTCCGCAACGCCGGCCAAATTCTGGTAATCGAAAATGTGCACATTGTTCAGCGCGGCACACACGGCAATCTGATAAAAGAAGAGGGCTTATATAGAAAATTGTGGGAAGATTCTAAAAACTGACGGTGATTTTCCATTTGTAAGTACACAGTGAAAACCGCAAAAATTTGCAGAAAACGTTCCAATGTTGTGTCGTATTGATGCCTACATCGGTACTGTAAAAAACAGTTTGCGGATACAGCTTTTTTTCTTATTAGCTACACTGTGATTTCAATCTGATTATCTTCAAACGCAACGATGCAGCTTTCGTAATATCCGTCGCCTGTTGTTCTAGGACCGCTTGCAACGCTGAATCCCGCATGTCTTAGCTTTTCGGTCAGTTCATCTACTGCCTCTTTGCTGCCGACTGAAAAAGCGATGTGCGCATACCCAGTGCGTGTCGGAAGTTTTTTTGGATCCGATATTTCGGGCTTGTTCATTATTTCCAGCCGAGCACCACCATCAAAACTTATAAAATACGAACGAAAATCTGTAGTTTTATTGTGGTAACCGGCATTTGCTCGTCCGCCAAAATATTCGATAAAAAAATCTTTTGCTTTTTCTAAATCATTTACATACATGGCGATGTGTTCGATTTTCATAACAGTTCTCCATAAAATATTTTTGCAGGTGTTTGCAGAAAAGCTTAAGATGGGGACATCTGCTCAATAACCCATTTTACGAAAATATGCGATATCGCATTCATTGTATCTCATATTTGGGAACTTATCTATGTAACAGGAGAATTGTCGTGTCGGGGATCTGAAAATTGCTGATAACCGATACAAGCCAACCACTGTCAATAGCATTTTAGTTGTGGTTTGATTTCTATCTTTGATGTAAAATAATCAAAAATCAGGCGGAATAAATATAAATACGGTTGTGGTTTGATTTCTATCTTTGATGTAAAATAATCGTAACATCTGAATCTGGGAACGTAAAAAGGTTGTGGTTTGATTTCTATCTTTGATGTAAAATAATGACCACCTGCAACGAATGTGTAAGTCGTATGTTGTGGTTTGATTTCTATCTTTGATGTAAAATAATGCACTTTTTGTAATGCGTACAAAACAATAGTTGTGGTTTGATTTCTATCTTTGATGTAAAATAATCGAAGAATTAAGAGTCCGTAACATAGTAGTGTTGTAGTTTGATTTCTATCTTTGATGTAAAATAATTTATGGAATTATTAAAGATATTCCTACTGGTTGTGGTTTGATTTCTATCTTTGATGTAAAATAATCGACAGTTATGTGACCATATACCGGATATGGTTGTGGTTTGATTTCTATCTTTGATGTAAAATAATAAAAACAATAAAAAATTAATAAAAAGGTATGTTGTGGTTTGATTTCTATCTTTGATGTAAAATAATTAGGGGCGGAGCAAGAGAGGGCGCTGGAAGGTTGTGGTTTGATTTCTATCTTTGATGTAAAATAATCGAGTGGACCACAGAAGAAATGGAACAACTGTTGTGGTTTGATTTCTATCTTTGATGTAAAATAATGAGCGGTAAAAAATGCTTTAGAAAACTATGGTTGTGGTTTGATTTCTATCTTTGATGTAAAATAATCATCAAACCAACGTGCTTGAGTGAATGTAGTTGTGGTTTGATTTCTATCTTTGATGTAAAATAATCGCATCGGCGTCAACCTCATACTTAGCAGAGTTGTGGTTTGATTTCTATCTTTGATGTAAAATAATCCACAATTAAAAGACCAGCGACAATTAAAGGTTGTGGTTTGATTTCTATCTTTGATGTAAAATAATCTGAATATGAATAACTGAAATCGCAGAAATGTTGTGGTTTGATTTCTATCTTTGATGTAAAATAATTTCGATATAACCCATATTCAAATACTCAAGGTTGTGGTTTGATTTCTATCTTTGATGTAAAATAATAAGCAGGCGGTTTTTCAAAAGCAAGCGACGGTTGTGGTTTGATTTCTATCTTTGATGTAAAATAATAAGCAGGCGGTTTTTCAAAAGCAAGCGACGGTTGTGGTTTGATTTCTATCTTTGATGTAAAATAATTCCTTGAATGTACGCAACGAACCCAAAATAGTTGTGGTTTGATTTCTATCTTTGATGTAAAATAATAAAAAATCTATCGTCCACTGAACACACCTGGTTGTGGTTTGATTTCTATCTTTGATGTAAAATAATAAAAGGTATCAAAAAAGGTATCAAAAATCGTTGTGGTTTGATTTCTATCTTTGATGTAAAATAATCACGGCTTCCATCAGGCAACAACTCACCTGGTTGTGGTTTGATTTCTATCTTTGATGTAAAATAATTCTATCGCTTTTTCGACGGCGGTTTTTATAGTTGTGGTTTGATTTCTATCTTTGATGTAAAATAATAAGCAGGCGGTTTTTCAAAAGCAAGCGACGGTTGTGGTTTGATTTCTATCTTTGATGTAAAATAATTCCTTGAATGTACGCAACGAACCCAAAATAGTTGTGGTTTGATTTCTATCTTTGATGTAAAATAATAAAAAATCTATCGTCCACTGAACACACCTGGTTGTGGTTTGATTTCTATCTTTGATGTAAAATAATTTCTTTCATAGAAAATAAATGAACAAACCCGTTGTGGTTTGATTTCTATCTTTGATGTAAAATAATTATTGCCCCAACCGCTGAAACGATTGCTGGTTGTGGTTTGATTTCTATCTTTGATGTAAAATAATGAAGTTAAAATGATTGTTATTAACAGGCGTGTTGTGGTTTGATTTCTATCTTTGATGTAAAATAATTAAAAAAACTTTCTATATTATACACGGTATGTTGTGGTTTGATTTCTATCTTTGATGTAAAATAATCCTTAAACATTTTTTACGACCGTTGACGCTGTTGTGGTTTGATTTCTATCTTTGATGTAAAATAATTTAATTTCAGATATGTAGTCTTGCCCATCAGTTGTGGTTTGATTTCTATCTTTGATGTAAAATAATACCAAATAAAATATCCTTGTCAGGTTTACAGTTGTGGTTTGATTTCTATCTTTGATGTAAAATAATCGTCAGTAGTTTGTGATTGCTGGAGAACGGTTGTGGTTTGATTTCTATCTTTGATGTAAAATAATAATAACAAAAATAATAATAAAAAAGGTATCGTTGTGGTTTGATTTCTATCTTTGATGTAAAATAATCCGACTATGTTAACACCGCTTTTAATTTTAGTTGTGGTTTGATTTCTATCTTTGATGTAAAATAATGTAGATTTTTTCCATAATCAAACACTCCTTGTTGTGGTTTGATTTCTATCTTTGATGTAAAATAATCCACAATCAAAAACCCAGCAACAATTAAAGGTTGTGGTTTGATTTCTATCTTTGATGTAAAATAATTCGCTTCGTAGAGTTTATTTTCTATTTCATGTTGTGGTTTGATTTCTATCTTTGATGTAAAATAATCGACCACACGATGGACGCGGTGCGCTACGCGTTGTGGTTTGATTTCTATCTTTGATGTAAAATAATATGAGTTTTATAAAACCATATTATGCAAAGATTTAGACTGGTTTACAGTGTAAAAAAAATGAGGAAAAGTTACGTTTTTATGCGCTTTTCTTTGTTTTTTTTACGCCGTAGCCTGTTTTTTCTGCTTTTTAGCTTTTTCAAGTGCCGACGTTAAAACAATTGGAGTTGTTGCGGTGTTTTTTCTTTTTTTTGGGGGATTTCACCGATAAATGTCAGAATTTCACCGAACTGTTTGTCTGTAAATTTCAAAATGCTTACAGTTCCTTCCCTCGGAAGCCATTTTTTTATTCGATTTTCGTGAACTTCGCACGATTCTCTGCTTCCGCAGAATCTTTTGTAAACGCTGAACTGCATCATCTCAAAACCATCTTCCAACAAGTTCTTACGAAACTCGCTCGCTCGTTTGCGCTGAGGTTTTGTGTTTGTCGGTAAATCAAACATACAGAAAATCCACATTATCTTATAAGCGTTTATCCGGTCAAAACTCATATCATACAAAATCCGGCAATTTTAATTTTTCAGATTCGTTTGAAAGAGCGTTTGCCAGCGACGAACTTGTCATTGAAAGGGCTACCATCATCGGTCTTGTCAAGTTTCCCATTTTTACATCGCGCGTGAGGACTTTCAAAATCTTTGTTTTGAATTCCACTCCGAGCTCTTTTTCATCCGGATTTGTCGAAATGTATTCTATTACTTCATCGTCGATAAAAGGTCTGTAAGGCTCCATCAAATCGTCGGCGAGGCAATATGCGTTATATTTATTGTGATGATGGATTCCTAGCGTAGGCAGAAGACCTGAACCGACCAATGCGCGTGCGGTTGCGGCTCTCAAAATCGCATATCCGTAATTTAAATAATTGTTCGGAAAATCTCCAAAACGGTCGCGACACCATCTCTTTCCAAAAAGATTGTCCCAGTAAAATTTTGCTGCCTGACTTTCCATGTTCGTCGAGTCGCCGCTTTTTACGCATTTTGAAAAATCAACAAGCCTCGCAAAGTTCAAATCGTATTTTTTAAGAACAAGTCCCTGATTTTTTATCTTGTATTCCACAATCTGCTTCCAGCAGTTTTTTTTGACAGGAAGTTTAGCGTTTATCTGGGCTGAAAAAAGTTGCGATTGGATTTCGTTGCAGTCAAGTGGCATCGTCATTGAAAAGGGTAGGTGCTTTTCATTGCAAAAGATAAGAGCACAGTTATTGTCCGTGAGTTCGTTTATTAAAGTAATTGTAAGCGAGACGAGTGCATTTTCCACAATCACAAAACCTATGTCCTCGATTGGAACTAAGGTTTCTTCTTGAGTTTCTTTACTGAAAATGACAAGCTGCTTGTGCCTTGCGCTTAAACAAACAGCGTGCGAGAAAAACAGTGTTCGTTTAACCATACTTTAACTATCGGACAAAAAAATCGATATGTTCAGTTTTATTTTTGCGTGAAACGCTTACACCTTTTACAAACTCCTTACTTTCGTATAATTTCTCCTATAGGCGAAACTGTAAAGTCCTGTCCTTCAATAAGCCCCTTAAAATTTGATTGTAAATAAAGAAGACATTCTATGCCTGCATTTAAATCTTTTTCACCTTTCATATATTCCCAAGGTTCTGCACTTATGATGTGGACAAGTTTTATGTGAATATCATTTCCTGAAGTTGCAAGCCCTGCGATTCTGTACAGTCTCTTCCAGAATTTTTCTTTTGGCAAAGCAAATACATCTTCTTGAACGTCGTTTTGCAGAATCACAGTCTTTCCGATTTTTAGGACCTTGTACAATTTCAGGTTAATGCCTTTTTTCTCTTTAAAATCAGGGTAGAGTTCAGTCTTGTTCTGTCTACTTTTTACAGCGTCAAGCAAATTGCAAATTTTGTAGTCTGAAACGTCCTTTCCTTTTTCGTCTTTCCCTCTGTAAATGGCAAGAAGATAGTTTTCGTCGTTTACAACATAATAATTTTGTTTGTAGTCTTTAGGATTTTTTGAAATCACATTGTGGTGTTTTTTCAAAGTGATCGGCGAGGTCGGCTGCGCCTTTATCCTCACCCGTTTTACAAAAACATCTCTTCCGTCACTTTTAAACGGCAGCAGGATTCCGCTTGTTTGAATATCTTGCAGCGTTTGTATTCCGTCTGAAAGATTCTTTTTAAAAGTTTCTCTTATCCCCTTGTCGATGATTTTCTCCGCACTTTTTTCGTCCAGCGTTGAAACCGGAATTCTTTGCACATATATCGTCTCAGATTTTCCGCCCTTTTCGGGAACGGTTTTTATGCAACCATAGAAGGTGTCCTTATGCAAAGAACCTCGCGCGGTCGCCCCTTGAACAAATACAGGTTTTCCGTTTTTCAAGACAGGCTTTCCATCCCGATTTCGCATGATTTTCTTTGACTGCCTCAACGAGTTTTCTTCTGAAAAAATTTTGGGAATTATATATTGAACGGCACTAAGAACGTCTGTGCCAAACGTCTCCCACGGTTTTGGAAATTTCAGATGCTTTCCGTCAGAGCTGTTTTTGATTGCCTCCGACAGCAGATTGAATTTTCCACGATTTATGCAGGCGATTGTCAAAGCATCCACAGTGTGATGTATATGGTTTGAGCGGTCTTTTACCTCATCTCGTTCCATCAAACCCCACTGCCTTTTGAAGGTGTCTGTCATAGAACCTTTTACGGGCTGAACATAGCCAAAGACTCCCTTCAAATACGAAAGAGAAAATTTTGTAATGATACGAGTGTCATTTAGTTGGCTGTGCTTAAAACCTGAAGTAACTTCTGTCGCTGAAAAACGCTTTAATTTTCCTTTGTAATAGTCAAGCTCGTACTCTGCCTTGTGTTTTTTCACGATTCGTGCATCTTTTGCAGCAGGGTCTTCGTATGAGCCTCCACGTTTTGTGTTGAGTTCAATTATTCTCAAGTAGTTGTCGATTTTGTCCTCATAAAATTTTTGGAATCGCTTGTTTATTTCTTCAAAATTCGGAAGTTCCGAAGGAAGTTTCTGTTTTTTTACGTTTCGGTTGAAGTCGCTTTCGCAAAGTGTAAGATTTTCAAGGGAATCGTCATAAGACAGGCTTCTTGGAATTGTGTGCTCAAAGTCAAATTTAGGAAGCGGTCCGAACAAATCTGTAAAACTTATGTGCTTTCCCGTGTAAGGGCAAGTTTCATTTTGTTCTTTCCAGAGTCTGAATTTTTTGACATCAGAATCTGTCGGAACGATTTTGAATCCCGCTTCGACGCAAAGTTCTTCTATTTTCTTTTTTGCGTCAGCATTATTTTTTTCGTTCGCCCTCACAAATTCTTCGATAGCCTTCCGCTGATTTTTGTCGTTTACCTCGTTCGCCAGCTCCACATTTATTCTCGTAGAACTGTCTATCTTTCCGGTTTTTATAAGATAGTTCATAAGTTTCCTGAGTTGGTGCAAAGCTCTCATCACTACAGGATTTTTTACGCTCGGTGAGCGAGGTGATGCAAGGTATATTTTCCCGTCTTCTGCCGGAACTGGCGTTTCAAAGTTGTAATCTGTGTCGCTCGGGTGATATAGTTTTCCATTTATAGTAAATCCTTTTTGATTGAGGTAGTCCAAAATCAAGTCGTCAGTGCGCAAAAGCTGATATTTGTAGTCGTTCGGATTTTTTCCGACGGCAATTTTTAAATTGTCTTCAACTTTTTCGGAAACTTGCAAAATTATGTCTTTACGTTTTTCTTCGTCATATTCGTTCCACTTTTTCTTTCCAAACAAGTCCTGTGCGGAATTTTCCACAATCGATTTGTCCCATTCTTCAAACCTAAAATCATTGTCTTTATCTTTGAACGCAGACTCAAGACAGCGGTTTGCAAGAACGATTATATTGTTTTTATCTTTGAGCGTTCCGATTATATTTTTTACAGAATCTTCAATTTCTTTTTCATTCTGCAAAAATGTATTTTGTCCAATCATTGTCGGAATGTTTGCAAGAAAAACTGCGGTAGAATAGATGTAGCCTTTCCTTAAAAAAGGAGTTATTTTACGGATTGCCTTGAGGCTTAAATTTGCGTAGCCTTGCTGAATTCTGATTGCACAGAATTTATTTGCCGTTTCATCGTTCAAAAAAAGTTTTTCTTTTGCAAATTCAAGCAATTTTTCTTCATCGTCAAAATCAAAAAGGACGTGCCAGATGTCGCACATGTCGTATTGCCCGATTTTTTTGTCTTTCCAGCTTTCATAGGAAGAGTCGTCGCCGAAAATATTTTTTAATCCGGCAGAAACAGGGCAGCCTGCAACGTTCGTGTCTTTTCTGTAGTTGAATTTCCAAAACTCGTTCTTGCCTTTTAATTTTTTTTCGATGTCTGCAAACTGAAAAGAAGGCTTTGAAATTCTAAAAAATAGCGGTTTTATAATTTCTTTTTCTTCTTCCGTAAGAAAATCAAAATCGCAGTTTTCATCTTCCCCGGAATTTTTTGCAAGTTTTATAGAATTGATGAAGGAAAGCATTCTGAATTCTTCAAACTCAAAATGAGAGATTGGGGCACGTGGCTTACTCTTTTCAAATGTACATTTTCCCACGCGAAATTTTTGTGATTTAAGTTTTCGTTGAAAGAAGATTGCCTTGTATAAATCGTCTTTCAATTCAGGCGAGATAGCCTGAACTTCGCATATTTTGTTGAATTCTTTTTCGTAATGCTCTTTTCTCGATGTGTATTTTCCGCGTACTTTTTCGCCGGACTGTTTTAATTCGTAAAAATACTGACCGAGCGTTCTGTCGCCCATAAGTGAAGAAAGTTCGTCTATGCTTTTTGAAACCGTCCCCTCCGACGCTTTTGTTGTTTCTTTTCTGTTGCTTAAAAATCCGCGCCGTTGTGCAATGTGATACAGTGCGCGCCCGATTTCATTCGGCTCGGCTTTTTGCTCAACGCATTTTTTCCTGAGGAAATATGGCTCCCAGTTTTTTACTTCGTCGGTCCGGTACCAGTTTAAAAAATCTCTTGAAGTCGGATATATTTTTTGTTTCCGCCATTTTTCGAGTTCTTCCATAGAAAGAGGACACATTTTGTTTTTGATGAGGACTTTTAGCGTCTCGTATTTCCTAAGTTTTCTTCTGAATTTTAATCTCCGGGCAAGGCGGAAACTTGTCCTCTCCGCCGCTTTGGAGCTTTCGTTTCCTTTTTCTTTTTTTACGCCTTCAGGGAAAATGTACACGCCGCAGTCTTCTATTTTGCTTGCTGTTTCGTCAACAATTCCCCAGCCTATGGAATTTGTTCCTATGTCGAGTCCAAGTGTTTTCATAATTTTTAAAATCCTTAATAAAAAATGTGCTTGCAAAAAATTGCAGGCAATGTTATCTTGATTACAGAAATCAAATCACAATAAGGCTAAATGCCGAAGTCATTTGACTACAGTCCCGCATCTTGTGGGACTTTTTTTATCAGGCTGAAAGTCGAACTTTTTAATTCGGGTGGCTTTTTGCTGCATTTCACTTCGTTTCATTTCGCAAAAATCGGGCTTTCCAGGATTCCGCTCTCGCTCCATTCCTTCGCTACGCTTCGGAACGTCTTCGTCGTCCTTCCAATCCCTGCCACATTCTAAAACCTATAATTTAACTTACTATATCACAGAAATTTGTTCCTAGACATTTAATTTAAAACTTTTTTTTACGAAGGGATAAATTGTAAATAATACCCCCCCCTATTTACCATTTGCAAAATTCGAAAGGTAGTATTAATATGAAGACATTGAAAAAATGTTGACAAGAGTTTTGAGAAGAAACACAATCTTGAACAGAACATCCTTTCTTTAAAAAATTTTATATAGCAAAAAAAGACCGTCGTGTCCGAGTGCGAAAAAAAAGCGTCCATGGCATGGCAGTCTTTTTTTTGTTTTAAAGTTTTTCCAAGCCAACAAGTTGTGCGTAAACTTGCGGTTTAACATAAAACTAACTTACGCAGGAGGAAAAACATGAAAGCGTTAAGAAAAACAGGAATACTTGCGTTGGCGCTTGCCATCGCGGTGATAGGAATTACAGGATGCCTGAATCCCGGCACGCCGGGGCAACCGCCTGTTTCCGAATCTTTTACCGTAGAGGTGACGGCAGGAGAACGCGGAACAATGAGTGCAAATCCTGCAAGCGGCAAAGTTACACAAGGCACAGTGATTATGTTTACCGCATTGCCGGTAGGGACTTACACTGTTTACCACCTTCAGCAAAGGACGACAGGCGGCAAAGGTATTGTATAACTATTTATTGATAGGAGGTTTATCCGTGTTTTTCTTGTGTATGCGAAATGTGTTTTCTCCGAACCGGAACAAAGCGGTGTTTACCTCTAATGTAAATTCAAACTTACAATACAATACTAATCTCATCTCTTTTTTATTCTATGCAATTATATTTTCTCTTAATAAAAACGGCGGGCGGTTTGTTTTCTCGTGGCGTATTTACGGCAAAACAAGACCGTCCGTTTCTAGTAAAGAAGCTTTCTTATGAAAAAAGCATTAATGAAAACAAGTGTAAAAATACTTGTACTTGGATTAGCATTGACGGCAATGCTATTTGGATGTAAACAACCTTTAGGTTCTTCTAGTTCTGCAGGTTCGGGAGGGGGGAACGGTTCAGATGAATCGGGAGGATACAGCATCACCTATCACTTAAACGGCGGAACAAACAATGGTGCTAATCCCTCTTCTTATACGAAAAACGATGAATTTCCGTTAAGAGCCCCATCTAAGGAAGGACAGGTCTTTGACGGCTGGTTCGGCAATTCTGAATTTAGCGGCGAAGCGGTAACAAAAATCGCAAAAGGTACAACCGACAGTGCATTCACTTTTGCACAGTTTAAGCCTGATACGTTTGTGTCGTACTTGCATTTTTGCGATGACAACGGCAGTACAAAAACAATTGCGCTTGAAAAGCCTGCATCGAAAAGTGCAAGCCGATTTCGGGTAAAAAATAGATCCGAAAAGCGATTATGCAAAATTGATACTCGGTGAAAACAATGATGGAATATGCGCACTGGCGAAGTATTGAAAGTTTAACAATTTTTTTAGGAGTAAAAACATGGCAGGTATAACAATCGGTAAAATATATACAACGGCGCCGGCAAACAATACATCAGGTGAAGATATAATCATCATCGAACAAGGGACAAAAACGAAGGCTGCAAAATTCAAAGACGTGATTGTAGGTAAAGCAAAAAAATCTGCCGATGCGAAATATGCCGCTCATTTGGGCGCGGACGGCGCATCGTTATCCGCCGGCACAAAAACTAAGCCGGTATATATCGACGGCAACGGGATTCCGAAACCGTGTGAAAATATTGACGCTGCAAACGCAGCCCTTGCTATGTATGCACAACGAATCGGCACACCACAAGCACATCCGGCAATCGGTTCCGCAAACACGCCAATTTTTATTAACGCTGATGGTATGACGACCACCTGCTCAGAGATACACACAACACTCGCCAATGCGGGCAGTGCCGGTATACCGGTATACACGCAGGGCAGTATTCTCCGAGAGTGTGCAAATTTTGGTATTTGTACGACTGCGACAAATACGATGGATAAAACGGTTACAATCAATGGTTTTGTAAAAAAAAGCCGGCGCACATATTTATATCAAATTTAATAACGATGGCGGAGGGTGTTCGCGGGACTTATAATCTAACGCTCAATGTATACGATGGAAACGCCAGTACCGGTGCCGCGCCGGTGTATGTCGGTAAATTCCAAGGTGGTATAGGCGCGATAAGTGCAGGGTGCACGTACGAGATCCTCTTTGATGGCGAGCATTATGTTATTTTAAATTCTGATATCGTCGTGCAGGAAACGAGCGAGAGAGCGAGCTATATCAAATATGGGAACGGTTTAATTGTACAGTGGGGTTCTTTTGCCCCACAGAATGCTCGCCCGTTTATACCGTTTCCTCTTGCTTTTGCTAATACCAGGTCTTATGGTTTTTCAGCTACTGCGACACATTGGGACGCCAGGCACTCATGATGCCAGAGCTTTGACTGTACTAACAAAAAAATCAATATAATGGGTTGCAATCGGCTTTTAATTGATACTAAAACCCCGTAGCTACCCACATTCCTTCTTCGTCTCGTGATATCACATTGCACCCGCTGTTAGAGAGACTGTTAGCCCAAATTTCGACTTATTTTTGAATAGATTTACAAAAAAGGTGTAACCCATTAAAATTTTGTTACCACACCAAAAAAAATGATTATGCCATGACTGAAATCAGCCTAATTGGAGTTTACAGAATTGTTGATTCTTTTTTCAAGTACTTTGAGGGTAATTTTAGTAGAACATTTTGCAAGAAATTATTATGGAAAACGTGGATTCAAGAGATATCTTTCAATGAAAGATATAATGGCATTGAATATCCACAGATTTTTCATGCAGTTCTCAAACTTAAAGGCATTTCACCGATTCGCAAACGAATATTTGAAGGAACGATATCCCAATTTTCCGAACTATGAGAACTTTTTGAAAGCGACAAACAAATCCTTTCCCATGATGATGCTGTTCGTGAATTCTGTTCTTGCAAAAAACAGGGAAAAATGTGCAGGCGAAACAAATTTCATCGGTTCGACACCTGTCGAAGTCTGCAAAAATAATAAAATCTCACGACATAAAGTCGCAAAGGACTGTGCGTCTCGTGGAAAGTCAACAAAGGGATGGTTTTTCGGCTTTAAGCTGCACGGAGTCTGCACCGCAGACATGATTGTCGAGTCTCTTACTTTTACAACAGATTCCGTTCATGACAGTAAAATGGCTCAAAAACTTACGAAAGACATAATCGGAAAGGCTTTTGCGGATGCAGGGTATCAGCTCAAGCCGGAAGTTCTTTCAGAAATGGCCGAAGATGTGTTTTTATGCATAATGCACCCGGAAAGAATATGAACAGACTTATTTCAAAAGAGCAATTGGACTGCCTCGAGCAGAGGAACATTATAGAAACTGTCTGGAGTGTAATGAAAGGTCGTTTCGAGCTTGTCTATACTAAAGCAAGAACTCTAAAGGGCATGTTCAGGCATTTCTTTTACAGCATTGCAGCTTTTTTGATTTCTCAATCAGCTTGTAGACAAAAACTCTTCATTCCTGATTAAAACTCGAATTTTGGGGTGTTATAATAGTGCCAGCCATCGCTTGTCGAGTTGCTGCGTGCGACAATGAAGTTAAAATAAACACAAGTATTCGAAAACGCCATTGCAAAGTTAACGCGAGTGTTATTTGCATATTTTTTCCTCCACTGTACAATTAAACCGTTCCTTAAAATCATGACCACATAAAATGATTATAGAGGTGCTATATGATTTATGGGTATATTCGCGTATCGACAAGTGGGCAAACGACAGAAAATCAAAAGCTTGCTATCAAGGGTTATTGCAAAAAAATGAAACTCACTCCTGTGCATTGGATCGAGGGAACGATAAGCGGACTGAAAAATCCTGAAAGAAGAAAATTGGGCGAATTATTAAAAAACGTACAACCGAATGATACAATCATCATGACGGAACTGTCGAGACTCGGTAGATCATTGGTAATAATTCTTAATGTATTACAAAATTTGTAGGAAAGGAAGGTACGCGTCGTTACGATAAAAGAAGGATTTGAACTTGTCGATAATTTACAATCGAAAGTCCTTGCGTTCGCTTTCGGTTTATCAGCCGAAATTGAACGTTCATTATTGTCGGAACGCACAAAACAGGGATTAGCACGAGCTCGGAAGGCAGGAAAACAATTTTGTCGCAGAAAGTGGCAAAAACCGTAGTATTATAAGCTAACTCCTTATCGATATAAAATAAAGCGAGCTTTAAGAGCCGGCAGGAGCAAGTTATCTATTTCAAAAGAGTTTCGTGTTACGTGGGGAACACTCGACAGATTTATACACGAACATCTCGATGATAAATTACCACCAGCGCTAATAGAGCGTCCGCAAAAACACGGTCACCCGACAATAAGAGAAAAGGAATATTTTATGAGAAATTCATAAAGGTTTTAACGGCAAATTATCCGATTTTTTATAGCCATTGCTTATAAAAATTCAATGTTTCAACTGTCTGTAAAAATGTCATTATTTATTACAATTATGTACTCAAATATGGTTATAAATAATAACAAAAAAGAAGGGCGGTTCTTATATCTTGAGTTACAGTGTCATGTAAATCTCGGCTGATTCTCTTTCGCTCATCTTCCTGAACTTGAATTATTGCCTTTGCTTTCTGTCTTTCTTCCTTGTTCTTTTTTTCAAGCTGCCTGTTTTTTTCATTTTTTTTAATATAAAGCAAAAGTATGATTACAAAAGAAACGCAGAGAATCGAAATTATCGCAAGAAGTTCTATAAAATGGAAAACCGCAATCTTTGCCTCTGCCGAATAAAAATCCATCAGATAAAACCGCCTTTATGAAAGTTTTTTTAGCAGCATCTCTTTGTTTTTGCAGCCGATTTTGTCGTAAATGACGCTCAAGTAATTTTCAAGCGTGGAAACTTTTATTTCGAGGAACTGTGCAATCTCATAGTTTGAACGCCCGTCTTGAATTAACTTTACAATCTGCTTTTCTCGTTTCGTGAGTATGGAAAAAATACTCTGTGTATTCAAAAGGCTTGTAACCAAATCCGGCTGGATGAAAGTTTTTCCCTCAGCAACGGCATTCACCGCGTCCAGCAGAAGTTTTTCATCGCTGAGTTTTGAGACAAATCCTCTTGCGCCGACTTCATCGCTCATTGCGCGTTCAATGCAAGCTCCTGTGTCGTGGCTGGAAAAAATAACGCTTTGGATTCCGTAATGGCGAAGAAGGCGAACCGCTTCGAATCCATTTGAAAGCCTTTCGTCTTTGCCTTTTATCTGAATGTCAACAACTGCGAGCGTATAATTTTCTTCATCGTCAGAATCTGGATATTTTGTCGCAGATTGAAAAACTCGCTCAGAATTATCGGCAATATTTTGAACTCTGTCTCCATCAGTTTTGTTTAACATGTAAGGATTTTCTTTGATTTTTTTGATGATGTTAGGAATCTCATCAAGACTTTCTGCTTCTGCAATCACATTCCACTTGGAATTTTCAGTAAAATATGCAGAAATTCCTTTTCTAAGCATTTTGTGGTCATCAATAAGAATCAAGTTTTTCATGAATCCCATTATAGCACAAAAAAATCAGGTCCAAATAGTGCATAATATACGAAAGTCGTCTACCAGACCAATTCTAATAAAAAAAGCCCATACTTTCTGTTTTTGCAAAAGAATGGGCTTTCTTTTAATTTTTTTTGATTTGATTTTTAACTTAATCAATATTTTGATTCTGCGTATCCAATCCAGCCTTCGTTTTCTACAAGTGCTTTTTCAAATCCTTCCAGTTTAAATGGATAACTTTTTGAAAGAGAACCTGCAATCAATTTTACCTTCCAGGTTCCGTCTTCTTTTTGTTCAATTTTGCATTCAGTTTCTTTGTTTGCAAAGGTTCGGAACATATCGTCGATGTCTTTTTTTGACATATCCAAGGCCAAAAGTCCACAGTTGTACATATTCTGCCTAAAAATTCTTGCAAAGTTTTGAGCGATTACAACATAAATATCGTTAACTTCCAACGCCCAAGGAGCGTGTTCACGGCTTGATCCACAACCAAAATTTTCTCGTGTGATGATGACCTTTTTTCCTGGTAAATCCCTTTTTGCATCGAATCCTTCCAATTTAAGATCTTCAAGGCAATAAGGTTTTAGTGCCTGCTTTGAAATTTCTGTAAGATATTTCGCAGGAATAATTTCGTCAGTGTTTATATCTGAGCGATCCAAAAAAAGTACTGGTCCACCGAATGCTTTCATATATTTTCCCCTTTTCGCCAATCAAGAAATTTCAATTCCTCTGATTGTTATTTTATCCTTTGTAAAGCTCAGAATTTGTTATAGTTCCTGCGATTGCAGTTGCAGCCGCAGAAGCAGGGCTCATAAGATGAACCATTCCGCCTTTTCCCATGCGTCCGTTAAAATTACGATTTGTCGTTGAAGCACAAACTTCTCCTTCTGCAAGAACTCCGTTTGACATTCCAAGGCACGCACCGCAAGTAGGATTTGTAACGCAAAAACCTGCCTGCATAAAAATGTCTATAATTCCTTCTTCAAGAGCCATCTTATAGATTTTTGGAGTTGCCGGAGAAACTATACCTCTTACTCCGTCTGCAAGTTTATGGCCTTTTAAAACTTTTGCTGCAATTCTTAAATCTGAGATTCGTCCGTTTGTACAAGAACCGATGTAAATCTGGTCTACTTTTGTACCTTTCATTTCAGAGATGGTTCTTATTTCGTCCGGTTTATAATTTATAGTGCATACAGGCTCAAGATTTGAGAGGTCTTCTGTTATCACTTTTTCGTATTCACAATCGTCGTCATCTCGCCATTTTTTATATGCTTCTACTGCTGCATCTTTCGTCTCGTACTCGTCTTTTATAAAGTTCCAGAGGTAGTCAACGGTTTTTTCATCTGGAAAACAGATTCCGCTTGTTCCTCCAGCTTCTACAGCCATGTTGCAAAGGGTCATTCTTTCTTCCATATCCATCCTATCTACGATAGGTCCTGTAAATTCTACAACGCAGTTTGTCGCTCCGTTTACACCGATTTTTCCTATAAGGTGAAGAATTACATCTTTTGCGTAAACACCATCTTTTAACTTTCCATTCAGGACAAATTTTATAGTTCTAGGCTCTCTAAATGAACAAACACCCTTTAATATTCCAACTTCCAAATCTGTTGTTCCAACGCCTGCCGCAAAAGCTCCAAATGCTCCGTGAGTGCAGGTGTGGCTGTCGCCCATTATTACAGTAAAACCTGGACGAACAAAGCCTTTTTCTGGAAAAATTGCGTGGCAAACTCCATTTGAGCCTATGTCAAAAAAATCTTTTACGTTATTGCGTCTTGCCCAATCACGCAGGATTTTTCCTTGTGCTGCTGTTTTGCTGTCTTTTGCTGGAGTTACATGGTCTATAACCGCTTTTATTTTTGTTGAATCAAAAACCTTGTCTGTTCCTCGCGCTACTAAATCATTTATAGCGACTGGTGTTGTTATTTCGTGACAGAATACTCTATCGAGTTTTAAGACATAAGTTCCTTCAAACGGACTTTCAACTAAGTGCGAATCAAAAATTTTCTGGGCGATTGTTTTTCCCATTTTTAATACCTCTTAAGAAATTTAGTATTTTTAAATATCTTAGCACCTTAGTTTTTTTAAGACAAGGTAAGACGATGAGAAAACAAAAGTTTAATTGACAACATTTATCGGCTTTCCAGATATGAACGCTTCTAAATTTTCAAGAGCGATATTAAAAAGACGCTGTCGTGCTTCTCTCGGTGCCCAAGCGATATGTGGAGTTAAAACACAGTTTTTTGCCTTAAAAAGAGGACAGTCCTTTGTCATAGGCTCTTTTAGAAGAACATCGGAAGCGTAACCTGCAATTTTTTGTTCATCGAGTGCTTTTTTTATGTCGCTTTCGTTTACAAGTCCGCCACGAGCGGTGTTTATGATGAATGCAGTTTTTTTCATAAGCGAAAGCGTTTTTTCGTTTACAATTTCTTTTGTCTCAGCTGTCATTGGAGCATGCAAAGTTAAAAAATCGCTCTGAGCAAAGAGTTCGTCTACACTAACGGATTTTTCGTTGCCTGTAAAAGATTTTTTTGAATGTACGTTTATTAAAACATTCATATCAAAGGCGTGGGCTATCTTTGCAACTTTTTGTCCTATTGAACCAAAACCGAAAATTCCCAAAGTCTTGCCTTTAAGTTCTGTAAGCGGAGAAAGCCAGTAGCAAAAATCCTTGCTGTTTATCCAATCACCGTTTTGTACTGAAATTGAATGTTGCTCTACTTGATTTGTAAAATTCAGGATAAGTGAAAATACGTGTTGAGCTACGCTGTCAGTTGAATATGAAGGAATATTTGTAACGATTATTCCTCGTTTTTTTGCAGCTTCAAGGTCAACAACATTATAACCTGTTGCAAGAACACCGATATATTTTAATTTAGGACAATCTTTTAGGATTTCTTCTGTGATTGCAACTTTGTTCAAAAAAATCGCATCTGAATCTGCAATGCGCTCTACTGTAAGTTCTGGCGGGGTTCTGTCGTAAATGGTCAATTCTGCAAATTTTTTAAACGGTTCCCAGCTTAAATCGCCTGGATTTGCAGCAAAACCGTCAAGTATAGTCAGTTTTATCATAGCCTTAATTTAATACTTCTATGCCTAGAGAAGAAATTGCGGAATTGATAGCAGCTTCATCTGCTCCTTCAAAATCAACGAGAACCTGTGCTTTATCGAAATTTGCGACACAGTTGTTTACTCCTGCAACCGCTTTTACGGCATTTTCAACCTTTGCGCAAGTTTCGGCATCCAGCATTCCAACAACGTATATTTTTTTTTGCATAGGGAAATATCTCCTGCAATTTTTTAAAATTGCGAAAGTTTTATTTGTAAAATCTAGGCAAATTATAGCAGTTATTGGCGTTTATTGAAATAACTTTTTGCTAAGGTTTTCAATTTTCAGACATTTATGACAATTTTTTACTGTCTGAATTTTTTTTGTATAGAGTTTTGCCAAGTTGTCCACACGCTCCGCCGATTTCTCTTCCTCGTCGTGTTCTTAGGGTCACGTTTAATCCTGCTTTTTCAAGCCATTCTACAAAGCGTCGGCATTCGTTATTGGAAGGTTCTTTGAATGGCAATCCTTCTACAGGATTCCACGGAATTAGATTTACGTTTACATCGATTCCTCTTGCAAAATTTATCATATTTTTTGCAGACTGCTCGCTTGTATTTGTGTTTCCCAGCAAGGCTGCTTCGAGAGTTACTCTCCTTCCTGTTTTTTTTGCGTAATAATCAATCGCATTTCTTAATTCTGCAAGCGGATTCGTCTTTGCTATTGGCATGAGATTTTCTCTCAATTTTTCATCTGCTGTTGTTAAGGAAACTGCGAGCCTGATAAGAGGCCCATTGTCTGCCAAATCGTATATTCCTTTTATAACACCAGAGGTTGAAAGCGTTATGCGTCTTTCTGAAAGATTTCTTCCACGCTTTTCTGTTAAAATCGCAATCGCTTTTCTAACGTTTTCTAGGTTCATCATGGGTTCTCCCATCCCCATAAAAACAATGTTGTCTAAAGGACCTGAATGTTTTTCCAACAAAAAAAACTGCTCGACAATTTCTTCTGGTCTTAAGCTTCTTGCAATTCCCAATTTTCCAGTTTGACAAAAGGCGCAGTTCATTGCGCACCCCACTTGGCAGCTTACGCAGGCGGTTTTTCGGTTTTCTCTATCTTTTAAAAGAACTGTTTCAACCGCAAGCGAGTCATCAAGCGTTATCTGAAGTTTTACAGTTCCATCAGAATCCTCTAATATCTTTGAAACTTTGCAGCATCGAAGCTGTGCTTTTTCAGAAAGTTGCTGTCGCAGTGCCTGGCCCAGATTTGTCATTTCATCAAACGAATCTATTCCCTTTGAAAGCCATTCAAAAATTTGTACGCCGCGGAACGAAGGTTTTATATCTAATTGAGAGGAAATTTCTTCTGGAAGAAGACCTGTTATCGAAATCTTTTTACACATAACGCTTATAAACTAATATTTTTTTTTAGCAATTTAAAGCAGCACTTGTAAATTTCTACTGATTAGAGCAATTTTTTGTTTATGATGGAAACGAAATATTTTTAATTTATAGGTTTTTCCGTCAGTATTTTATCTAGCATTTCATTTATTGCAGAGCTTTTAATTCCTTGTTTTTGAAATGATTTTAAGCTTTCGATTGCTTTATCTTTTTTGTTTATTTTTAGATAACAGTCTGCAAGATCTATATATAACCTGTAATTTTTTTGATCGCCTTTTATAAGATTTTCTAAACGTTCGATTGCAAGTTCGTACTTTCCTTCGCCTTTGCAGATTAAAGCAAGCCCCAACGCAGCATAAACGTCAAATTCTATATCCATCGCTTTTGTATAATATTCTGTAGCGGTTTTGTAGTCGCCTGTGTTTCTGTAAGCATCGCCTGTTCTCGTTAATATGACTTTATTTTTTGGATCATTTTTTAGAATTCTGTTCCAATAGTCAATCGAGCGGAATTGCTGGTTCATTCCGCGATAGCAGTCTGCAAGGCCAAACAAGACATAAAAATTTTCAGGATCCATTTCCAGTGCACGTTCAAAATATTTTACGCCTAAGTCAAAAGTCTTTAATTTTCTGTGGCAATTTCCAATCGAAGTTAAAACCCTTATATCTACAGCTTTATCATTTACTTCTAGCATTTTTGTCCAATAGTGCAGGGCGTCACGATATTCTTTAAAATCATAATAAAGATGGCCTATGCCGATTAGGGCGTAGGCATTTTCTGTTTCCATATCGAGCACTTTTAAGTAAAGCTCTTTTGACTTTTTAAAATCTCTAATTTTTCTGTAAGCATCTGCAACTCTCGTTAAAACTGTTATGTTTCTGTCATCGTGAATAAGATATTGCTCCCAAATTTCAATCGCTTTGTGATATTTGTTTAAAGCTTTGTAGCAATCTGCAAGTCCAAAGAGAGCATAATTGTTGCTAGGATGAAAAGACAAGCATTTCGAATAGAAATCTATTGCGTCTTTAAAATGCTTTCTTTTTCTTTCGCAGTCGCCAAGTCCGACCAAGGCATAATTGTTGTTGTCATCGATTGAGAGTATTTTTGTAAAAGAATCTATCGCCTCGGTAATTTTTTTTTCTTTTAGAAAAACATAACCCTGTTTTGAAAGCTCTGCGATTTCGTCAATTTTCCCGACATTCGCAATATCTTCTTCCTGAGCTCCAAAGCTATCTACAATTTTAAAATCATCAAACATTTTTAACTCCTATAAAAAGTCATTGAGGAAGTGTCAACTTCCGAAAGGGCTTTTTACCAGCCGAACGCAGCAAAGCGAGTTCGGCAAAAGATAAGAAAGTTTGCAGAGCAAACTTTAAAGGTAAAAAAAAGGGCAAGATATAGACATTTTTTTTACCGAAACTCCTATAAAAAGTCATTGAGGAAGTGTCAACTTCCGAAAGGGCTTTTTACCAGCCGAACGCAGCAAAGCGAGTTCGGCAAAAGATAAGAAAGTTTGCAGAGCAAAGCTTCGATGCAAACTCCAAAAAGCTTAGAATTATCCAGTAGATTCTAAAGTTTCTTTTAGAGAAAAGCTTACGACTTTTGCAAGTTTTTCGTAAATCGCTTCGCAACGGCGTTTATTTTTTGCAAGAGTGTAAAATTTGAGTGCTTTTAGATATTCATTTTTTTTCATCATAAAGTCGCCAATCCTCGTAAGTCCATCTGAATATCCTGTTGCGATAAAAATCCTTGTAGCTTCGTTGATTTTTCCATCGTTAAAAAATTCGTTTCCTTTGCGGTTAAGTGCAACTTTTTGTGCTGAATTTAACGATGAAATAGGTGAGTCTGTTGTTTTTATAAATCCGTTTGCAGTTGCTTTTGATTCAACTGCTGAAATAAAATTATTTTCAAGAGGATTCATTTTTTTTACCTTTTTTTAAATTTATCTTAAAAAAATCTTAACACAAAGGTTTGCAAAGTCAAGAAAATAAGATTTTTGAAGATATAAATTATGTAATTGAATTCTTCTATTTTTCGCTCCTGTAAAAATTTACGATGGAACGCCCATATATCCGTTTGTCTACGAGGCACAGATTTCCTATTTTATCTGGAAGAGCGTCTTCATCAGGATAATGAATCATCACCGTTCCTCCATCTTTTAAAAGCGAAGACGAATCGACAGTTTTTATCAAATCTTTTCTAAATTTGTAGGGAAACGGCGGATCAAAAAATATGTAGTCAAAATTTTCTTTACACCTTTTTAAAAAGAGTTCGACAGCCATAAAATGACATCCAATTTTTACACCGAGCTCTTTTTCTGTTATAGAAACATTTTCCAAGATGGTTTTTACTTTGATTTTATCTTTTTCGCAAAGTTGAACTTGACTCGCACCTCTGCTTGCAGCTTCTATCGCTATAGTTCCAGAACCGCTAAACATGTCGAGCCATGATTTTCCGCTTAAATCTCCTAAAATTGCAAAAACGGATTCTCTCATTCTGTCCATTGCTGGTCTTATAACACCGTCGGGACACTTTATTGTTCTTCCTTTTAATTTTCCTCCAGTAATTCTCATCTATTCTTCTCCATAAGGTGAAAGCGTCCAATAAACTGAATCTTTAGTGAGATTTTTGTTGGCTTTTGCAAAATCAAAAGCTGTAAGGCCAGAACTTGTCCTGTAATTTTTCTTTGCTCCATTTTTTAGAAGCCAGTTTATTATTCTCGTGTCCCTGTTAGATTCTGCTGCGTACATTAAAGGAGTTTTTCCGTCATAAAAATTGTTCAGAGGAATTCCTTTTTTTAAAAATTCGTCCAAAGTTGAATTTTGGGCAGAGGAAGTTATAGCATATACAAAAGATGAGCGAACTTCGTTTTCTGTAGAAGAATGCATCAAAAGCAATTCTGCGATTACTTGAGGCGATTTTGAAAATCCAGCAGCGAGTTTTAAAGCCGTAATTCCGTAATCATTTTTTAAGTTTTCATCAGCACCATTTTTAATCAATAACCGCAATATTTTTACATCTGGACAAAATCTTGCGGCAAACATCAAAGCGGTCCAGCCGTCGTTGTCTTTTGCGTTTAAATTTACTTTTGAATAAATCAGGTTTTCTACGAGTTGAATGTCGCCTTTTTTTGCAGCGTCCATCAGTTTTGTGCGACCGTTTGAATCTCGTTTGTCAGCGTTTTCAATAAAATTGTGGGAAACTTCGCCTTTGCTTTCGGTCGGAAAATCATGCTCTTCGTTTGCGTCTTCTGCAAATTCTAAAAGGTATTGTCGATTGAATGGCTCAACTTTTATCGTGCTAGATTGAATTGAAGGGGCAGGCTGATTTTTCTCTGGATTTTCTTCAAGTTGAATTGGAGAATCGTTTGCTGTCGAATTTTCTTTTTCTATTTGGATTTGCTCCGTAAGATTTTGTTCAATCTGCTGTGTAAGAGTTTTTTCTTCTTCTTTAAAGGATGAACTATCATTTTTATCGCTAAATTCTTCGCTTGTTTTTTTGTCTTCGCTTGCTACGTTGTTTTTATCCTGATTTTCTTTTGAATCTTGCTCAATTCCCAAAACGGCAAGTGGTGCTGTTGCTGTAACTGCTGTTGTTGTCAATGCTGCATTTTCTTGAGTCATAGCTGTAACTGCAACTTCTGCAGGAGAAATTATTTGAGTCGCAGGTGGAGTTTCTTCACTATGATTAACAGAAGTTTGTGCAGAATTTTCCTTTAAATCTGAGGTTTCAAGAGTAATCGGTTCAGTTGCAAATTTATTTAAGACTTCAAGGATTTCGTCTTTAGAAGAATTTTTTCTCGCATAGTCAAAAGATGTTTTTCCCTCTGCATCTTTTTTTAACACTCTTTTTTTTCTTGAAAAGCCAAAAAATGTGCCCGCTTTTATTGTTTTTTCCAATACTTTTGGGGAAGAACAATACATTGCCGCATACATTACGGCATTTCTTTTAAAAGAATCTTTTTTGTCTGGATCTGCTCCGTATTTTAAAAGCAGGTCTATGACTTCTATTTCTCGGTCTTCTTTGAGGGCTGCCATCAAAAGAGTTTCTTTTTCGCTTCCCCTCGTTATGTTTACATAATCTTGGTTGTTTCTAAGGATTGATTTTACTTCTTTTACGCTTGCGTTTTCGATAGTGTTAAAAATTTTGTCTTTTCTTCCGCCTGCAAAAACTAAAAAACTAAAAAAAACAGCATTAAAAATGGATATAAACTTTTTTTTATCGATAAAAAACATGTCGAAAATTATACAGTTGTAGGCTTTTATTCGCAACTGTCAAAAAATCTTTTTGCATGTTCTAAGGAACCTTGTAAATAAATTTGACTAGGGGCTTCGATAAGCGATAAAGTGTCGAAAGATTATTGACCATAAAAACTCAAAAAGATATATTAACTAAACCCCTTGAGGCTGCGTATGCGGCTTCCATTTGACCATAAGGAGAACATACAGAAATGAGAAAGTATGAACTTATGACTATCTTCCCTATAGAAGAAGATAAATTTAAGACAGCTTCGGATGCAGTTCGTGCAGTCCTTGCTAAATTTGGCGCTACAGTTGATAAAGAAGAATCTTACGGCGATCGCGACTTAACTTATGTAATCAACAAAAACAAAAGAGGTCGTTTTCTTTTGCTTACAGTTAGTGCAAATCCTGCAAAAATCAGTGAAATTGAAACTCAACTCAAATTAACAAATGACCTTCTAAAATGGCTCTTTGTTAAGATTGAAGACGAAAAAAATAACTAGTTTAATCCGCAAAGATAGTTCATCAAATGTTGGAGGAGGCGATTTATGACAGATATTAACCGTGTTGTCTTGGTAGGCAGACTTACTAGAGATTTAGGAAATGACCAGCGTGATTTTGCTTACACACCTAACGGACAGGCGCGTGCAAATATCAGTATTGCTGTAAACCGCAGTCGAAAGCAAGGTGAACAGTGGGTTGACGAAGCGAATTTTTTCGATGTAACAATTTGGGGTAAGACCGCAGAAAATCTTAAGCCGTATCTAACAAAAGGAAAACAGATAGCTGTAGAAGGCTATTTAAAACAGGATCGTTGGGAAAAAGACGGTCAAAAATTCAGCAAGGTAGGAATTGTCGCAGACAGCGTTATGCTTTTAGGTGGAAAATCGGATAACGGCGGCTTGCAGTCGTCTGGGGGGTATACTCCGAAATTCCAGCAGAACAACGGTTTTGCTCCACAGCAATCATACCAGCCACCTGCTGATGAATCTTCTTTTGGTGGCAATAGTTCGGGATATTCAGAAGATATTCCATTTTAATGTCCTTACATTAAGTAAATTTTTAGGAGACTAATATGTCAGACGAAATGACAACAAACGAAGTTGAACAGAAAGTAAATGCAACCGATATACAGGGCGCTTCAGACGGTCGCGAAGGCGAGGATAAAACTGGACGCAGAGGCAAAAAATTCTTCCGTAAAAAGGTTTGCCGCTTCTGTGCAAATAAAGCAAAGATTGACTACAAAGATGCAGATGGTCTAAAACGCTTTATGACAGAAAGAGGAAAGATTCTTCCACGCCGCATAACAGGAACTTGTGCAAAACATCAGAGAGAAGTAGCACTCGCAATTAAAAGAGCACGTGCAATCTGCCTTCTTCCATTTGTTGCAGACTAAGAAATTTTTTATATAAGTGGCGATCCAACTCCTGGTGACGTCACTTTTAAATATACAAGAGGAGCTTGAAAATGAAAGTAATTCTTAACGAAGATGTAAAACATCTTGGAGAAATTGGTGATGTGAAAAATGTTGCAAACGGCTATGCTCGCAACTATCTTTTTCCACATATGTTCGCGGTTCCTTACAATGCAGAAACTGTAGCGTATTTTGAAACTCGCAAAGCAGAAATTGAAGCTCGTAAGGAAGCAAAACGCAAGGATGCAGCAAGTACAAAAGAAAAACTCGAAGCAATGCTTGTTGACCTTACAGTTCCAGCAAGTGCAAACGGAAAACTCTACGGTGCTGTAACAAGTCAGACTGTAGCGGATTTTCTCAACAAAAATGGTTTTTCTATTGAACGCAAGAGAATCGAAATTTCTGGTGTTACAATCAAGAGTACAGGTAACTATTCTTGTGTTATTCACCTTTACGAAAATTCTAATGCAGAAGTTAAAATTAGCGTAAAAGCACAGTCAACAGAAGAAACTCCTAGCGAAAAATCTTCAAAAAAAGTTGAATCTGCACAAACTTCGCAGGAAAATCCTGCAGAAGAAGCAACCAATGCAGAACAGCAGTCTGAATAGTTTTTATTCTTAACCGATTAAACTTCGGTCGAGTTTTAAGCCGGGATTTTTTCCGGCTTTTTTTATCTAAAATTGATTTTGTTGCGGCAAATTTAAAATCATTTTCTTTAATTGCAATTTTTTAGGAGAAATTTTATGGAAGAAAGACTTAAGGATTCAATTCCTCCGCATAATTTAGAAGCAGAAATGGCAACCCTTGGCGCTCTTCTTATAGATTGGTCCAGCATTGGCGACATAGTAACTTTTTTGCGCCCAGAACACTTTTATTCTCAACAAAATCAAATAATCTACAATGCTCTTATAAAACTTTTTGGAACAGGAATTTCTGGCGATGTTTTAACGCTTGAAACAGAACTTACAAAATCAAACGAGCTGGAAAAGGCTGGAGGGCCTGCTTACATCGCTTCCCTTACAGATGAGGTTCCGTCCGCTGCGAACATCGATTACTACGCGCACGTTGTTTTAGACAGGGCAACCAGACGCAGTTTAATAAAAATTTCTTCCGAGATAAAAACGACTGCCTTTGATGAATCAAGGGAAAGCCGTGCAATTTTGGACGAAGCAGAGAAAAAAATCTTTGCCCTAGCGGACATGGGACAGACAATCCAAATTCACGACATGCACGAAGTTGTCGATAAAACCACAAAAATTATTCAGCAACAGTATCATAATCACGATTCTTATTCAGGAATTCCTTGTGGATTTACAAGACTTGATAGTATGACAAGTGGATTCCAAAAATCTGAATTGAGCATAATCGGGGCAAGACCTTCTATGGGAAAAACTGCAATGGCGCTTTCGATGATGGAAAATATAGCGGTCAACAACAAAATTCCTTGTGGATTTTTTTCACTTGAAATGTCATTCGAGCAGATTGGGCAGCGTCTTTTGTCTCAAGTTGCTCGAATTCCAGGACACAAAATCAGATCTGGTATGATGAAACTGGACGACTTACAAAAGATAAACGATGCTGCTGGAAGGGTTTTTGACGCACCTATTTACATAGTCGACACGCCAAATATGCAGCTTTTGGATTTAAGGGCAATGGCAAGGCGAATGGTCCAGTCAAGGCAGGTTCAAATAATATTCATCGACTATATCGGATTGATTTCGACACAAAATCCTTCAGCACCAGTTTATGAGCAGGTTTCAGAAATTTCAAAATCTCTAAAAAGTTTAGCTCGCGAATTGAACATCCCAGTTGTCGCTCTTTGTCAGGTTGCACGCGATGCAGAAGGCAATGAGCCAACTCTTGCGCAGTTACGCGGTTCTGGTTCAATAGAGCAGGACGCAGATGTTGTTATGTTTATTCATCGAGAGCGCAAAAAGACAGAAGGAGGCGAGATGGAGCCAGTTCAAGATGCAAAACTAATAGTTGCAAAACAGAGAAATGGTCCAATCGGCGACGTAAACCTGCTTTTTCTTTCTTCATATACAAAATTTGAAAATAAAGCCAACGAAGATTAAGGAGGGGGAAGTCTCCCCCTCGCTCCCAAGTCCTCGTCGTTTTGCTCCTGCGGTCTTGTCCGCTACCCCCTCTAAGGACAGCTTTTAAAGTGCTGTCTATTTTTTTCATCACATAAAACAATAATACAAAAAATTTCCATCAAAAATGTGTGAATCTGCACTTTCAACGCAAATCTTATAGCAAGCAAATCAAAAAAAAATCGCAATAAAAGTCGAATTCCAAATTGCAAGATTTCACAATTTTTTTGAGGGGGAAAAATGATAAAAGAACTAAAAATGCGAATAACCGCATTACTTGTTTTGACTTTATATGTGTTGGCTCTAGTTCCTGCGGTGGAGTATGAAAGTGCTTTTTCCAAAGGGAAAATCAAACTGGATTATTATCTTGAGCGTGCAAGCGGAAGTGAAAGCGAAGAGAAGTTTTTAGAACTTGCAGAATATGGAGTTACACAGGCTTTGTGTCAGTGGCAAAGCGAATATCTGTTTTTAAAAGATAAAGAAATCGCAGGAGTGAGCAGTAAAGAACTTGCAGAAGAGTATTCAAGGGTAAAAAACGAATATGAATTGATAAAGGCAAAAACTTATGTAAATTTTATAAGCGAATTGTATATAAAAGAAAAAACGAAAGGAAGTTTTTCCGAGCTTACATTGAATTTAAAAAAAGCAAGCGAAAGCGAAGAATTCAAATTTACAAATAACAATGCAATAAGCGATGTTGAAATTATAAAAAACTGGAACGAAAGAGCATTGAGCATAATAGATGAATATCTCATAGAAGCAGATACAGAGGGTGATTACAACAAGGATTTAATAAAAGCAAAAAATGAAGAAATCAAAAAAGAAGGAGAGCTTTTATTAAACGCATATAAGAACAGCATTCTATTAAAATTCTATGCAGACAACGAATCAGCAATGGCAAAAAGTGCAAAAGAAAGTGCAGAAATCTATACAAAGGATTTAATATCTCAAATAGATAGCAAAACTCAAAAATCAGTGAATAATCTCTTGAATTCTCTCGAAACACAGCTTAAACACGAGAGTTCAGTAGATTTTGACAGCGAAGATTTTTTAGAGCAGTTTAAGTCAATCTACGAAAGAGCGATTGACGAATGGGAAAAAAGCGAAACCGAGTTCCTAGGTGAGAGAATAAAGTTTGAAGGCGAAGCAAATAAGGTATACGAAGAGAGTGTAAGGGTATGGCAGGAAGCGTTTGAAAAATTTAACGAAAAAAAAGATTCTTGGGTAAAGCAGATAAATCAAAAGATAAAAGATTTACAAGAGCAATCTACAAAGCAGAACAAAGATTTTGCGGACAAACTGGATTCGGCAATCTTAGAGTATACAGAAGCAATGGGAAAGCAAAAACAAGTTTACTATGAGGTATTAAAAACTGCGGTGGAAGCTTACGAGAGATTAAGGATTCTTCTTTCAACATCAAAAGACGAAATCGATAACTGGGTTTGTTTGTGGAGCGAAAAATATAAAAACTTATATGCGTATTGGAAAAGCGAAGATGGGGAAGCTAGCGAAGATGGGGAAGCTAGCGAAGATGAAAATCCTTTAAAGAAAAGTGAAAATTCGATTTTGTATAAGATTTTATACGGTGCAGAAAATAGTAAAAAAATTGATTTATTTAAATTAAGCGATAGCGATATCGAAAAATTAAAAGAGGAAGTAATATCAATATATTCAGCACATCTTGCAAAGTTAAAAAAAGAATATGGTAAAGCATTAGATAAAAGAAAAGATGAAATTGAAAGTTTATGCGAAGAATACAATTCTATAGTCGAAAAATATTTTGGTGACAGTGCAAACGAGATTTCTCTAAGCGAAAATGAAATAAATACTAAAAAGATAAGTTTTGAAAAATTAAAAGATAAAAAAACATCTGAGGAAACTATAGATAAATACAGCAAAGAGTTGAGTGAAAAGATAAAAAACTTATGTCTAAAGTTTGATGGAGAAAGCGAAAGCTATTACTGGAAGAACAACGGTGATGAAGAAGCTTTTTATAAAATCGAAAAAATAAAGGAAAAAATAAAAGAAAAACTTGATGAATATTTTGGGCTTTATCAATACAGCGATTTTTCAGAAAAGATTGAGCAGCATTATCAAGAATATAAAAACGACAGCGATAAAGAAAATTCAATTAAAGCGAAAAAGTTAAAAAAACTTACAGATTATGTAAATTCAGTAAAAGAAGGAACAGTTTTAAATAGGGAAAGCGAATTTGAAATTTCCGCAAGTTTTTTTGAAAGCGGCAAGAGCATTTTGTTTTGGGTTGAAAGCATAAAAAATTTGTTTCCGAGTTTAAAAGAGTCATTGAATAATATTAAAGAAACAAAAAAACTCGTTTTAAAAGAGAATTCTGAAAATTCAAGTTTAGGCGAGAGTGGTTTTTCAACTATTGAACTTGAAATTTTAAAGGCAGAAAAAGATATAGAAGTTTTAGAAGAAGAAAAAGATATTGAGCAGGCCATAATAGATTACGCAGAAGTAGAAGATAATAAGAGAAGTTCACAAGAAGGAACAGATAATGAAGAAAAGAAATCGAAAGAAAAGTATGAAAAAGCACTTATCGAATATGAAAGCGAAAAAGAAAAGTTAAAGGATTACAAGAAAAATATAGAAAATGCACAAAACGCACTTGTCGAAGTCAAAAAAGAAGTAGAAAAGGCAAAACTGGAGGTTGAGCAAGCGCAGATTGATTATGACAAGAAAAAAGTCCTTAGCGAAAGTAAATCTCAAAAAAAGATTTATCTATTGCAGATAAAAAACAAGATACTCGAATATCAAGAAACACTAAAAAATGTACAAAAAAACAATTCCAAGAGTGCGGGCTTTTATCAAAATTGTGTAAAACAGATGGCAGAAGCGGTTGCAGGAGAAATCGGCAAGAAATATCAAAACGGAATGGATGAGCAAAAAAATCTGATACAAAGATATTTACAGCAAGCGCATTCAAAAACGATAGAATTGTCGAGCGATTTTTCGAATAATGCAATTTTAAAAGATGTAAATCAATATATAAAGGAATGTTTTAAAAAGATAGAAGCGATTGAAGGTTATACAGACATCTCAGATTACGAAAGAAACGAAAGGATGGACGTGTACTATTTTGTGATTGAAGAAATTTTTGCTGGTGCAATGGACGTTATTGAGCAGTTAAAACTTATTTCAAATGGAAAACGAAGCAATAAAATCCATTTGAGCGCATATACAGCAGACGATACGGACACAAATTATTCAGCGGATGCCTATTATGCAGATAGTTTGATAAGAAAAATTGCAGAAAAGTTCAATTTAATTTTAAATAAAAAAGATGGAAATCTGTATAAGGAAGCAAAATCTAAAACAACAGATTCTGTCATAGAAAAATATGAAAATGCACGCAAGATAATCCAAGAAAAACTAAAAGGAGAAAAGACATATACAAAAGAAAACAATTCTTACAATGAAATCATTGCATATCATGATGAATTAAAAAATATTTGCACCTCTCGTGATAATGTTATAGATGAAA
Organism: Treponema pectinovorum; assembly: GCF_900497595.1. NCBI lineage: Bacteria > Pseudomonadati > Spirochaetota > Spirochaetia > Treponematales > Treponemataceae > Treponema > Treponema pectinovorum. The sequence continues at coordinate 159,427 of NZ_UFQO01000001.1, forward strand.
AGAATGATGTAAATACGGTAGATGAAAAAAATACTTTAATTGGAGAATATGAAAAGGTTGAAAAAACAGAGAAAAACGGCAAGGTTTATCTAGTTGCAGCGCAACGAAAAGCCTTAGAAAATTATCTTGAATGTTATTTAGATGAACAGGCATGGAACTATGCGCAAAACTGTGGAAAAACTGCTGACGATATTGAAAAGGAACTTTTGCAACTTATAAATAATGTGGACCAAAAATTCTATGATTATATTGATGGGCAAGACGGTAAAAAAAATAAAGGAAAATTAAAATCAGACAAAACTCAAAGTGAATATCAAAAAGCTATTACAGAAAAAATGCTTTCAACTGAATACAGATTTTTAGCAAAAGTGATGAGTTTTATCGATCAGTCGTATTCTTCGTGGAAGGCAGAACTTAATAGTTTAAAATATATAGACGAAATCAAAAAATCAGATGTTGAAGGGTTTAAAGATAGCGAACTTGGAAAGCAATTAAAAGAAGTAATCGAAAATGATGACAAGATAGATGGGTATTATAAAAAACTAAAAGAAGGTGCTACAAAATATTTTACGCTTGAATTAAATCAATTAAAAGCTGAGGAGCCTAATTCAAGCTATGAAAAAGACAGAAAAGATTATACAGAAAGTCTTATTCAAGTTGTTGATTCATTCGAAATTGCAATCAAAAAGTTGAAGGAATTTAACGACGAAAGCATCCAAGGAACTTTGAATAACCTTTCATCGGCTATTAAAGATAAAAAAAATAATCTTGCAGAAAAAGCTGCTTTATTAGAAACAAAAACTAAAGATTATAAGAGTGCTTGCGATAGTTATCAATTAAAAATCAATTCGGTAAACCAAAACTTAAAGGCACTGGACAGATTGAGACTTGAGTGGAGAAAAAAGGTTCGTGTAAATGAATGGGCAAAATCGGTCTATCTGTACGACGATTATAAAAATAGCGATGAAGAAAATGGATATATTTGCCCTTGGGAAAAGGTAAAAAATCTTGAAAAGAAGATTGAAATTCAAAAAGCATATCTTTCGGCATTAAGAGCAGCGAGTAAAAATCAGGAAGAAAATCCGTATTGTGTAGAAGAAGCGACCTTGAAAAACGTTACAGATAGTTACGAAAAACTTACTGGAATGCTAGGCGCAATCGAAGCCGTAGAAAATAAATACGAAAAAGACAAATACAAAGCGCAGATGGCAGGAAGTGAATATTTAAATGTACTTGCTTCGATTTTTAAAGTGAACCTTGAAGAAAAAAACGACAATAAAGGAGTTCAATGGTTTGAAAAAGTTTTTCAAAATAAAGAATATTTTAAGGATGCCCAGTTTACAGACGATTTTAGAAATCTTTTGCTTGCTTCTTTTTATTTAGTTTGTCAAGAGGAAAGCAACTTAGAAAAGATTGGAAATTACAATCCGTATGAAAATTCGAACTTTAGACTCGGCGCTTTGAGCGATGAGATAAATGGTATTGATGCTGGAAAAAAGTATCATAATTTTAGAGAAGAAGTATTAAAACATGCTTACGACAATTTTTCAGACAAAGCGCTTATTGAAGAATGTAAAGGATTGTTTTTTACGGCTTCAATGGGGGCTTATCTATTAAAATTAAGCGATAAATATCTTAGAGAAAAAGCGTTAGACAAATTTAAAAAGGAAATGGATGAGATTTACGATGATAATATTGTAAGAATCTGTGGTGTTACAATATGGAAAAAAAGGAAAGCAAAGGCAGCGGACACTTATTACGAATGTGGAAAGGCGTTAAAAAATGCAAATGAGCAGCAAAAAAATCGTGAAGAATCAATTTTTACAGCCTTGATAGAAACATATCTTTCATCAAAGGAAAACTACGAAAATGCAGAAAGCAATTTTAAGACTAAATATTATGAAAGCACAATAGGAAAAAATCTTACATTTGAACAGGTAAAAGCACTTTTAGAAAAACATTTTGCAAACAGCAACGTTATAGAACTCATTGAAAAACTCCCAAAGACAAATTATGAAGTTGTAAAGATGTTCGGAGAAAGTTATGCCGCATATTTTATGAGCAAAGAAGAGCTCAATGCTGTTATAAAAAAAATGGAAGATGAGGCAAAAACAAAATCTCAGGCGAATAAAGATGGAAAACAAAATGAAAATCAGGAGAATAGTGCAGCAAATTCTACGGCAGAGAACGGTACTGGAAGTGAAGAGAATATTTCTACATCTGCTACAAAAGACGGAGAAACTTGTAGCGATAAAGACTCTAAAGCCTCTACCCCAAGTGTAGATAAAAAAGTTAGTTATACTTTAGAAAAAGCGTTTGCATTTTTGCAAAACCTTAGTTCAGATGATTATGATAAAAAAAAGAACAAAGTTGTTAAAGAAAATCAAAAGTCAATAGAAGAGCTTTACAAGCAGACTGACATCCTAATAGATTTTGCTTTAAAGACTAAGAACTTTACAGAGGAAGAAAAGCAAAAACTAAAGAGCGCAGTCGTAAATCTGTGGAAAAATGCAGTTGACAACAGTTCGTATCGAAAATCTTTAATTTCGTATTTTGAGCAGTACCTTACAGCAGATATAGAAAAACTCGATGAGCTTGGAATAAATGTAAATTATGAAAATGTTACGGAATTATCTCTTCTAAATACACTAAACGAATACATAGACTGCGTTATGGAAAAAGTTGAAGAAGCGCAAAATCATAATTTAAACGCTTACAGAATTGAATTAAATAAGAGCTTTTCCTTGTATCAGAGTCAGACAAATGCAGTTTTAGAGCAGGCAAAGGAAATCGCCTTTGCAGGCATCCAAGAGTGGAAGAAGGCAGAAAAGAAATTAAGCGAAAAGTTTAATGCGTTCCAAAACGAGTATTTGTCTAAAGTAGAAAAATTGAACAGTCAATGGGATGAAAGTTATGCCCAAATGCTTGAGGAAAAATCAAAGTTTATGGAGCATTTGTATAACGAAGCACAAGCTCGTAATCTTGTAAAAACAAATGTGGCAAAAGATGCGGCAAATACTTCGTTAAATCAAGCAAGGCAAAAAATAAAAGCCGGTCAAAATCAAAACGCACTTGTAAAAGAGGATTTCGATACACGCTCTTTTGTAGAAGACATTTTAAGACAGAGTAATATTTCTTGTTTAACTTCTAGGCTTGAAGACAAGAATGACGAATTAAAAAACTTGAAAGAGGGAGGATATCTCCTTTTTAGTAACAATTCGTATGACCTTTACGACATAAAAGAAAAAACAGCAGAACTTGCAAGCTCAACGACGCAAAAAATCGACCAGTATAATTCAAAAATAGCTTGTCAGCGGGCACAGGTTTTAATAAAAGAAAGTGCTGAAAATGCATACAGCAAGGTACAACAGCAGAACGAGGGAATGTCATCTTATATTGATGAAACGGCTTGGACAAAAGGATATGCAAAAAACGATACTAGATACGAAAAGACCATCGTAAGCGACTGTAATCTTTGGAATGTTGTAAAAAAAGATGTGAGTGTAAACCTATACAATGATTTTGTCACAAATCCTATAGAAATTGATGAATACATATCGCTTTTATCTAGTAGCACAGGAGTTCAGGTTGTATTGGTGCAGAGCCTTGCTCAAGACAAGATAACCCTTTGGGATGAAAGCATATTTGGACAACACAATGGGAACACAGTTCTAGTTGAAGGAGAATTTGACAAATTTTTATATGGAAAAGACAATAGAGGAATACTTGTCTTAGGGCAGGGAGTGATAGGCGTTATCATGGAGCAATTTAATGATAACGAACAAGAAGAAGTAAAAGGGCAGGCAGAACTCGAAAAACCAGAGTGGGAGCAAAAGTTATGGTCAAGCGATGTTTTTCCAGGACCGAGCATAAGGGAGTTTTCTTCGATAGTTGCAAGTGTGGTGTGTACAGTTGCAACTTGCGGAGCGGCTCTTGGTCCCGCAATGGCTATGAGTGCAGCTATAATGGCAGCAAACGAACTGGCCTTTGAGATGCTGGATGTAGCAATAGAAGGTCAGAGTATAGATGAATTGTTTAAGAGTGTTGCAAAAGTCGCAGTTGCAGGAGCGATAAGCGGAGCTTCAGGATCGATAGGTGGTAAACTCAAAGATATAGGAGGAATGGCAGGAGTGCTAAAACGAACAGGCTTGAGTGTAGCAACGAGCTTAGCAAATAACATAAACAATGCTGCCTGGAGTGCATCAAGTTGGACAGATTTTACAGGTGCATTGAGCGAAAAAAGCCAGTGGCAAAGCTTAGGCATAAGTTGTGTGGGCAGTTTGGTGAGCAATGGATTAACTGCGATTAACAGTTTTGATTCAACAGGGAAGCTTCTTAGCGCAAATACCTTTAACACATCGGCAATGGCGTCCTTAAATTCGTTGGCAGGTGGATTAACAACAAATGCCCTTGAGTATTCGATAATGGGAAGCACGACCTTTAATTTGATTAACTTGAATATGCTTGGCATAAAATACGGAGGAGGGAACACCTTAAGTCAAGGATTATTGGCAATGAATGTAAGTAAAGAAAACGGAACGACTTTTGCAGTATCAGGAGCAGGAACAGACATAAGTTTTGGGAACATTACAGCAGCGATAGCAGGATTTAAGGAAAGTCATAAGGTTACAAGCTGGAAATATGGGAGCGTGGAGAGCAGTGCAAATTTAAATATTGCAAATTTACTTTCGTATTCAAATGATGCGATGAACCTCAAAAGTGGCAAAGATATTTGGGAAGAAAAACTTTTAGTAAACTATATTGAGTCAGAAGAAGTAAACGGAAACTATATAAAAGGGACAAACACAATCAATATAAATAAAAAATTCTTAGGTAACTCAAAAGAAATTGCTGCAAAGCGAGCATCTGTAGCAGCACATGAAGCAAGTCATTATGCAGGGATAAAAACAGAAGCAGGTGCACATATACAGGGATTTGATGGATATATCGCGGCGTTAAATGCTTATGGAATAAAGGGTGATTATGATTTTGCTCAAAATATCGTTTCTGAAATTTTTAATACTAATAATCACAAAGAAAATAAAGAAGATGTCCAAAACTGGAGAGTAACAAAGAATTCTTCAGGTAAGATTGTACGGGTTCAAGATGATGGGGATAAAGAGAATCTTAATGTGGTAAGTGAAGAAGGCAAAGTTACTGAGGTAAGGGAAAATAATCATAAGAGTTTAACAGGACAGATTGCAGATATCGGGGAAGCAGGACAAACAAAACAAGATATCAACAAAGATATGTATACAATTTGGGGACTCGATTATAAAAGCGATGGTGGATGGTTTGCAAAAGATGACTCTGCAAAATACATAGAACCGACAAATACTCTGTCTGAGGCAGTTGCAGTGGTTAAAAAACTTTTTAATGCAGTTGTTGGAAGCCTTATGGGTGTAGCCTATGACATGACTCATAAAGAGCAAGAGATAGAAATTCAATTAAATAAAGAAATTGAAGAAAAATTCGAAAGTATGCTTGGAAGACCGTACGCAGTAAATGTAAATCAAGAAACCTATGACTGCAATGGAGTGATAACCGAAAATACGCCAGCAATAAATTGCATTGGTCTTATAACATATTTAAATGGAATAAGTGCAAAATATGATTGTAAAAACTTTGAAAATTATACAAGTTTTACGAGACTACCAGAAGGCACGACATTGGAAGACTTAAAACAAAATGATGTTATATGGTGGAAATATACAGTAAAAAAAACAGGTATTACAGAATATCATGTTGTAAATTGGAGGACTAATGGAAATGTTTTTGAATCCTGCGGTGATTATGGTGTAAGAGAAAAAAATTATGCTGACTATACAGACTGGTTATATAAGTATAATAGAAATATCGAGATTAGATATTACAGAAATAATTATGTAAAAGATTATAAGAAAAAAAATAGCTGGGGGAAGAAAAGATGAAAGTAAAGTGGTTTGTTATTTTTTGTATATGCATAGGCTTATTATCTTGCAAGAAGGAAACTTATGCAAAGTCAACAAAAGAAACTTACGAAGAGCCAGTAGAAGAAACTTACGAAGAGTCAACGGAAGAAACTTATGCAGAGCCGACAGAAGAAGAAATCATTGAATATACAAAGAAGTATATTATTGACAGCGTAAAAATACAGGCAAAAACGCTAAGAATATTTAATATTGAAGAACTTGACGATTATTATATAAATCATGAAGTTGATTTACTGCCTACCAGATCTGACGGAACCTTCATTTATATTATTGATGATGATATACAATATAAAGAAATAGAGTTTTGTTCAGAGAGAGAAGAGTTGATTGATGGTAAAAAGGAAAAGCGAAAGCTTTATTTTGTTACATTCTTATTTAATCAACTTGAAAGATACAATGTAGAGACAAAAACTTATGAAACTAGAGACAATCAATACGATGTTCCTTATGAGGTTATAACTTACAAAGGCAAGATAAAAATATATGGAGACCCAGAGTTAAATGCATTAAATGTTTTTAAATCTGATTTGCCAATCGCATTGAAAGGACTAGCAGAAGGTAAAAAGATATATACAAAGATGAGATAACTCTATCAAAAGGTTGCTCTGAAACTGATGAGATTTTTGTTCAAGAGGTAAAGGAAAATATCTTTCGGCTCTTATTAAAAGTAAGAGACTAATATACCTTAATCGTTTCGTCTGTCATTTGCTGTTATAACCCAGTTTTTATGCGACTTACACTGCATTTTTTTGAAAAAACAACAAGGGCGGTTTGAAACTCCATTGTGTTATCGTTTTTTGTGCCATTTATCGTCAATAAAAATCTTCCGATATATTTTCGTTTAAAAATTTGCCTAGTGTACACTAAGCAAAGGACTTGAAATAGTCCTTTGGCAATGTGTTTTGGTGCCAGCAAAAATTCTATCATTAAAAGTGCAGATGATCGCCAAAAAGTAGATTTAACAGGCACTTGGAAGGCTACGGGTCGCGATGGAGTTTATTATAAGATGATATTTGGCGAAGACGGAAGTTTTACTTATGGCTGTGGTTCAGACAGAGGCCCTGAACAACTTTCCTTTAGCAGCAATGGAAGTATCAAAGCCTATAGGGAATTTAATGGGTGGTGGATTAAAGAAGCCTATAAAACTTCAGGTAATATTTTAATAGCAACTTATGACGAAGTTAAAGATTATTATAATGTAAGTAAGTTAAGAGAAGGTACTACAGTCAATTTTGTTGTATCCATTATAGATGAGAATGAACTTGTAATTCAGACCGCTGGAACTGGAGCTGTTAGAACATATAAGAGGAAGTAATTATGGCAGCGATTTTAAATTTGATAAATTCTGGTATAAGTGTTTATCATCGATTAGATAAACTAAGTGATGATAAAAAAATGCCTCCTTTTTACAGGAATATTTATTAAAAGAATTAAAATCTGAAGTTGAAATAAATATTGATTATTTGCAAAATTTGCGAATCGAAACTTTTGCCGATTTTCGAAAATGCAAAAAAGATGCAGGTTCTGTTTGTAATCAATTAACTTTAAACTGCCTTACAAATTTAAAACGTTCTGAAAATTTTGCTCTTTTAAGAAACTTTGATAGTAAAATTAAAAAGGTCTGTGAATCTAACAACCTTGAAAAGAAATATGTTTCCGATGAAATTCGCTCCATTTTAGAAAAAATAGAGTCATTAAAAAAAATCTCTACCTGTGAAGTTAATGTAGAACGATAAAAAAATACTAGAGTTAATATAAGACTTAAATATATTCTGAAACACTTCAAAGTTATAAAATCTCTTCTTGGGTAGAAAATTAAAACCACCTGATGAACAGGTGGTCTTATTTTATTTTTTTCTTTTGATTCAAGTCTAAGACTTGCTTCACAATAAAAGGCAGAAAAGTTGCAATCTTGTACGGATTGAACAACTTTCCTTCATCGTTTTACTTTGCGTTTGAAATTTCAGTTTTATCTACTACTCGACTTAAGTCTTTTGTGCTCAAAATAATTGGACGTCCTGTTATTGCTGTTACAAGAATTCCGTTTGAAGTTACCGTTATTGGAGTTGCAGGTTTAACTTTTTCTGGAGATTTGAGTGCAATTTCCAAGTCTTTTGTAAACTTTCCTAAAAAATAATCCTTTCCATCTTTTATTATACAGTACAAAAATCCAGAATTTTCTGTCAAAACCGAAGTTTCAGAAAGTGTTTCATCGCTTTCTTTTGTTATTTCCATGTTTTCTTTATCTAAAAGAACGAGTTTTACTGCACCGTTTCCAAGATTTGTTCCTGCTATAGCGGCATAGTTTTCGCCAGTGTCGTATATCGTTCTGCTTCTTATAACGGTTACTGGAGATTCTTTTATTACATTTCCAGTTTGAGCATTCATTTTTACTAAGGAACTCATCACTCCAAGCTCATCGATAGAACGCAAGCCGTAAACAGTTGGAGCATTTTGATTTGCTGTCTGCTCTTTTATTATCTGCTGCTGGTCTTGTGCTATTGATGTTCTTTCGCTTTGAGCTTCGCTTCTCTTTGTATCTGCAATATCCTGTGCTTTAGATGCTTCTTCTTTTGCTTCTTGAGTTTTTTGTGCCTGCTCCTGAGTTTTTTGTGCCTGCTCTTGTGCTTCGGCTTGCTTTTCTTCGGCTACAGCCTGTTTTTCTTCAGCAACTTTTTGAGCTTCTTTATCTTTTGGATTTTCTTGTGCGGCTATCTTTGCTTGTTCGGCATCCTTTTTCGCTTGTTCCGCTTCTTTAGTTGCCTGAACAGTTTTTGCCTGTTCCTCTTTTAACTTAGCAGTTTCTTCGGTCGCTTTTTTCTGTGCTTGAGTCGCTTTTTCCTGTGCCGTTTCCGCCTCGCGCTCTTTTATATCGACCATCTGTTTTCTTGAATCTACACCCTTGTCATTTTCTTCCTGCATGGATTTTACGACCTGTTTGTCAGAAATAACAGAAGTGTCAACAGAACTCAAACCGCCACGCACATCGTTTAAGGGAATTAAAATCTGAGTTTTTCCTGGCCATTCCCTATAACTCAAAGCGATTCCAGCCTTATCCGCGGTCAATTTATCTGTTACAACTTTTTTGTATTTTGATGAAAAATAATCGAGTTTGCCACGATAAACAGCATTGTACACAGTTACAAAGGTTGCAACTGTATCAGCGTCTGCTTTTGAATATCCGTATGTGCTGGAAAGATATGATGAAATTATTCGCCTTACATTTTTTATGTGGTCAACGGTTGCAGTAGAGCCAATTATAAAAATATCGGCGTCCAGCTTGTCTTTTTCATTTGGGTCGATTGCGTGGATTATCTGATATTTTTCGGATGAACCTGCCGTTGCAGACGATTCTATATTCCTTGAAATTTGCTCTGCGATTGAAGAACCGATTTTGTTTATCTCTTCTATCGTATTTATAACAGAATGAGGACCTGTGTAATTTTCAAACACGACAGCATCCTGCGTAACAGTTTCTAATTCTCGCTCTGCAACCTCAATCGCTTGCACTGCTGTTGCAAAAAAGATTAGCAGGCTAAAAGATAAAAATATTTTGTTTATTTTCATTGATTCCTCCAGTAAAAAACCGTATAGATTATATCACGCTGAATAAGATTTTGCAGAATTTACAGTTCAAGTTGTATGATTTTAGAAAGTGTCTGTCTTGCATAATCTCGTATTTCCTTGTCGTATTGAATGTACATGAGGTTTGAAAGTATTTGCTTTCCTTGTCTGTATAACGCTGGGCGTCCCATAAAAAAAACTATGTCGTATGTTGAATCGCACAGGAGTTTTAAGAGTTTTGTATTTTTTTTGAAAACTATATTTTTGCTCACTTCTTCAAACGATTTTAAAAGAATTCCTTCGCTGTCGTAGCCAATCTCTCCAGCAGTTTTTAGTAAAATAGTGAGCATTAAAGGATTTTTTTCGGTTTTGATTAAGGTCGCTATTTCCTGCGTAAAATTTTCTGTCTGGCTTGGTGCAACGCATTCAAGGACTGCCTGCGTGTAAAGAGGATTTGTCGCATAGAAGGGGATAAAATCTCGCCTTTTTGAAGAATTATTTGTTTCTTGAATATAAAGGAAAAGTTGTTCTTTTATTTGATTCGTGAATTTTCTTTCTTCTTCTGCATAATCGCCTTGAAGCAGTTTTTGTTTGATGTCTTCAAATGTCTTTTTATCTGTATTAAAAAGGGAGAGGGTTTCGTAATTTATAGTTGCATCGAGAGCAAAATCGTACGATTGCTTTTTTTGATATTGAGTGCTCGATTTTGTTTTTAGATTTTGTGACATAACAAAGGCATTTATAACCCAGTTTTTCATGCACAAAAGAATGGTGTTTGAAGCCGTGTAGGTTATGTAATTCCATGTTGAAGGATTGGGAAGTTTTGCCTGCCAAAAGATTATTCCGTCTAACGAAAATTCAAGAGCGGTTTGTTTATCGCTGACAAAAAAGCCCTGCTCTGTTTTTTTCAAAAAAGTGCATTCATCAAGATTTATATTACCGACAGAAAATTCCTTGTAAAGATTTCCGTCCTCATTTTTTATGATTAAAACCTTTAATTCGTTTCCTGAGTTATACAAAAGTGCGGAGTGGGTGGATGAAGTTATTATCGCCTTTATTTTTAAATTTGAATCTCGTTTTTTTACCCATTTTGAAACTGCTGTTTTGTTTTCGACAGAGCAAAGCCCAAAAGAACCATCCGAGAACGCGAGCAAAACGCCATCATCAAAACTTTGACACGCTGCAACTTGTCCTGCAAAAGTTATTTTTTCTAAAACAGAGCCAAAGGGGCTTATGCGCACTGCTTCGGTTTTTAAGTTTTGTGGATTTGAATAAAAAACTAAAAGGCTTTTATCATTTAAAAACTGAAAAGGAAGATTTGTCGGCTTTTCCAATCGGATATTCCATTTGCGAACTCCTTTTAATCCGTAGCACGAAATTTGGTTTTCCCCTTGAACAAAAACTCTTCCGTCAAGACCGGGTTTTGGCGAAGCTTTAACTTCAAAACCGCAATCTTTTGCCCAGACTGTAAGTCCACTTGGGTTTATCAAATTTATGTTCGTTTTTTCTGTAACAGCATAGAGAAAATCGCCCCAAGACGAAAAATACGGGGAGGGTTTTCCTTTTACACCCTTCTGCAAAATCACATTTCCTTTTGAAGTGCAGGTGCTTACAAGCCTGCCGTCGCTTACAACCGCAAATCCGTAGGATGTTTCTGCGACCGGAGCAACTGCCTCTCCTCCAATTACTGCTTGCCATGATGGTTTTTCTTTTGAAAGATTGGAAGTTCGTATTGGAGCAGCGGTTGAATTTTGGCAAAAAATTGAAGCTGTTTCTAAAAAAAACGATAGAGAAAAAAATGCTAAAAGAAATATTTTATTTTGGTTCACAAAAATCCTTTTTAAACATATTCAAAAAAAGCAAGGCTTTCGATATGCGCTGTTTGAGGATAAAAATCTAAAAGGTAAAGTTGAGTAAGCTTATATCCTGATTTTATCAGATGAGCACAATCTCTTGCATGGGTCGAAGGATCGCAGGAAACGCTTCGTATCTGGGCAGTTTTGTTTTTGCAAAGCCATTGGCAGACTTCTTTTTCCATTCCGCTTCGTGGCGGATCGATTACTACTGCATCAAAGGCTCCATCGCGTTGCAAAACGGATTTCGCATTTGATAGAATCCAGTTCTTTCCGCTTAAACCGTACGTTTCGTGAGGTTTCCCAAGCAAGTTTGCTTCTGCATAAATTAAGGCATCTCTGTTGTGTTCCACGAGGACTGTTTTTTTGAATAAATCTGCTAAAAATACTGAAAAAGTTCCACATCCAGAATAAAAATCTAAAACTGAATTTCCACCTAAGTTTTTGGTTAAAATCTTTGTGGTTTTTTCAAGAATTTCCATGTTGGATTGAAAAAATCCTTTAACGTCAAATTCTATCCTTTTCCTTGCAATTTCGACAGTGCAGGAATTTTTTGAATTTGCTAAGGTGCCGGCAAATCTCTTTACAACTTTGTTTTTTGCTGATTTTTTTGATTTCCCCAGTTGCTTTTGCTGCCAAAAATCGATTTTTGTTTCGTCGGCTATCACAAGTTTTTCAAATCCACTTTCTGTTTTGGAAATTACCCTGTCATCACCAAAAAAATGAACTCGTCCGCTTGGTCGTTGCTCTTGAGGCGTTTTATTCAGGTAATCATTTATCTGTCTTGTTGCAATCGGACAAAAATCCACTGGCAAAACCTTGTTGCTTGCTCTTTCGTTTAAGCCACCGTCCGTAAGTTGTATTCTTGAGCGATAATTTTTTTCTTCGCCAAAAATGCTCTTAATCTCCGGAATTTTTATTCCTTCTCGCTCAAAACAATCTTTTAATAAATCTGCTCTCAACTTTCGTTGGTAGCCAATTTCGATGTGTTGCATATTGCAACCGCCGCAACTTCCGTAAAAGCTACAGAATGGCAAGACGCGGTGAGAGGAAGGTTCAAGGACTTTTATGAGCTTTGCGATGGAATAATCTTTAAAATCTTTTGTAATTTCAATTTCTATTTTTTCGCCAGGAATTGTAAACATTACAAAGACATTTTTGCCGTTCAGTTTTGCAAGGCAATATCCGCCTGCAACCATCTTTTCTGCAACTACGGTAAATTTTTCCATCTTAGATTTTAAATTTTTGAGAATATAAAATTGCAGAACGTTTTAATTCTGTTCATAAATGAGGTTTCGATTCTGTCTTTTAAAAACCAAATTTTCGGGCAGTCGACTCCACCAATCGCGTACAAAACCCAATTATCGCCATCTCTAAAAAGAGTTATGCATGAATACATTTTTTGAGGTTTTACAGCGGTAAATTTTTCGTGATAGACGAGTTTGTCCAAATTTTTTAATTCGTAATAATAGTATTTTTCATTTTCTTCGATTTGTATCATAGAATTAAATTTCCCAAACAACGACATTTCCAATATGCAGTCAATAGTGCGCAAATTTCCTTCTGTTTTGTCGTTTGTTATTTCCGCGGAAGAATAAAGTTCGTACCATTTTTGCTGGCGCTCAGAAAAATATGGAATTCCCACGTAATCGGAAATATTTTCGAGTGTAGAATTTATCTTTTCTTTTAAATCTTCGTTACCTTTGTATGGACGAACTTGAATGACCTCTGCAACAAATGCAGGGTCAAGCTTTTTCATCGTTCGTATTATTTTTGAAGTTGAGTCATTTTCTTCAATACAGATTTCTTTCATGGAATCTATGTTTCTTATCAACACTTCGCCAGCTTCAAGTTTTCTTCTTTCTTCTGAAGTTAATCGCGAGTTAAATGGCAGAGAACTCAGTGCAAAAACTGTCTGCAATAAGGTAAATGCAAGTAAAATTGTCTTTTTCATATCGCTCATAAATATACATTAAAACTTCTTACTCCTCAATAAGTTACAAATCGTCTAGTTTGTGATATAATCCGTTTCCATGATATCTCAAAAAATAAAAGCGACCATCCATTCAAAAACATCTTCTGTAATAAGACAGATGTTTGAAGAGGGAATCCGCCTCAAAAAGTTGTACGGGCAAGACAAGGTTTTTGATTTTTCACTTGGAAACCCAGATTTAGAGCCTCCACCACAATTAAAAGAAGAAATAATAAAGCAAGCCCAAAACGATTTTCACGGTTGCCACGGCTATATGAGCAATGCGGGGTTTCCTGAAACAAGAAAAGCGATTGCAGAAAAGGTTTCGTTAGAGCAAAATTTTCAAGTTGAATCAAAAAATGTTGTTATCTCCTGTGGTGCTGCCAGTGCGCTGAATTGCATCTTTAAAACTTTGCTAAATGAAGGCGATGAAGTGATTGTGCCTTCACCTTTTTTTAGCGAATACAGAAATTATGTTGGAAATTACAACGGAAAACTTGTAGAAGTTCCCTCAAAAGATGATTTTTCGCTCGAAATACAAGCGATAAAAGATGCACTTTCGCCAAAAACCGCTGCAATTTTAATAAACACTCCCAATAATCCGACTGGAAAAGTCTATTCACAAAAAGAAATCGAAGATTTGGTTTTTATTTTAGATGAATATTCAAAAAACTCAGAACGAAAGCCTTATCTCATCTTTGATGAACCGTACAGGGCAATCGTTTACGATGGCGTAACAATTCCAACAGTTTTCGACAAATATAATTATTCAATCGTAATTTCAAGTTTCGCAAAGGATTTGTCTATTCCAGGAGAGAGAATCGGTTATATGGCTGTTAATCCAAATTGCGATGAAGCGGACGAAGTTGTAAACGCTTTTACTTTTTGCCTTAGAACTTTGGGCTTTGTAAATGCGCCTGCTTTTTTTCAGAGAGTGATTTCAAAAACTTGGAATGCAAAAGTTGACTATTCGTCTTATAAAAAAAGGCGAGATTTACTGATGGCGATTTTGGATGAGGCAGGTTTTGAATATTTTAGACCGGATGGCGCTTTTTATCTTTTTGTAAAAGTTCCTGACTTTTGGAAGGGCGATGATGGATCTTTTTGCGAGCATCTGAAAAAATTTTTTATCTTGAGTGCACCAGGAATTGGTTTTGGCAAAAAAGGTTTTTTTCGACTTGCTTATTGTGTAAGTGAAAAAACGATTGTAAATTCAAGAGAAGCATTTATAAATGCTGCAAAATAAATTGATTTTAGGCGAGGTTTTTGTATGAAAATTTTAATGGTAAGTGCGGAAGCGACTCCTTTTGCAAAGACAGGTGGGCTTGCAGATGTGGTTTCTGCCCTGGCTGGAAATTTGAGCCTTTTGGGACATGAAGTGAAAATTGTGCTACCTCGCTACTACAAGATAGACAGACGCAATCTAAAAAAAATGGAAGGTCCTTTGGGTGTGCCTGTGGGAACTGGGCACGAATGGACAGCAGTTTATACGGCAACTCTTCCAGGATTTGACAAAGTCGAAGTTTGTTTTCTTGACCATGAAAATTGTTTTGGTCGCGATGGAATTTATGGAACCAAACACGAAACTGATTTTCACGACAATACGTATAGATTCAGTCTCTTGTGTCATGGAGCCTTGCAGGTTTGTAACAAACTTGGTTGGTTTCCAGATATTGTTCATGCACACGATTGGTCTGCAGCCCTTGCAAATGTTTTAATAAAACACGTGTGCCGATTTCAACATCCTTTCAGAAATACAGCTTCTGTTTTTACGATTCACAATATGGGCTACCAAGGGGTTTATGGAAAAGATAAATTTCCTGATTTGGCATTGGATTGGAATTTATACTATGGGGCCGGTTTTGAAAAAGAAGGAAATATAAATCTCTTGCAGGCAGGAATTTCTTGTGCAGATATGGTTACAACTGTAAGTCCGACTTATTCAAAGGAGATTCAAACTAGCGAAGGCGGTTTTGGGCTTGATGGACTTTTGCGAGTGAGGTCGGATGTTGTTCGTGGGATTGTAAACGGAGTTGATACTGAAATTTGGTCTCCTTCCAAAGACAAACTCATTCCTCATCGTTTTTCTGCAAAAGATTTAAGTGGAAAAGAACTCTGTAAAAAAGAACTTCAAAAATATTTTTCACTTCCTCAAAAAGATGTGCCAATAATCGGTATGATAGGGCGTCTGGTCAGCCAAAAAGGAATTGCGGAATTGATTGCACCAAATTTTGGCTGTCTTTGGGATATATGCAAAACTATGGATGTGCAGATTGTACTTTTGGGAACTGGAGAGCGATGGGCAGAAGACGAAATTTTAGCACTTCAGGAAAAACTTCCAAATTTCAAAGCAAAGATTGGTTATAACGAAGAATTGAGCCATTTGATAGAAGCAGGCTCAGACTTTTTCTTGATGCCTAGCCGTTATGAGCCATGCGGTCTCAATCAGCTTTATTCACAAATCTACGGAACCCTTCCAATCGTTCATCGAACTGGCGGACTTAACGATACCGTTCAAAATTATGACGAGAAAACTGGCGACGGAACAGGCTTTATGTTTGACCATTTAACGCCAAGTGCAATTTACGACACTGTAGGTTGGGCGGTTTATGCTTATTACAACAAAAAAGACCACATCAAAAAGATGCGCTTGCGTGCTATGAAGCAAGACTTTTCATGGCAAGTAAGCTGCCACGAATATGAGCAGGTCTACAGAGAAGCTCTGTTCCGTGGCTGTGGCATATAAAGTTAAACGCCTTTAAAATTCAAACCATTGACCGTCTGTGGTCAGGTACCAGTCTGCGAGAACATTGTTCATGTCTGGATTGTACCAACTTATAGAACCATCGCGGTTTAAAATTACAAGCCTTGTCTCATTCTTCGCGATTTTTAAAGGAAGAGAAGCGCTTCTTTTGTATTCAAAATTTCTTCTTGCAACTAAATTGTAGGAACGGATTCTCGATTTTCCCATATTCGTATATAAAACAGGGAAAGAAAGATAGCAGATTGCGTTTGCATCTTCTGAATTTTCGTTTACGAGAGTTCTAAAACTATTTGTCGAAGGATTAAACGAAAAAAGAGAAGTGATAGCTCGGTTTTGTGCATTTGAAGAAATCAAAATTCCGTAAATTTCTGATTTTTCACCGCTTTGCATATCTTGATTATAAACTAACGAATAAGCGACATTCCCACGTACATTTAGAGGAACAGTTTCTTTTGTGCGCGTATTTACATATAAGAGCGGAACTTGCGGAGTTGTCGCACTCGTTTTTGCAATGTACAAATCCGTTTCGCTGTATAAAAGTGCATCTTGAATTCCTGTTCCATTGTAGAGATTTTCTTTTTTCAGCGAAGAAATCGAATACATATTTACCGAAGAGCTTCCTTCTATTGCAAGCAGATTTTGACCATAAATTTTTAAAGATTTTATATTTGCTTCTGGTGTAAAAATATCAGAAACATTACCCGTCGAAAAATCCAAAAGTTGAACAGTTTTTCTTGAATCCTTTGTCCACAAAATTACATTTTGACCATAAGGAAGTATGTTCGTGTGGTTAGGATTTAAACCTTTTTTATCTACAATTCCGTTATCATAAGAAGAAAGAAAAATCGCATTAGGCGTTAAAAAATAAAAACTGTCATTATAAGACGCGATGTCGTATATGTAATCGTACATCTTATCGCTTAGTGGTTGAAGTACATCGACTCTTTCTGCGACATTGCTGTCAAATTTGTAGATATTTCCAAGGTTTGTCCCTGCAAATATGTTTTCTCCGTTTTTTACAGCAGAAATCAATTCTTCTCCCTGCTTTATTCCTGTAAAAGTTCTTATCAGTTCGGGCGATATTACATTTTTGTTCCTGTCATTTTGAATCATATAGAGTTTAAATTGACGGTTTTCGTTTGTTATGTAATAGAGATTTTGATTTTTATTTGAAGAAAAGATTACAGGTTTCTTGCCAGCAATTTTTTCTTTTGCAACTGTTTTTCCATTTGTTGCCTGAATTATGTATATAAAACCGTCTTTGTAACCTGCCAGAAAAACATTGTTGTTGAACATAACTGGCTGGCTCAAAAAAGATTCTGTGTAAAATTTTGCTTTTTGTTCTCCTGTTTTTAAATTGTAGTAACAAAGCGAGCCTGTCGGCGAATACGAAGCAAGTGTGTTTTCGCTTTCGCTTGTAACAAGTAGATTTACCGCACCAGTTGATTCCTTTAATTTTTTTGAAGTTATAGTATTGTTAGAGGTGTTTAAAAAATATGTTCCCTTGTCGCTTGCCGTTCCGCACAAAACAAAAGTTCCTTTTGCAGAGTAGGACAGTGAAGTTACAGGTGAATTAAAAGTAAAGGCGCATTTTCTTGAAAGCGTGTTGAAATTCCAAACGCTTACCATATTAAAAGAAGCGCCATCGGTTTCGTATATTGCAACATCGCTTTTGTTTGGGCTTCGAGCAATCATTTTTATTTCCACATCGCTCACCTGATAGTGTTCGCCTAAGCCATCTTCTGTCCACTTTATTATAAAACCATCTTTGCCGACGCTAAAAACTGTGTTCTCTTCTGAAGTCGCACCTTCAAGAACTGCTAATTCAGAAACTGCCCCTTGATGAGCCTGTGTCGAAAGATGTGATTGTGCAAAAGAAAAACTGCCTAAAAAAACAAACGCTAAAAAAACGATAAATTTATTTTTCATGAAAAAGCCTCACAAAATAGTTAAAATCACCTATCATCGCAATTATAAAGAAAAAAGCGATGAAAACTAAACCTATATATTGTACACGATTGCGTATTTTTACAGAAATACGCGTGCGAAAAATCATTTCTATTATTGAAACTAATATAAGTCCACCGTCTAAAATTGGGATTGGCAGTAGATTCATTATAAAAAGCGAAATGCTTATGAGAGCTATAAAATTCAATACCGAAGAAAGCCCTGTTTTTAAATCACTGGAAAATGCCGATTGAACTGTGTCTCCCAACATTGTTGTTATGGAAGCAGGTCCGCTCACAGCTTTTGTAACATTTACTCCTTTAAAAAGGGTTGCAATTCCTTTTATAGAAGCGTTAAAAATCGAAACGGTTTCCTTTCCTGCTTGAACAAGGCTTCCAAAAAATCCGTAAGTTTTTGCCTGGCGTTTTATAGTTGTGCCCGAATCGCTTACAACTCCAATTTTTCCAGAGCCAGTATTTTTATCCAAATCTGAATGCACATAAAAAGTCATTTCTTTGCCTTCTCTCAAAACTTTTATTTTGAGGTCTTCATCTGGATGCAAGGAAACAAAAGAATATAATTCTGAAAAGTCTTCTATTTTTTTCCCATTTATCTGCATTATTATATCGCCAGTTTTTATTCCAGCATTTGCAGCAGGAGATGATATTTGTGGATAAACTTCGTTTGCAAGGATGATTTTGTTAGAAGCAGACCAATAACTAAAGCCTATCAAAGCGATTAAAAAAAATGAAAAAAAAGTGAGAATCAGATTTGAAAAGGGACCCGCAAAAGCGATAAAAGCGCGTTTTAAAGGCGAAACCCCATATAGCGAATCTTTTTCGCTTGAAAATTCCATCACGTTTTTTTCGGACTCTGCAAAATTTTCACCTTTCATAGAGCAATAGCCGCCAACAGGAAAAAGTGAAATTCTCCAGTCGACGCCTCTAATTTTCTTATGCAACAAAACAGGTCCCATTCCTATGGAAAACGCTTCGACTTTTACTCCACTTATAATTGCTGCAATAAAATGTCCCATTTCGTGAATAAAAACAATCACGCCAAGTATAAAAAGACCGTATATTATTTTTAAAATCATACCTTTAAAAACTCTTTTGCAAATTTTCGGGCAAGTTCATCGGCTTCAAAAATATCTTTTAAATCTCTAACAACTTTGTTCCACAAATTTTCTTTGGACATAACATGTTCAACGGTTTCTGCAATTTCAGAAAATTTAATTTTTTCGTCGATAAAAGCCCACGCTGCAATTTCGTTTGCGGCGTTAAATGCGATAGGGTGGCAATTATCCTTTTTTGCCGCTTGAAACGCTAAATCTAAAAGTGGAAAATCATTTGTTCTTGGTTTTTCAAAGGTCAAAGTTCTCTTTCCATCTTTTGTATCAGTAAGGTCAAAGGGCTTCATAAAATTATTTTCGACTTTTGGCCAATTCAATGCTTGGATTATAGGATGCTTCATATCAGGTTCGCTCATTTGCGCATATACGATTCCGTCTTTTGTGCGTACCAGCGAATGTACTATGCTTTCTGGATGTACAACAACTTGAATATCATCTGTGGAAAAAGAAAAAAGCCTTTTTGCTTCTATAACTTCCAGGCCTTTATTTCCAAGAGTTGCAGAATCAACAGTTATCTTTGTTCCCATGTTCCAGGTTGGATGTTTTAACGCATCTTTTAGAGTTGCTTCTGCAATTTTTTCGGATTTCCAGGTTCTAAAAGGACCGCCACTTGCAGTTATTATTAATTTTTCAACATTTTCTAGTTTACATTGCTCTAAAAGAGTGAATATTGCAGAGTGTTCACTATCTACAGGAAGAATTTTGCAGGAATTTTTTTTTGCAAGGTCAAAAATCAAAGGTCCTGCCATTACCACAGATTCTTTGTTTGCAAGGGCAAGATTTATTCCGCGTTCTAAAGTTAAAATTGTGGAAGTAAGCCCCGCACTTCCAGAAATTCCGTTTACGACTATGTCTGGCTTTGTTTCGTCTAAAAGTTTTTTTATTCCATCATAGCCGTCTTTGCTTGTCAAAGTTGAAGGGCAGTTGAACAGTAATGAAAGTTCGTCTAATTTTTTTGAATTGGAATTTGCACTAAGACCACAGCAGAGAAATTTTTCAGGCTGATTTTTTATTATGTCGAGCGTGCTTGAACCTATTGAACCTGTGCAGCCTAAAACTAAAATTCTTTTTTTAAATTTTTCGTTGCTCATTTTTATAGATTTTTATATATGTGCGTTATTGCAAAATAAAAGACCGGAGCAGAAAAGATTATGCTGTCGATGGAGTCTAAAATTCCTCCTCGACCTGGAATTATCGAACCAGAATCCTTGCATTGAGACGAACGCTTGAATACAGATTCAACCAAATCGCCAATTATCGAAGTTAAAGAAATCAAAACTCCAAGCAAAATGATTTTTACTATTGAGCCTGTAAAAATATCGCTCCAAAGATGGTAACATAAAACTCCACTTAAAATTGAACCGAAAATTCCGCCACAAAATCCTGCAATGCTTTTGTTCGGGCTTGCTTTTATAAAACCCTTGTTGTTTTTTCCAAAAAGAACTCCAAAAAACCACGCAAGCGAGTCGCAGAAAAAAACCATTGTAAAAAAAGTTATTAAAATCTGTCTTGAATGTTCAAAAAATGTCATTCTCGAAAGAAAAGTAAAAAGTAGACCGATGTAAGTTAAAATCAAAAAAGATGAAGCTATGCGATGGTTAGAATCTTCAAAAGTTTTGCTAAAGATAACTTCAATCATAAGGCAAAGCAAAAGAGAGGCTATGTACGAAAAATAAACGAACGAAAAATCAAAAACGAAGATTGCGCGTGCAAACATCACAAGGTGAATAAAGCAGGTGAGGGGGATTATGATATATTTTTTTTGAAGTTTAAAATTATGACTCAAAATATGATAAAATTCCGACGAAGCCAAAATTGCCGCCATTGTTATTACCGCATGCAACGCAAGATGATTGAATTGATTGAGCATTATCAGTGCGATTATAACTGGAATGCCAATAAAAAATATACAAAGTCGCGAGATGACTTTACTGTTCATAATATTATCCCCTGTTATTTAGTTTCTAAAACAGAACCAAATCTCCTATTTCTTTTTTGAAATTCTATTATGTTGTCGAAAAATTCATCTTCAGTATAATCTGGCCAAAGAGTATCTGTAAAGATAAACTCAGCGTATGCACACTGCCACAGCAGGAAATTGCTCAAGCGTTGCTCGCCACCAGTTCGTATCATAAGGTCAACATCTGGAACAAAAGGCAAATCAAGCTGGTTGGAAAGTTCCTGTTCTGTTATCAGAGACGAAACCTGCTTATTTTCAATCAATTTTTTTACGGCACGCACGATTTCATCTCTGCTTCCATAATTTATTGCAAGGATGCAGGTTGTACCTGTAAAATCTTTTGTTTCTTCTTTTGCTTTTATTATTTCTGCTTGAACATCTTTTGGAAGTCCAGATAAATCTCCAATGTGTTCAATTTTTATTCCGTTATTTTTATAAAATTGAAATTCTGCTCGAAGATGACCTTTTATCAGCGTCATAAGGTAACCAACTTCTTCTTGAGCGCGCTTCCAGTTTTCAGTTGAAAAGGTATATAAAGTTACGTATTTTATTCCCAGTTTTGCTGCTGCCGCGACAATTTTTTTTGCAGACGAAAGACCTTCTTTGTGTCCTGCAGTGCGAGGCAGCCCTTTGTTTTTAGCCCAGCGACCGTTTCCATCCATGATTAGAGCAATATGAGTTGGAAGAACGTTCGCCTTTATCTCTTCAATCTTCATTTAAAATTATTATGCGAGTATTTCTTTTTCTTTTGCATCGCAAACAGATTGAATTTCTGCTATATATTTGTCGGTGAGTTTTTGAAGTTCATCGGTTTCCTTTTTTAACTGATCTTCTGTTATCTCACCTGATTTTTGCTGTTTTTTTAAATCTTCGTTTCCGTCGCGGCGGATATTGCGAATAGTTGTCTTGTAATTTTCTGCGATTGATTTTGATTGCTTTACAAGTTCTTTGCGGCGTTCTGAAGTCAAAGCAGGAATCGAAATGCGGATTACTTTTCCGTCATTTGAAGGATTCAAGCCTAAATCTGCAACTAAGATTGCTTTTTCAATATCAGAAATAAGCGATTTGTCAAAAGGAGAGATTACAACAGTGCGAGCTTCTGGAATTGAAACCTGTGCAACCTGATTTAAAGGAGATTTTTGTCCGTAATAATCTACCCTTACTTTATCAAACATAGAGGCTGAGGCGCGACCAGTTCTGATAGTGTTCATTTCGTTTTTTATACCTTCAAGGGTCTTTTCCATTTTTGCTTTTGCATCGAATGCCATAAAATTATCCTCTCTTTTTTCGCAAAGTTTTAATTTACTAAAATAAAAATCAAAAGCGGCTTGAAAATTCAAAACCGCTTTTAAATCTGGTAATTATTTACCTAAAACGAAAAGAACAATCTTTCCAAATGACAATTTTGCACCTACAGATTTTCCAACTTCTTCAAGTTTCTTTTCTACAGATACTTTGTCATCTTTTACAAATGCCTGTTCAACAAAGCAACTTTCTGCAACAAGTTTGTTGATTTTGCCTTGAAGAATTCCGTCTTTTACATTCTGAGGTTTGCTTGCCATCTTTTCGTCAGCGTTCATCTGTGCAGCAAAGATTTCTTTTTGCTCATCGATATAAGACTGTGGAACATCGGCTTTTGTAATGTAAGAAGGAGTAAATGCTGCAAGGTGAAGACAACAATCTTTTGCAAATGTTTTTACTTCATCAGCAGTTGAACCTTCAACTATTACGATTGCACCTGTTTTGTTGTCAGAGTGAACATAAGTTCCAACGCTGGCATTTTCAGGAATTGTTAAACAAGCAGCACGGCGAACAGAAATATTTTCGCGGAATTTAACAAGAGCAGGTTCAATAGCCGCTTTGTGCGCATCGTTAACTTCATCATTTCCGTTTTTAAGCGTAATTTCTACAGCGTTTTCTGCAATCTGAATAAAGTCTGGATTGTTAGCAACGAAGTCTGTTTCGCAAACAACTTCAACCATTGCAACTTTGTTTCCTTCCTGTTTTATAACGATACGACCTTCGCCAGCAGCGCGGTCTGTACGTTTTGCCATTGCAGCAAGACCTTTTTCTTTCAATATTTTTTCTGCTTCGGCGATATCACCATTTGCATCCTGAAGTGCTTTTTTACAGTCGAGCATCCCAGCACCGGTTGATTCGCGCAAAGTTTTTACATCAGCAGCAGTAAATGCCATTTTTGTCTCCATCAATTATTTGTCGAATTTTTCAGCGAGATCTTCATCATCGCTGTCGTCTTCAGCTTCTTCTTCCTTTGGTTCTGTAGGAGTGTAATTGCTGTAGTCATCAATTTCTTCATCGTCTTTTTTTGTAGAAGCATCTGTCATGATTTCTTCGTCGTCAGTCAAAGTTTCGATGATTTTAAGACCTTCTTCGTTATTAGCTTCAACAACAGCGTTTGCAATAATAGAAGTGAAGAGAGTAATTGCTCTGATTGCATCGTCATTTCCTGGAATTGGGTAATCGATTCCTTCTGGGTTACAGTTTGTATCTACAACTGCAACGATAGGAATTCCCATGCGGTGTGCTTCTGCAACTGCAATCTGTTCTTTATGTGTGTCGATGATAAAAAGTGCACCTGGAAGTTCTTTCATCTCTTTGATACCGCCAAGATTTTTTGTCAACTTTTCTTTTTCTTTAAGGAGATTTGCAACTTCTTTCTTTGTGAGATTATCGAATGTTCCGTCGATTTCCATCTTTTCAATTTTCTTGAGACGCTGGAGCGATTTTTTGATTGTAGAAAAGTTTGTAAGCATTCCGCCAAGCCAACGGTTATTGATATAGAACATTCCGCAGCGTTCTGCTTCTTTTTGAACTGCCTGCTGAGCCTGTTTTTTTGTACCAACAAAAAGAACTGACTTTCCAGAGGCTACTACCTTACGAATTGCTTCGTAACTGTCTTTGATTGCACCGATTGTTTTTTGCAAATCGATGATATGGATACCATTGCGTTCTGCGAAGATATACTTCTTCATACGTGGATCCCAACGCTTTACCTGGTGACCAAAATGTACGCCAGATTCAAGCAAACTCTTCATGGTTACAACTGCCATAAAGTGTCTCCTTCACCGGAAAAACATCTTTTTTATTATTAAAATGTTTTCCACCGAACTCTGTTTCTCGAGGCGCATAAAATATGCGTCCGGAATATTTACGAGCTTATGTCTAAAAACCTACGGTCTGCCACAAGTCCCGACAAGACTACTCCAAAATAGAATAATTTTGTTCGCGCAGCATATCATAAAGTTCAAAAATTGGCAATCCCATAACAGCACTGTTTGTTCCTTCTATTTTTTTTATAAAACAACTTGCAATTCCTTGTATCCTATAACCACCAGCAACTCCATGCCATTCTCCAGTTTCAATATACCAGTCGATTTCTTCGCTAGCCATTTCATTAAATGTAACTTCTGTTATTGCAGTTCTGTTGGAGACATAGTGAAGTTCGCTATTAAAAAGGGCAAGCCCTGTTATAACTTTGTGAGTTTTTCCCTGTAGGCTTTCAATGTAATTTGCGGCTTCCTGTTGGTCTTTTGGTTTTCCTAAAATTTTATTTTCGTGGACTATTATCGTATCTGCACCTAAAATCCAAGGGTATTCTGTTCCTTGAGGAGCACTTCTAGCTACTGAATCGACTTTTCTCGTTGCCAAAAATTCTGGAATAGATTCTATTTGCATATCTAGCGGATATTCTTCTTTAAAAGTTGGCAATACTACTCTAAACGGAATGTTCAAAAGTTTTAAAATTTCCTGTCTTCTTGGAGAAGATGAAGCTAGAATTATGGGTTCCATTTTAGACTCCTGTAAAAATCATCTTGCTTTTATAATTGTAAATTTAGAAAAGCGAGATTGACAATTTTTTTTAATATTTATATTTTTCTGTGAAGGGGGATTAGCTTAATTGGATAGAGCGTCGGCCTCCGGAGCCGAAAGTTGCGTGTTCGAATCTCGTATCCCTCAAAATAAAAAAGGCATTTCTTTTTAAAACATAGAAATGCCTTTCCTTTTATATAATCATAATCGATTATTATTTTGCATTTGAATTATTTTTTGCTGAAGAACCAGAACCCTGAAGTTTTTTTAGTAATTCCAAAGCCCTTGTACGAACAGGTGTTACATAGCGATAGTTTGCTGCAATTTGACCTACCGCCTGAATCATTGGACCTTTGTTTTCTACTTTATCAGCAATTTTTTCATAAGCGATTAAAACTTCCAAAGCCAGTGAAGATGTCGGATTTAATACAGCATTCTTTTTTTGAGCCCAAGCGATTGTTTCAGAAACTTCGTCATTGTTGTTTATTCCGATTTCTCCCAAAGAGCGAATTGCCGCAGTGATAACCATAGGTTCGTTGTCTGCAAGTGCGATTTTAACCAAAGTATCTTTCGATTCTTCTGTTTTTACATTTGCCAATATATCGCAAGCTTTCGCTCTTATGTCTGGGAAGTTGTTCATCAAACGACCGTTTGTCCTTGATTGAGTTGTAATTCCTTCTCCTGCTAATCCGCCCAGTGCTTTCATCATATCTGGAGTTGCTCTTCCTTCGTTTACAGCGGTTTCAAGGTATTGTAGAGCGACAATCTTGTTGTCTCTTTCTTCCGAATTTGCAAGTTCTGTGATTACAACATCTTCCACGCTGCTTAAGTATTCGCTTTCTACGTTTGACTCGTTAGAGTTTTTAGATGATTGTGCGAAAAATGGAGCACACAATACTGCAAAAAATGCGATTGATGCGATATATTTTTTAGATTTCATTAAAAATCCCCCTTGGATTGATGCTTTTATCATCGGTGTTTGTATTAAAAATATTTAAAAAATTATAAATTATTACTTGCTAAAAATCAATAAAACTAACCATCGATTTTCGGAAGGTGAAGATACCAGCGTCCGTTTATTTTATTAAAATAATAGTAAACAGTGTATTTCTCGTCTGTATCTAAGGATTCATTCGAAGTAATTTGAACGGCTTTTACATAAGATTCTGATTCGTAGCGCAGTGTTGTTATATCTCTGCCAGATCTCGAAGGTACAAAAACGTATTTAAAATAATCCTGTAGATTTTTTAATTTTAGTCCTTTTATAGGAAGCTTACTCTGTGCTTTTTTTAGATTTGCTGGGTCTGACCAATAAATTTTTGACTCATTATTTACATATAAAAGCCATGCGTTGTAGTCATAATCGGCCATAACGCGCTTTAATTTTTCTATTATGTTTAAAATTTCAGCCTTGTCAGCTTCAAAGGTATCTTTAGAAACAGTTACTTTTCCTACCGATTTAGAATATTCATCAGTTGCTTTTTTTGCAGCAGGTGTTGCTTTCTTTGGATTTTCTGCTGTTTTAGGAGTTTCAGTTTTTGAAAGATTTTGATTTGAAGCACATCCAAAACTAAAAAGTTGAAATGCGAGTAATGATATAAAAAAGTATTTAAAAATTTTCATAATCAAGAATATACATCACTTGCGCCCTTGCGTCAAACGTGCTAAAAGAGATGGTAATGAATATTGCAGTTTTTCCAGGCAGTTTTGATCCTCCAACTTATGGCCATTTAAATGTTATAGAAAGAGCAAGTAAGCTTTTTGATAAGATTGACGTTGTCGTCTCTGAAAATCCAGTAAAAAATCATCTTTTTACGGCAGATGAGAGAATGATGATGTTAAAGACCTTGGTTGAACCTTACAATAATGTAGAAGTTCACAAATGGGATAAATTGATTGTAGAATATGCACAGAATGTGGGAGCAAAAGTTTTAATACGAGGAATAAGAAATGCAAGTGACTTTTCTTATGAGTTTGACCTTTCGCTTATGAATCATAATCTAAATTCAAATATAGAAACTTTATTCATGCCAACAGAGACTCGCTATGTAATAGTCAAGTCAAGTTCGATAAAAGAACTTGCACAGTTTGGAGGAGACATAAGCGGAATGGTTCCGCCGATAGTTTGCGAAGCGGTCTTAAAAAGATATGGCAGATAAAATTTTAAAATGACAAAAAATAAAAATATGTCAAAGAAAATATTGACACAATCTCAAATACTTGTATAATCCTAATTGACATTCAGACGGGTACTGTTATAATATTAAGCCCGTTATACAATTAACAAAACTATAGTGAGGTTATATAAATGGCAGTACCTAGAGCGAAAACTTCAAAAGCACGTACACGCAGACGTCGTAGTGTTAATATGCATCTCGTAGCACCGCAGCTTGTTGAGTGTGCAAATTGCGGCAATCTTGTTTTGCAGCATCATGTATGCCCAAAATGCGGATTCTACCGTGGACGTCAGGTGATTACACCAGAAGCTAAGTAAATCTGGATGAAAAATTATAAGGGAAGAATTTTCTAAAATTTGGAAAATTTCAACTTAACCTAATAAACAGGAGATAAAAATGGACGAATTGTTCAACAAAATCCAAAAGCTTATTGCTGAAAAATTGGAAATCGATGAAAGCAAAATTACGATGGATTCTTCTTTCCGCGGAGATCTCGGCGCTGATAGCCTTGATACTTATGAGCTTGTTTATGCAATCGAAGAAGAACTTGGCGTAAGCATTCCTGATGAAAAGGCTAATGAATTTGAAACAGTTCGTGATGCATATAATTTCATCAAAGCAGAAAAAGAATCTAAATAGTTGATTTTTATCACTTATATTTTTTTTCAAGTTAAAAACACAGGTTCATGCAGCCTGTGTTTATTTTTTTTATCAGGATGTTTTAAAAAGATATGTTAAAGGTTAAGCAGCTCTTTGAAAAAAAAGTCTATCTTGAATCAAAACGAAAATCACAATTGATTGCTTTTTGTAACGCTCTAAAAATCAATTTTAGTGATTTAATTCTTTTGGATCAGGCTTTTCATCACCGCTCATATTCAAATGAAGAACACGGTCAAAGGCATTTAAATAATGAAAGGCTTGAATTTTTGGGTGACAGCGTACTTGGGATGGTTACAGCTTCTTTTTTGTATGAAGATATGAAAAATCAGCAGGAAGGTGAGCTTTCAAAGACAAAAAGCGTCGTTGTTTCTGAAAAAATCCTTGCACCCATAGCGAGAAACATTGGAATCGATAAGATGTTGGTTTTAGGGAAAGGAGAAGAATTAAGTGGTGGACGAAACAAAGATGCTATTTTGGCAGATGCTTTGGAAGCACTTATAGGAGCATATTATTTAGATCGGGGGTTTGATTCGGTAAAAAAACTTGTGCTTTCCTTCATAGTTCCTGAGATAAAAAAAGTTCAAGAAAATAAGGGACAAAAGGATTATAAGACTTTGTTGCAGGAATATTCCCAAAAAAGATTTAAAACTTGCCCAGTGTATCAACTTGTAAAAAAAACAGGACCGGATCACGATAGAGTTTTTTGGGTGAGTGTAGTTTTTGATGATAGGACTTTTGGTCCTTGCGATGGGAAAAACAAAAAAACTGCGGAGCAGAATGTCGCAAAGCTTGCTTTGCAATCGCTTGAAAAATAGTTTTTTTTTGAAAAACTGTGTCTTTGTTATTGACAGTTTTTTTTCTTTTTGCTATATTCTTAACATAATTTATGCGGTAGTCATATAACGGCTCATTATCTCAGCCTTCCAAGCTGATGACGAGGGTTCGACTCCCTTCTACCGCTTATTTCTTATAATACAAAGAATTAGCGTTTTCTATAAAACCTGCACAAAACCTAAAAATATATCGTGTTACCAAATGTGTGACCAATATGTCTAGGTATAGAGAACCTTTTACAATCTTTCCTCGTAAATTGAAGTCTGGTAATGTTGTCTTGCTGTTTATGCAAGATTTTTTTTAACTTCTACCAAGTAATCAGTTTTTTCTTGAATCCAATACAATCAAATATATTCAAGTTGTTATTAAATCTATAAAAAAATTATTCTCATTGTTTTAAAATAATGATATAATTTTCTCTCATTTGTTTTCCTTTATGGAGGTATATCAAAAATGGAAACATTCTTTAAAATTCGGGAAAGAGGGTCTTCGGTAAGCCGAGAAATTGTCGGAGGTATCACTACTTTTCTTGCGATGGCTTATATTCTTGCGGTAAATCCCAATATTCTTTCTGCTTCTGGAATGAACTGGGGTTCTGTATTTACTGCAACAGCTATTTCGGCTTCGATTGCCACTCTTATGATGGGATTTGTTGCAAATCTTCCTGTAGCTTTGGCTCCGGGACTTGGACTCAACGCTTTTTTTACATATACCGTTGTTTTAGGAATGGGCTGTTCTTGGCAGCTTGCTCTTACTGCTGTTCTTCTTGAAGGAGTTTTATTTATTTTACTTTCTCTTTGCGGTATTCGAGAGGCGATAATAAAATCTATACCAGAAAGTCTTAAAAAAGCCGTTTCTGTTGGAATTGGTCTTTTTATCTGTATAATTGGTTTGGTTAATGCAGGCCTTTGTAAAACTGACACTGGAAGTTTTATTGGTTTTGTAAATTTTACCTTTGAAAATAGAACTGCTATTGTTGCTGTTATCGGCCTTGTTCTTACTATAGTTCTTTATGTATTAAAGGTTCCTGGAGCAATACTTATAAGCATTATTTTGACAACCTTGATTGGAATTCCTTTTGGAGTAACTTCTGTTCCTGAGTCTTTTAGACCTTTTTCGACTCCGCACACTCCTCATCTTTTTGCTTTTGATTTTAAAGGCATACTTTTTGACAGTGCTACTGGAAATTTTTCTGGTGTTGTACTAGGCAAATTTTTTGTAATCTTTTTTACTTTCTTCTTTACAGATCTCTTTGATACTTTAGGAACTTTACTTGGGGTTGCAAATCAAGCGAACCTTTTGACTTCTGACGGAAATGTAAAAAATGCAAAAGGCGCTCTTCTTTCTGATGCTGTTGGAACTGTTGTTGGTGCTTGCGTAGGAACTTCTACTGTAACTTCATTTGTTGAATCTACCTCTGGAGTTGCAGCTGGTGCAAGAACAGGTCTTGCTTCCGTTGTTACTGCTGTTTTGTTCCTTCTTTCTTTGTTCCTTTCTCCTTTATTTTTCTTGGTGCCTGCTTCTGCGACTGCTCCTGCTTTAATTTTTGTTGGCTATCTTATGATGAAGGCTGTTGTTGGTATACACTTTGAAGATGCTACAGAGGGAATTCCTGCATTCATAACTATTATGACTATGCCTTTTGCTTATTCCATTGCGAAAGGTATTATGTGGGGAATTATATCTTACGTTATCTGTAAGGTTGCTGGGAAAAAGTTAAAGGATATCCCGCTTATAACTTGGATTTTGGCTTTTATTTTCCTTGCAGACATAATATTTGAAGCTTTAAAATAAGTTTTAGTTTGTCTTTTCAATGGAACGGATATTCGATATATTTTTTCGAGTATCCGTTTTTTTTATGCGATTGATTTATGCGCTAGCGCTGGTAGCAGCGCCTTTGGCGGCCTCGCAATTCTGTTTTAAGCGGGGCTGGAGCGACAGCGGAACTGCGGACATAGCGGCCTGCCTTTAGGCAGGAAGCGCCCAAATTAAAAATCAGGAGGAATTATGGAAGGTGAAAAATACGTGCGCCCGACTTGGGATGAATATTTTATGGAAGTCGCAAGGACTATTGCAAAAAGGGCTACTTGCGATAGGGGAAGGTCTGGCTGTGTTATTGCAAGGGACAACAGAATTTTGGTTACAGGTTATGTTGGAAGCCCCTCTGGTCTTGCTCATTGCGATGAAGT
Source organism: Treponema pectinovorum (assembly GCF_900497595.1). Taxonomy (NCBI): domain Bacteria; kingdom Pseudomonadati; phylum Spirochaetota; class Spirochaetia; order Treponematales; family Treponemataceae; genus Treponema; species Treponema pectinovorum. Next base: position 190,282 of record NZ_UFQO01000001.1, read on the forward strand.
TGGGCACCTTTTAAAAAAAGTGATTCATGATGATGGTTCTATAAGCCAGCATTGCGTAAGAACAGTTCATGCTGAACAAAATGCAATTTGTCAGGCGGCTAAAAGGGGAATTTCGATTGACGGCGGAACTGTTTATTGCAAGATGACTCCATGCAGAACTTGTGCGATGCTCCTGATAAATTGCGGGATAAAGCGAGTTGTGTGCGAAAAGCATTACCACGACGAAAACGACAGCATTAAGATGTTTGACGAAGCAAAAGTAAAAATTGAGCATTTAGAAGATACGATTCAAACTTACAAGGATATGTAAGATGAAAAGTGTGGCTTTTTTGTAAGTTTGGCTAGCTTTTGTGAAAGCGATGAAACTTTTACCTCAGATTTTCTAAAAGCCAGTCTTTAAACTGCTCGTAGTCGTTTTCCATTGGGATTGATAAGTCTTTTAGTTTTAAAACTTTTTCGAGCCTGTCTGGAATTGAAGGCGATTTGCCTGTCGCTTTTGTAACTGTAGAGCCAAATTTTGCCGGATGAGCGGTTTCTAATATTACGCCGATTGCATTCTTTTTTGTGATTACATCATCCACCCAAGATGGGATGTTTGGGGTAAGACCCGGTTTTGTGTAGTCATTTTTTTTGCCGGCAACTAAATCTCTCATTGCGCCGTTTTTTATGTCGCTCCATGCTTTCCAGCCGACAGAACCGTGTGGGTCTATAACATAGCCTGTTTTTGAATAGCAATCTTTTATGGAATTGATTATTCCCTCGTCATCAAGCCAGTAGGATGCAAAAAGTTGCCTTACTTCTTCTAAACTATACATTGCAGCGATTCTTTCGTAATTGCTTGGAGAACCTACATCCATTGCATTTGCGTACGTTGCAATCGAAGGGCGAGCGTTGTAAGAGCCGGTTGCAATCCAATCGGGAATTGTGCGGTTTGTGTTTGTTGCAGCCACAAAACCAGTTATTGGCGCTCCCATTTTTTTTGCTATGAGTCCTGAGGTCAAATTTCCAAAATTGCCGCTTGGAACTACCATTATTATTGAAGGCTCTTCTATCTTGTTGTATTGCCATGCTTTATTTTTCACAGAAAGTGAAGAATACATATAATAAAAACTCTGTGGCAAAAGTCTGCTTATGTTTATTGAGTTTGCAGAAGAGAGTCGAAGTTTTGAGCGTAACGATTCATCTGTAAATGCTGTCTTTACGAGTTTTTGACAGTCGTCAAAAGTGCCGTCTACTTTTAAAGCCCTTACGTTGTTGTCAAAGGTCGAAAGCTGTTTTTCCTGCAAGGGTGAAATTTTCCCTTTTGGGTAAAGTATTGTAACATCTAAGCCTGGAACGTTGTGAAACGCACTTCCTACTGCGGAGCCCGTGTCTCCAGAAGTTGCTACCAAGATGTGAAGAGGCGAATTTTCTCCTCTGTTGAAATACGACATAACCCTTGCCATAAACCTTGCACCAAAATCTTTAAAAGCGCAGGTTGGTCCATGAAAAAGTTCCAAGATATATGAATTTGGGTCTACAGCAACAACCTTTGCTGGAAAAGGATAAGCATCGTTTATAATTGCCCTGAGATTTTTATCGTCTATTTCGCCTTCCACATAAGGTTTTGCCATCTCAAAAGCTATGTCGCGGAAAGGTGGTTCTGGATTTTTGTTTAAAAATGATTTTTCAAGTTTTGGAAATTCTACAGGAATGTAAAGTCCTCCTGTTTTTTCGTTCATTCCGTTGACAACCGCTGTTCTAAAATCCACTTTTGCAGTTTTGTCTCTTGTGTCTGTGTAAATCATAGCAAAATCCTTATCCTATATTTTTATTTACATATTTTTTTAGATTTATCAAAGTCCGTAGTAAATATCATCTGCAAACTTTTGTGCAAGTTCTTTTCTTGCGCTGTTTATGCAGTTCCATTCTTTATCTTCTATAACGGTTGCGCTTTCTTCTGCTGTGCAAAGTATTGAACCGTCTTTCATGTCTAGGCAGGTTATTTTTCCTTTTAAGGTGAGAGTGTATTTATTGTCCTGAGTTTTTTCTACTTGAGAAGCGTATTTTACAGTTCCGTATACGAGATAAACAGAAGTATTTCCTAAAAGATTTTTTGCTACATTGAAAATTCTTGCTGGTTCGTCTTTTAATATCTCGTTTGAAAAATCCGCATTTCCAACTCTTTTAAATCCTTTTTGAATCAAAGAAACCAACACATTCGAAGAAGAAATTGAATTGTTTAAAATCGGTTTATCCTGTGCGTTAAAATCTACAATCGATATTGTTCCTCCGGCCACTGCTAAATTTGTTTTAACTTTATAAGGAGCAGAAACCGAAACTTCGCCAGCCAGTTTTGCGATTGCAGGGTTTGTCACATCTCCAGCAGGAAACGCACTTATATTTGAATTGAATGAATTTGTTGGCGTGGCAGGAAAAAAAGTAATTTTTCCAGAAGAATCTGTTGTCAAAGTTGCAGTGGAATAAGAGATTCTTCCTTCGACTCTTGTATCTGGATACGAAACACAAAGCTCAAGACCAACAACTGCTTTTCCGTCTGCACTTTTTGCTTCAAAAACAAAAGGCTCGTCAAAGGCGCACCCTTTTTGCGTTTCTTTTGGATATGAAACCGTGATGAGTTTTAGTCCTTTTATCTTTTTTTCATAAAGGGATTCGCTTGTTTCTTGAACAGCAGCAGGAACAGAAGAGCTGTTTATCACTTTTAATTCTTTAGGTTTTGATGTTTTTTTTGTTTGAGTTTCCTGCACTGAAGTATCTGTGTTTGCAGGTGGAACTGATACGCAAGAAATCGTAAATGAAAGTATAGTTGCTGTAAATAATGTGAATGCGATTGATTTTTTCATTTTTTCTCCCAAATTTATATCTTTAAAATATATATTAAATGTAACTTATTCTCAATAATTACAAAGAAAATTAAGATAAGAAATTTCTCATCGCAGTTTATGCAAAAATATTGCTTAAAAAGTTTTAAAAATCTATTATTAAAAATGTTATGAGAGCGACTTTTGCAAGAATACACTTGGAAAATTTAAGGCACAATATAAATTATATAAGAACAAAGATAAAACCTTCCGCAAAGATGTGCATAACGGTAAAAGCGGATGCTTATGGGCACGGAGCTGTTGAATGTGCAAGAGTTGCTGTTGAATGCGGTGTTGATTTTCTGGCTGTTGCCACGGTTTTAGAAGGCATTGAGTTAAGAAAAGCGGGCATTGATGTTCCAATTTTTCTTTTTAGCCTCTGCCAAAAAGAAGAAATAAAAGATGTCGTTCTAAACAGACTTACGCCTTTTATTTTTGATGATGAATACTTTGAACTTTTTGCCGAAGAATGCAAAAAACTTGAAATAACAAATTTTCCTGTTCATCTTGCAGTGGATACGGGAATGGGAAGGCTTGGATGCTTACCAGAACAGGCAGCAGATAAAGCTCAAAAGATTTTAGATACTGGTGTCTTAAAACTTGAAGGAATGTGTACTCACTTTGCTGTTGCAGATTCTCTAAAAAAAAGCGACATAAAATACACAAAATTTCAGTTTGAAAATTTTTTGCGTGCGATAGATTTTGTAAAAGCCAAAGGTATAAATCCTGGAATAAGACACTGTGCAAATTCTGCAATCACTCTCGCTTTTCCTGATATGCACCTTGATATGTGTCGCTCTGGAATTACGGTTTACGGTTATTATCCTGGAGATTTTACTAAAAAATATTTTGAAAAATCTGGGGAAAAGGTATTTTTAAAGCCTGTAATGGAGCTTGTTTCTAAAATACTTTCAATCCGCGATTTTGAAGAGGGGCGCGCAGTTTCGTATGGAAGGCTCTGGTATTCTAAACAAAAAACAAAGATTGCAGTTCTTCCCATTGGCTATGCAGACGGACTATTTAGAAGGTTTAACGAGATAAAGGGCGGACTTAAAGTTTGCATAAAATCAAAACCTTATTCAATTCGCGGAAGAATATGCATGGATCAGTGTATGGTCGACATTGCAGACGGAAATGGAATAAATCGATTTGATGAGGCTGTTATCTTCGGTGCAAAAGAAAATGGAGCGTATTTTTCTGCCCAGGAACTTGCAGATTTAACTGGAACTATAAGCTACGAAATTACCTGCGGAATTTCAAAACGAGTTCCAAGGATTTTTGTAAATTGAGGTTGCTTTAAATTTTACGATAAGTCTTCGTAAAGATTTTTGATGTATTTTTTTACTTCTGCCACAAGATAAAATGAACCTGTAACTAAAAGCGCTGACTTGTCGTTTTTACTTTGTTCGATTGCATTTTTTATCTGCTGTATGTAATTCGAATCTGAATGGAATTTTATTCCTTTTGAAGAAAATGCGTTTTCAACCTTTTTTAAATCCGATTTTTTTACAGTTCCTGGTATCGTTAAAAATATTTTCCCTGAAAAACCTTTAAAAAGTTCTGCAATTTCGTCGATTTTTTTATCTTCTGCACAAGCAAAAAGAAGATTTTTTACATTGAGTTTTGCCTCTTCTATCGTTTTTAAAGTAAAGGCAACGCTTCGAGGAGTGTGCGCTCCATCTAAAATTATAAAAGGAAGCTCTTTAAAAATTTTTTGCGTGTCTAAAATCTCAAAGCGACCAGGGAGGCTCGCTTTTTCAAGTCCTTTTTCTATAGTTGATTCTGGAATTTCTGGAAAAGCGAGTTTTACGGCGATTGCCGCCAAGGCTGCATTTTCCGCTTGAAAATCTCCCAAAAGTTTTAAATCGGCCTTTAACGGCCTTGCAAAAATTTTTGAATCAATTTGTGTTTTCATTTTTAAAAGGGGAAAGCTTTTTTTCGAAGCTGTGTTTATATCCGGACAATCAGATTTATTTTCATCTGAAACTACGTGAATTTTCATGCTTATATTTGAGCAGATTTCATCTATAAAAAATATGGGCGCGTTTTTTTCTTTTGCAATTTTTTTAAATACTTCTTTTACGGATTGCTTTTGTTTTGCAATCACAACTGGGGTGTTTTCTTTTATTATTCCACCTTTTTCTTGGGCGATTTTTTCTACAGTGTCTCCAAGGTATTCTGTATGCTCAAGTTCTATAGGGCCTATGCAGCAGACTTTTGGCTTTATCACATTTGTTGCGTCGAGCCTTCCTCCAAGTCCAACTTCAAAAATTGCACATTCAACCTTTGCTTTTCTAAAGCACAAAAACGAATAAAGCGTTACAAGTTCAAACCAGGTTATCGGACGGTTTTTTAAAAATTCTACAGATTCAGCATTTTCTACAAGCGAAACGAGTTCTTCCGCCGCTTCTTCATAAACTTCTTGGCTAAAAAATTTTTGATTTTCTGTTATTCGCTCTAAAAAGTTTAGTATGTGTGGCGAAGTGTAAAGTCCAGTCCTGATGTTTGCCTGTTCGAGTATCGAAGCGATAAAAGCCGAAGTTGAACCTTTTCCCTTTGAGCCTGCAACGTGAAAAGTCTTGCAGAAAAGATTTGCACGGTCTGCCTTTTTTGAAAAATATTCCATTGTATCAAGCCAGAACATATTTTTTTGTGGGAATTTTTCAAAGTTTAAAAACGAATTAAGCCAGTTTTCAAATTCTTTAATTTTGGACGAACAAAAAACATCTTCTTCATTCTGGATAAAACTATCATTTTTATTCATCTCACGCCTCTTTTTTTTACTAATATGCAATAAATTTGCCCGCTTGAAAATACGATGATAAAATTTCCAGCATAATCGTGATAATCAAAATATTTTATCAAAACGATTTGGGAGTATTTTTATGAAAAAAAATTTAAAAATTGCAATCATCGCTATCGGTGTTATCTGCTGTTCTTTTATTTTTACGAGTGCAAAAAAGCCAAAACTCACAAAAATTACTATGTGGTATGGAGGAACTGTAAGTGAAGCTGGAGAGCCTCCTGCCGACTGGATTGCCTACGATATAATTCGGGAAAAACTGGGCATAGATTTAAAACTTACGATGCTCCCTTCAAACGAAAATGACAGGGATGTTAAGTTAAATGCAGCGGCCGCTTCAAAATCTCTTCCAGATGTCTTTACTGTAAACCGTGAACCGTGGCTAAATATGATAAACAACAAAATGCTCGCTTCTGTTGACGATATGTACGAAAAAATGCCACATAGAACCAGCGTTATGTATGATAAATATGCAAAGTCGTATACGAGTGTCAACGGAGTTTCTTACGGTTTGGCAAGTCCAGGCTCTATTCCGAGAAACGAAGGTTTGTGCATACGAAAAGACTGGCTTGATAAACTCGGTCTTCCAGTTCCTGTAACTTTGGATGATTTTGTAAAAGTGATGAAAGCCTTTACCTTTGATGACCCAGACGGAAACGGCAAGGACGACACCTATGGTTTTGGCGCCTTTGTAGAAGTATATCCGCATCAAGAGGGATTTGGTAGAAGATTTGAGCCGATAATGGGTGCTTTTGGAGTTGAAGGAACGTGGTCTATGTCAAAAGAACATCCAGGTTTAAATGTTTTACGCCCTGAATATTACGAAGCGGTTGAATTCATAAAAAAACTCTGCGATGAAAAAGTTATAGATCCAAACTGGCTTGTCTACAGAAAAGACGATTTTAGGGCGAGCTGGAAGCAGGGAAAATTCGGTTGCATGAGAGAGCAAAACGCAGCCCTCGCAGCAGAAAGCAATTACGAGCCTTTTGATAAAAATTTTCCAAATGGTGAATGGATTGTAATAGAACCACCTGTAGGACCACGCGGAGAAAAATCAACTGGGTGTTGGATTCAAGGATTTAGGATAACTGCAATAAGTGCAAACGCAGAAAAAAAGAAGGACGCGATTGCAAGGCTTTTTGAATGGATGAGCAGCGACGAAGGATATTATCTTTTGGGCTGGGGACAAAAAGGCGTAAACTATGTTTTGGATGAAAACGGTGTTCCTGTTACAAAGGGACTTCCAGATCCAAAAAAAGGCTTTACAAAACCTGCGAATCAAAAGTTTACACAGCTTAGAGCGTATGTATTTTTTAATGGAGATATAGAGCTTTATTCGCGCTATCCTACATACAAAGCGCCTTATTCAGGAAAAACTATGTCCGCTCTCGACGTTTTAAAAAAGATGGATAGCCTTTCCTATACTCCTGCTGTAGGAAGCGATGCAATGCCTTTGCCAGATGCTGACATAAAAAGATTTTACGAGCAGGGAATTATTGAGTTTGTTACAGGAAAAAGAGCGATGACGAGAGATTCATGGAACGAATTTATTGAACAATTTAAGAAAATCGGTGGAAAGAGTTGGAATGATGCAGGCGTAAGATACGCTAAAGAGAATCAACTTCTTTGGTAAATATTCCCATTAAGTTTTCACAGTAAATTCCTGAATCCGTTTTGAATTGAAGCGGAAAGGTTATTTTTGTATAATTTAGAGGTTGGCAATTTTTTTTGCCAGCCTTATTTTTTTTGACAGGAACAAAAATGGCTCAAATCCAAGAATCTTTTGTAGAAGAATCAAATGCTGAAAAAATACTTGCAGAAGCGGTAAAAAAATCAGAAGAAATTGAAAAAGACATTGCAATAAATCCTAAAAAATACAAGGTTTTAACAGGTGATCGCCCTACAGGAAGGCTCCACATAGGACATTACTTTGGCTCGTTGAAAAATCGCGTAAGGCTTTCTAAAATGGGCGTTCCGACTATGATTTTGATTGCAGATTATCAGGTTTTAACGGATCACGATGCCTTTGAAAGCATAAGCCAAAATACAAAACAACTCGTAATAGACTATCTTGCAGCAGGAATTGAGGTTAGCGACGATGTTTTTATCTATCCGCACAGCCATGTTCCAGAAGCGAATCAACTTATGATTCCTTTTTTGACGCTTGTTTCCAGTGCAGAATTGGATAGAAATCCAACAGTTAAGGATGAAATTCTAAAATCAGGAATGAAGTCTGTAAATGCGGGAATGCTCACTTATCCTGTTCACCAAGCGGTTGATATTCTTTTTTGCAAGGGCAATGTTGTTCCTGTTGGAAAAGACCAGCTTCCTCATCTGGAAGTTGCAAGGCTTATCGCAAAGCGCTTTAATAAAAAATTTTCTCCTGAAAAACCGATTTTCCCTGAACCGCACGCCTTGCTTTCAAAAACACCTATGATTTTGGGGCTCGACGGTGCAAGCAAGATGTCTAAATCGCTTGGAAACACGATAATGCTTTGTGCAACAGAAGATGAAACAGCAAAGGCTATAAAAAAAGCAAAGACAGATCAGGAGCGCCACATCACTTATGAGCCAGAAACTCGCCCAGAAGTTGCAAATCTATTGAGGATAATTTCCCTTTGTACAGGAGAAGAGCCACAAGCGATTGCCGAGCGCATAGGAGATGGCGGAGGCGGAATGCTAAAAAATACACTTACAGAAGTCTTAAATGAAGAATTGCGTCCACTTCGCCAAAAAAGAGCAGAACTTGAAAAAGATGAAACTTACATCAAAAAAGTTCTTAACGACGGAGTTTTTAAAGCAAGACAAATTGCAAGCAAAACACTCGAAGAAGTTAGAACTGCAATGAATATGAATATCTAAAATTTAAATCAGTAAAATATCGAGAACGAATTTGGAAGAAAAAAAAATTAACGCAATAAACAAAGTAGAAGGCGAAAAAATTGTAATTCGCGGAGCGCGCGAGCATAATCTTAAAAACATAAATGTGGAAATTCCGCGCAACAAGCTCGTCGTAATTTCTGGGCTTTCTGGTTCTGGAAAATCCTCATTGGCTTTTGACACGCTTTTTGCAGAAGGTCAAAGGCGATATATGGAATCCCTTTCTTCCTATGCACGCCAGTTTTTAGGCAGCATGGATAAACCAGATGTCGATTTAATCGAAGGGCTTTCGCCTGCAATTTCAATCGAACAGAAGACCACTCACAACAATCCCCGCTCTACAGTTGGAACCGTTACAGAGATTTACGATTATTACAGGCTTTTGTTTGCAAGAATTGGTCATGCTCATTGTCCAAATTGCGGAAGGGAAATAAAAGAGCAGTCAGACGACCAGATAATCAATTCGATATTGAGTTGGGGAGAAGGAACAAAGATAACGCTTTTGGCTCCTGTAATTCACGGGAAAAAAGGCGAACATCAAAAAATCATAGAAGACGCTCAAAATTCTGGCTTTGTTCGCGCAAGAATTGACGGTCTTATGGTTGAACTTTCAGATTCCATAAAACTCGACAAGCAAAAAAAACACAGCATAGAAATCGTCGTTGACAGAATCGTTTTAAAAGATGATATAAGAAAAAGACTTGCAGAATCTGTAGAAACGGCTTTAAAAACTTCAAATGGAATTTTAATTGTCCTAAAAAGGATAGAAGACACCAGCGAAAAAGGTTTTAAAGAGGAAGAGGTATTTTTCTCGCAAAAAAATTCCTGCCCAGACTGCGGAATCTCTATTCCAGAATTGCAGCCAAGGCTTTTTTCATTTAACAATCCGTTTGGTGCTTGTCCTGAATGTACTGGCATCGGCGAAAAAATGGAATGGGATGAAAAAAAGATTATGCCTGATTCTTCCCTAAGTTTTAACAAGGGAGTTTTTCCGTTTTTTAACCCAGACAGCGAATGGAATGCAGCGATGTTTGGAGCAATTGCACAGGCAAATGGCTGGACTTTAGACACTCCTATAAAGGATTTGACAAAAAAGCAATTTTCTTCGCTTTGGAATGGAGATTTAACAAAGAATATCCGTTGGATTTATAAAAAGCAAAGCGGCGAAGGATTTTCTGAATATAATAGGCCTTGGATTGGTGTGCTTGCAGAGATGAAAAGGCGACACAATGAGGCATGGGGCGAAGCTCAGAGAGTGCGCATGGAAGAAAAATACATGTCTGTTTCTGAGTGTTCAAGTTGCCATGGAAAAAGGCTTAGAAAAGAAGCGCTCGGAGTTACGATTGGCAATAAGAACATAATTGAACTGTGCGATTTTAGCGTTGCAGAAAGTCTTGCTTTTTTTGAAAACATAAAACTTTCTAAAACCGAAGAATTGATTGCAGGTCAGCTTTTTAAAGAGATAAAATCTCGTCTGAACTTTTTAAAAAATGTCGGGCTCGATTATCTTACTTTGAGCCGCTCAGCAGGAACTTTGTCTGGTGGCGAAGCGCAGAGAATCCGACTTGCAACACAGATTGGCTCTGGTCTTACTGGTGTTATGTATATTTTGGATGAGCCTAGCATCGGGCTTCATCAGCGTGATAATGAACGCTTGATAAACACCTTGACCTATCTTAGAGATTTAAAAAATACCGTTATAGTTGTTGAGCACGATGAACAGACTTTGCGTACTGCCGATTGGGTTGTAGATATTGGACCTGGGGCTGGGGTTCATGGTGGCAAAGTTATGGCAAGCGGCACACCGTTTCAGGTTATGCAGGTTGAAAACAGCATTACAGGTCAGTATCTTGCAGGAAAGATAAATATGACCCTTCCTTCTGTTCGCCGCAGCGGAAATTCAAACTTTATCTGCATAAACGGAGTTCGAGAACACAATCTAAAAAATATAAGCGTAAAAATACCATTGGGAACATTCACCTGTATAACTGGCGTAAGCGGTTCAGGAAAATCAACCTTATTGAGCGATGTATTTTATCCTGTAGTTTCTAACGCATTGATGAGAACTCAATACAAAGCAGGACTTCACGACAGCGTAACAGGAATTGAAAATATCGACAAAGTTATAAATATAGACCAAAGTCCAATTGGACGTACTCCGCGTTCAAATCCTGTAACTTATGTTGGTGTTTTTGACGCAATAAGGGATTTATACAGCAGCCTTCCAGAGTCAAAATCTCACGGTTATACGCCAGGACGCTTTAGTTTTAATGTAAAAGGCGGAAGGTGCGAAAAATGTCAGGGTGCAGGAACTCTTACAATCGAAATGAATTTTTTGCCTGATGTTTTTATTCAGTGCGATGTTTGCCATGGGCATCGTTTTAATCAGGAAACTTTGGACATTCGCTATAAAGGAAAAAACATTTCGGATGTGCTTGATATGACGATAGAAGAAGCTGCGGATTTTTTTGCTTCCATTCCACATGTATCGCGTAAGCTTGAAACTCTAAAAAATGTAGGTCTTGGATATATAAAACTCGGTCAGAGCGCTTTAACTCTTTCTGGGGGAGAAGCTCAAAGGGTAAAACTTGCAACAGAACTTGCACGTCCTTCAACAGGAAAAACTCTTTACATTTTGGACGAACCTACTACAGGACTCCATTTTGCTGATGTAAAGATTTTGATGGATGTTATTCAAAAACTTGTCGATAAAGGCAATTCCGTCGTCATGATAGAACACAACCTTGATGTTATAGCTCAAGCAGATTATATAATCGATTTAGGTCCAGAAGGTGGCACAAGAGGTGGGCAGGTTGTAGATTTTGGAACTCCGGAAGAATTGGCAGAACGCTACGAAAAAACTGGCAGCTGGACTGGTAAATATATCAATCAAACCTTGAAAAGTTTGCGTGGAGAGTAGAAAATAAATCGTTGTAATTTGAGGCCATAGATATTTAATCGATGAAAAAAAGTTTTCTGCTTTTTACAGTTTTATTTTTCTCCTTTAATTTTTATCAGGCGGTTTTTGCAGCGGAAGGCGATAAAAACGAAACTTCAATAATAAGTATAGACTCGGCAGAAAGGTCAGAATATAAAAAAGACGAAGAATCCGATGGCGATATTATAGTACTTACCGGTTCTGTAAAGATTTCTGTTACCAAAGGAAACTCGAAAACTACGATAACTGCCGACAAAGTCAATTACAATCGCTCTTCAGAAATGCTTTTTGCAGAAGGAAATGTAACTCTTGAACAGAGCAAGGGCTCATCTTCTGGTGGTGAAAAAATAAGTGCAAGAAGTTTACTCTTTAACACTTCCACTTTGGAAGGCGTATTTGATAACGGCAGGGCGGTTCAAACATCTTCCGATGCTATAAATCTTCCCTCTGGTTCAACCTTGATAGTTTCTAGCGACATCTTTGGTCGTGATTCAGGAGGAACGATTGCATTTAAAAATGGAGAATTGACTTTTTGCGATGACGAAAATCCGCATTGGAAAATCAGAGCAAAGAGAATCTGGCTTTTGCCTGGCGGAGAATTTGCATTTTTGAGTGCGCTTTTGTATGTTGGGCGCATTCCGCTTTTATATCTCCCAGCGTTTTACTATCCAAAAGATGAACTTATTTTTAATCCTGCTATGGGATACAAAAATCGCGAAGGATATTTCATAAATACGACGACATATCTTTATGGTCGAAAACCAGCCGATGCCGCTTCCACAAGCGATGGAGATTCTAAAGACAAGGATAAGATAAATCTCTTTAGTTTTATGAAAACAGGCTCTTTAAAAGAGCAGGTGAGGGAAGGTCTTGTTCTTCATAATTTAGATGATGATTACAGTGGCGATACGAAAAATCACGTAAAAATCATGGCAGACTATTATTCTAATCTTGGAGCAATGGTTGGTAGCAACGTTGTTTTAAGTCCTTCTTCAATTTTTTCAACTTTTGAGTTTAATACAGAAGTGGGTTTTTCAAATACGATATTTAAAGATGGAAAAACCTATATTCCGTACAATTCAAAGGGCGACAAGGTTTTAGATAAATCCAATTTTATGGGGCTTGAATTGCCGTTTCGCTATCAGGCAAATCTAAAACTTGCAATTTCAAAACCATTTTCAATCTCGCTTTCTATGCCGCTTTATTCAGATCCGTATTTTAATTATGACTTTAACAAACGCGCAGAAACGATGGACTGGATAGATTTTTTGATGTCTGGAGTAGACGATAGCGATAACACCACACAGACAACAGTTTCTTCTTTTACTTGGGCATTAAACGGTTCACATACTTTTTCGATTGCGGACTTTTTTAAGCCTTATATTTCTTCACTCAGTCTTTCAAGTTTTTCTTCTTCAATCGTCTATTCTTCACGAAATGCAACATTAACAGGCAGAAGTGAATATTCAAACGATTCTTTATGGGCTACATATACTCCAGAACGGCAGTTTTATTTTCCAAGCCAGATAACTCCTCTAAAAGTTTCAGCAAGAATTGGAGGTACTATATTTCAATACCCCGCAGCAGCAACTACAAAAAAACAGACTACAAACCTTTCGCTTTTACTTCCAGAAGATTTAAAGACAGAAGAAGATAAGAAAAAGGAGCAGGAACAAAAAGAACAAAAACAAAATCAAACCGATAGCGATAAAAAAGAATATTCTAAAGATGAAGAAAAACTTGCAGAAGAAAAGAATATCATTTTTGAGCAGACAGTTTTGCCTTCGATTGCAACTGTAAATGCAAGCACAAAATCTCTTAGCGGAATTAATTATAAACTTTCGTATACCATAAGCCCCGAATTTTCATCGCAGCTTTCTTATTCTTCTTTAAAACTCAATGTTCCTGAAGATTTTGACTGGAAAACACTTCAGTCTACATATATTCAGGTAAAATCTCCTACCGTTTTAACAAGCGTATTGGGCTATAAGGATAGTTTTCTTTCTCTAACGGACAGTTTTACCTTTAATCCTGTGTATCAAAGTCATCCATATTTAAGCACGGACACCAATAAAGGCGGCTATTCAGAAAGTGCGGTAAATTCCATCAAGAAAGCTGACTACAGTGCAAAAAAACTTGATTTAACAAACACAAATGCGCTTTCTTTTAAACCCTTTTATTACACAGAATATTTTTCTGCAACGGCTTTAACCTGGAATACAAACGTAAAGATGATTCGCACAAAATACATAAGCGACGACGTAAATAATCCAGAGTGGGAATATCTTACTACAGATTTAACAGATGAAGACTGCGTTACAACTCACAATTTGAATATGGTTTTAGCTGCAAAAGAAGGCGACTATTCGCAGCAACTTTCGCTTACGACAACGCTTCCGCCACAAGTTGACTCTTACAGCGGAATTTTTTCACTTGGCTTTCCTAATACGAGTTTTGCCGTTTCAACAGGAATAAAACAGAGAAGCTCAACCGACGAAACTTGGGTAAAACAAAATATATCGCAGACTTTGAGTGTAAAATTTTTTTCGGATAAATTGAATTTAAGTCAATCCTATGTTTACGATTGGGAAAAAGAAGAGCAGGATTCACTTAAGTTTTCATTGAGCGGTTACGGGGCACAACTTGCCTATACTATGAGTTACACGACAGATTACGAATTTGTCATAGACGGTACAAGACGAAAAGGTTGGCAATCAAGTTCCAACAAGAGATTTCAACCTTATTCATTGAGTCTTGCCTATACAAATCCTTCTAAAACATTTAAATACTGGACACAGCGCATAAGTTGGAGTCCTTCGCTGTCGGCAAGCCTTGTATACGACTTTGTTCGACCTACAAGCAGTTATTTTGTGTTTATTCCCAAAATTACATTTAAAGTTAATAACTTTTTGGATTTTTCATTTAGTGCAGAAAGCAGAAACTCTGTTTTTTACAGATATTTTTGCCCACAAAGCGATTACGATTATTATTACAATAGCAAAGGTCAAAGAAGTTTTGTTCAAGATTTAATAGATTCTTTTAGATTTGACAACGACGACATACGCAAGAAGTCTGGCTTTAAATTAAAATCTCTGGTAATGACAATAACGCACGACCTTGACGATTGGGATTTAAACTGCTCATTTAAAATTTCTCCACGCTATATAGCAGCCACATCTACAACAAAGGCTCATTATGATTTTTCGCCTTATTTTTCTTTGAGCGTAAGCTGGAGACCTCTATCTGGAATGAAGACAGAAATAAAAGACGAATATGGGAAGTGGAGTTTGAATTAAAATTGACGGATTGCGCTTTTATGTCTGGAATAAAAAAAATTAAAAATCATAAAATGTATGATATAATCTAACAACTTAAGGAAATGCGATTGGAAAACGAATACACCATAGTCCTTGATGATACATCTGTTCTTTCACAAATTTGCGGAACAAATGATAAAAATTTAAAACTTATAGAAAAACATTTGGGCGTTCCAGTTTTTACGCGTGGAAACGAAATTTCCATTGCAGAGTCGTCATTGCAAAAACGGCAGGAATTTAAATTCATAATAGACCGTCTTACAGACGAAGCCTCTGAAAATTTTTCTTCTGGCTCAGAAATCGTCGAATCGATTTTAAATACTGGTTTTGAAAATAATTCAGTAAAAAAGAATTTTGATGCAGGTCAATACGCAATTTCAATTCCTGGCTCTTCAAAAAAAATATATCCAAAAACTAAAAATCAAGCCAAACTCATACAGGCATTTAGAAGTTCAGACTTGGTTTTTGCTTGCGGTCCTGCTGGAACTGGAAAAACTTTTTTAGCGATTGCTGAATCTTTGCGTCTCCTTTTAAGCCACAAGGTCAATTCTTTAATCTTAACTCGCCCTATAGTCGAAGCAGGCGAAAATCTTGGTTTTTTGCCTGGAGATTTGGAAGATAAGATAAATCCATATTTAAGACCGCTATACGATTCTATGAATGCGTGTATTTCTTGTGAACTAGTGAAGAAAATGCAGGAAAATGATATAATAGAAATTGCACCGCTTGCTTATATGAGAGGACGCACTCTTAACAATGCGGCGGTAATCTTAGATGAAGCACAAAATTCTACGAGGGAGCAGATGAAGATGTTCCTTACGAGAATGGGTGAAAATTCAAAAGTATTTATAACAGGAGATGTTACACAAATCGATTTACCTAAAAAAACTCCATCAGGGCTTGTTCAAGCACTGGACATTTTACAGGGAATCGATGAAATTGGCATCGTAGAACTGGATGGCGAAGATGTCGTTCGTTCTGCGCTTGTAAGAAAAATTGTACGGGCTTACGAAAATGACAAAACAGAATAACGGAATACTATATATTTTTTTACAGACAAACAGACAGATTTTTCAATATCTAAAGGATAGATGGTCGGTTTTGCTTGTCTTTTTAATCGCTTTTGCTGCATGCACTTCAATAATCTACTTGGATGCCAGCACAAGCCAAACGATAGCGTCTTATTCTATCGAAGAATACGAAACAGGAATGATTGCGGACAAGACTATAATATCTTCAAAATCAATTCCGCCAGACGAGCAGTTTCCTATTGCAATAGAAGAGGGCGAAAAAATCATACGAAAGGGTTTTCCTATAACAGATGAAGATTATTTAAAACTTCAAAAGATGGCAGCCTCTCCGTCTTACATAGACTACAGGGCGTTTGCCGACAAGGTTTTGTTTTTGATGCTCGTTTCTGCACTTGCTTTTCTTTTATTCAGCAAAACATGTTTGGGGCACAAAATTGAATTTAAAGAAGTTTTCCTTACAGCTTTTTTATTTGTGGTAGTTTTTTTTGCAAGCGCCTTTGGCGATAAGGCTGTCCTGTTCCAGAATTTATATAAACTTCCTGTCATAATTCCGTCTGCACTTTGCGTTGCTTTGGTTTCTATCCTGTTTGGGCAGATTTTTGGACTTTATTTTTCAATCCTAATTTCTTTTGGAGTTCTTTGTGCAACAGGATTTGAACTGATTCCGTTCCTATTCACCTTAACTTCTTCGCTCACTCTTGTAAGAATCGTACACAGCATAGAACGCAGAATCGATATGATTTTCTCTTCGATTGGAATTGCTGTATTGAACATAGTTTACATCTGCGTTTTAAAAGTGATTTTTAACGATTCTTTTTCGGACGCATTTTTTGTTTTGAGTGGACTTGCATTTAACGGTTTTATATCTGGAATAATTGTGCTTGGCCTTTTAACTCCACTTGAAATAATAATGAACACCGCTTCGGTTTTTCGATTGATGGATTTAAGCGATCAAAATGCTCCTGTTTTACGAAAACTTCTTTTAACTGCAAGCGGAACATATCAGCACAGCATAATGGTAAGTCAACTTGCAGAAAGTGCCTGCAAGGAAATTGGCGCGAATTTTCTTCTTGCACGAGTTGCTTCTTTATATCATGACATTGGTAAAATGGAGCACCCTGAATATTTTACAGAAAACAACATAGACACAGAAAACAAGCACACAGATTTAAATCCTTCGCTTTCGGTTTCTATAATAAAAAGCCATATCAGAATCAGTGTGGAAAAAGCGCACCAGTTGCATCTTCCGTCAAAAATCATAGATATAATTGCAGAACACCACGGAAATTCTGTAATCACATATTTTTATAACAAAGCAAAATCTCTTGACCCTAACGTAAGCGAAGCGGAATTTCGTTACGACGGAAATCTTCCTTCTACAAAAGAAAGCGCTGTAGTAATGCTTGCAGACGGAGTTGAAGCGGCTTGTAAATCGCTTGAAAAACCAACAGCCCCTCGTCTTGAAAAATTCATTTCGCAAATTATAAACGCAAAGATAGAAAATCACCAGTTGGACGATTGCTCATTGACATTTGGAGAGCTTACAAAGATAAAAAATAGTTTTGTTTCGATTCTTGCCGCGTACTATCACGGAAGAATTAAATATCAAAATCAAAAAGATCCTGACGAAACTTCTTCAACAGAAGAAAAAACATCTGAGGTAAAAAAAGATGAATAGAGTTTTGGTTTCTATGCAGGAAGACCTGGAAGAACCTGTCTGGTTTTCAAAAATTGAAACTTTTGAATTGGATTTACTCGAAAAATTAGGTTATGACGGACAGGAAATTTCAATTTTGTTCTGCAACGACGATTTTATCCGCGACTTAAATAAAAATTACAGAGATATAGATTCTCCAACAGATATTCTTTCTTTTGAAAATGGCGAAGAATATACGGATGGCGAAGGCAAAAAATGGTTAAGTGCTGGAGATTTGATAATTAGTTTGGACACTCTTCCAAAAAATGCCGAATATTTTAAGGTTAGCCAAAATGAAGAATTAAAAAGGCTTTTGATACATGGCACTCTTCATTTAAATGGAATGGATCACGCAGATGAGCATGTTGAAAGCGGAGTTGAACCTGAATGCGAAATGTTAAAATTGCAGGAAAAAATTTTAAAATCACTTTCACAAATAGAATTGATTTGATTTTGCAACAATAAATAATATTAAGGTAGATAAAAAATCGAGCAGGGTTGTTATGAGTATTTTTAAATTCACAAAGAAAAAAGAAGAAAAAAAACACAGTTCAAACGCGAACAAAGATTCCAAAGATGAACATTCAGAAAGTCAAGATAGTTTGAGTTTAATCGAAGAAAAAAAAGACATGATAAAGGGAATCGAAGATCTTTCTCAAACTTCTGTAAAGGAAGTTATGATTCCAAGAATTGATGTAGATTTTCTTTCGATTGAAACTCCAGAAGAAGAGCTTTTGGAAAAGATTGCAGAAAGCGGACATTCGAGGTTTCCTGTTTATTCAGAATCGATTGACAATGTTTTGGGAATCCTTTACGTAAAAGATTTGCTCGCAGCAATTTCTAAAAAGAAAGCTATCGATTTGGAAAAATTGCTAAGAAAAGCTTATTTTGTTCCTGAATCAAAAAAAATTGACGGACTCTTGCGAGAATTTAAAAGAAGACACATACACATAGCGATTGCAGTTGACGAATATGGCGGAGTTAGCGGCGTTGTCTGCATGGAAGACATAATAGAAGAGATTGTCGGCGACATTCAAGACGAGTTTGACAACGAAAGAGAAGATATCCTTTCAATCGG
The DNA here is from genome assembly GCF_900497595.1 of Treponema pectinovorum. NCBI lineage: Bacteria > Pseudomonadati > Spirochaetota > Spirochaetia > Treponematales > Treponemataceae > Treponema > Treponema pectinovorum. Next base: position 208,886 of record NZ_UFQO01000001.1, read on the forward strand.
TAACCAAATTTGGCTCTGCGATGCAAGGGTCAACCTTGACGATTTAAATGAAAATATCGGTTCGTCTTTTCCAACTGAAGATTTTGATACTTTGGGTGGCTTTGTCTTAGATTTATTTGGCAGAATTCCTGTAAAGTACGAAAAAATATCTTGGAATAATTTTGAATTCATCGTTCAGGATATGGAAGGGCATCGTGTTAATCTTATAAAGGTATTTAAAAAGAGCGAAGGTGAGCAAGCCTCTGTAAAAGAATAATAAAAAGGAGCAAACTGCATTGAGAAAAAATAAAATCGCATCGATAATTTTTATTTTATCTGTTTTTTTTAGTTCAAGTCTTTTTTCTCAATCTAAAGAAACTTCTCTTAAACATTTTGAAAACGGCGTAAAATTTCAGAATGTCGAAGATTGGTTCAAAGCAAGGGAAGAGTTTTTGCAGGCTGTACAGGAAAATCCTGCATTTGGAGAAGCGTGGTTTAATCTTGCAAAAGTAACTTACGAAACAGGCGATTTTGCACTTTGCTTTTCTTATATAGAAACTGCAGAAAAATATGCAAAAGACAGAGTTGATATTCTCAATTTGAAGGGAATGTGTCTCATTTCGCTTGGAAGGCTTGCAGAAGCACGCTCTCTTTTTGAAAAAGTTATATCCGATTATCCAAACAATGTAGAAGCAAGATTTGGACTTGCAGAACTTGAACTTTACGATGGAACCTTTGATAACGCAGAAAAATTATATTTAGAAGCTTTAAAAAGACAGTCAACAAACAGAAGAGCACTTCTTTCGCTTGCAGTTTTGGCAGCAGAAACAGGCAAAGACGAAGCCTCGCAAAGTTACATAAATCAGGCACTTCGCTACCATGCCTCGCAGCCAGAAGTTCAATATCTTGCAGCCTATTTAAATGCAAAAAGAGGAAATTTTAAAGAAGCAGAACGCAGGGCAAGGGCGAGCGTTCAATTAAAAACCGATTATACAGACTCGTATCTCATTTTGGCTTCAGTACTCTATTCTCAAAAACAATACGATGAAGTTTGCGACATCTGCGATTATCTTATAAATCAGAATCGGAACAATATAAGTGCTTGGTATTTAAAAGGAAGAGCAAAATATAAAATTGGAAAAATCGAGGATGCACTTTCAATATGGGGGGAGGCGTTAAAGATTGATCCGAACGATGAAATTTTGCGTAGCGCACTTGAGATTTTAGTGATTCAAAATTTTTCGTTAGAAGATGAAAACAGGATCCAATGGGCAGATTATCACATAAAAAAAGCAGATGAATATTCAAAGCAGTTTAAGGGTGAACAAGTTAGATACGAATATCAAAGAGCGCTAAAAATTGCACCTAATGATTTTCCTGCACGAATTAAATATGCAAATTTTATCGGGAAACTTGGTTTAAACGAACTATATCTAAATCAATTAAATTTTATAAAAGAAAATTCTAAAATCGACAGGTCAAAACTTTCTTCAGAAGAATTGTCCCAATATGTTTCTATGGATGACACAATAGAAGCGTATTCTTCTTTGATGAAAAATTCTTTGAATTCCCGCTGGGATGTTGATTCTTTTTATCTTGATAAAACCAGATGGAACATAGGACTTTACTATACAAAAAGCCCTTTTGAGCTTATTCACTGCGATTCAGAAGAAATTGCAGCGCGAATGTTGTGCGAAAGTTTTACTGGTGAATCAAAAGCCTATGTTTCTGTAAGAGAAGAGCCAGTTTTAAATTATGCGCAGGCGTTTTCTCTTGCAAGGCAAAATCGGCAGGATTATTTTATCATATTGAAATTTGAGGAAACCCAAAGAGAAGTTACTTTTGAAGCGACTGTCTATAATGGAAGAAACGGAACACAAATCACAAAATTCAGCCTTTTTAGAACTGGTAACGGTAAATTTTCATCTAGTGTGCGTTCATTGCGCAGTGATATTTTGAATATGCTTCCTGTTCGTGGAAAAATCTTAAAACAAAGTGGAAACAATGTTCTACTTGATTTAGGTAAATCCGATGGCATGGTAAAAGGAACTGTGCTGGATGTTGTAAAAGCAGGCGGAATAAGAACTTCGGATACAGGACTTGGTGTAGTTGTGAGTGAAAATGATTATTTGGCTCAGATAACAATAGATGAAGTTGCAGAAGAAATTTCGCAAGGCACTTTACAGCAGAAAAGTTTTTACGACAGGGTAAATCTTGGAGATGAAGTTTTGATAAAAGATCTTTCATCTGCAAAAGAAAAAAATGTTGTAGAAGATTCAAGACCTGCTGCGGACAAAAAAGGTAAGACTATAGAAAACGATTCCAAAGAAAAGCTTACAGTCGAAACTTTAGGTCTAAAACGAGTGCCAGCTTTTGTTGAACTTATAAGGAAAATCTACTAGTACAAATTGCTAAATAAAAAACAGCGATTTTTTTTGATTTTTTTTACGATTAAAAATTTGATGAACTTTTTTATTTGTTTTGGATTGCTCAATTTTTAGGAATAGAATAAAAATCTAAAGTCGAGTTTATCCATTTTTTTGAAAGAATGGGATATGTGTCTTCTGTAAATAAAAACATAGAAAGCGCGTGCCTGTAGTTGCCTAAAAAATATTGCGATTGTGCGATATAAAAACTTGCTCTATTTGTGGTTTCTTCGCTTCTGTTTACGGTCAAAAAATTCTGCAATTCTATAACGGCGTTTTCGTAGTCTTTTTTTACAAAATAATTTTTTAATATTTCAAAAAGATAAAAGTCATCGCCACCGTAAGGCGTATAAAGGTCTTCTTCAAAAAAATATGGTGAAAGTTTTTGTTTTTTTGTATCTTTAAAATTCCCTGCAAGTTCTTTTCCTTGCTGCATAACTTGCAAAGAAAGTTTATTTGGCTTTTTTTCCAAATTTTTTATCATATCAAGGTACGGCAAAGGAATTTCTCTGCTTTTCCCATTTGGATAAACTTTTTGTGTCTTTGCTTCAATTTCTTCTTGCGATATTGAGATTTCTTTTTGAGCTCTGCTCACCGCAACTCCTTTTACTGTTGCATTGACAGAAGGCAAAACGATGTCATAAATTGAACCGTCTTTTAATTTTGCAATAACAGCATAATAATATTCGCTAAAGTCTTTTACCGTATCTACATAAGACGAAGCATTTGCAGAAATTTGTGCGATATTATCGCTTTGGAGAACGGAATTTAAAAAAGGTCTTTTACTTTTATAAATCAAGAATGAATCGATTTGTAAATTTGACTTTGGTATTTTCCATGTGATTTTTATCTTATTGGAAGATACCGCTACGGAAGAAATCATCTCTGCGATTGGCTTAGATTGATTTTGTGAAACTTCATCAGCACCAGCGGAAAATATTTTGATTGAAACTGCCATAAAAAAAACAAGTGCAAACTTGAAAATACGCATATAGGTATATAATGCAATAAATTAGCCTATTTGACAAGCAAAGCCCTTTACTTTATTCTTTAATGTATGTTCGTGTCTGTAGTTCTTGATCCAGGTGGAATAGATAGTGCTAAGGCAATTTCACAGATTCTTGTCAGGTTTGGCTTTAAAAAAGTTCAGCGTGCCTGTTGGGAAAATTTTAATATTTCAGAAAATCAACTTTCAATTTTAAAAAGGTATCTCGACAACGAAACAGACTACTACGACACTTTGCGAATATATCAATTTCCAATTAACGGCAATTTTGCGATTACCCAGATGGATAAAAAAAAGTGGAAAAAGGCAATTTTTCAAGGTGTAACTTTGGATTTTCATTCTGGAGAAAAACAAGATGCTTTAAAAAAAATTGGAGTTGAAAACGACTCAATAGAAGATTAGACATAAAAACACGATAGATCAAAACAGGGGAAACTATGCTTGAAGAATTAAAAGAGCCTTTGCAAAATTTAAAAAACGACATTGATTCTGTTTGGGGGCGTCTTTGACCACGATTCAATCGATAAAAAGATAAAGGAAAAAGAAGAAATTTCTGCCTTGCCAGGTTTTTGGGATGATACAGAAAATGCCCAAAAAGTGATGAATGAATTAAAATACTTAAAAGGTCGGGTTGAACCTTGGCGGGAACTGATTGCAGAAACTAAAGATTTGCAAACTCTATATGAACTTGCAATGGAAGAAAACGACCAAAAAATCGAAGACGAAATAAGAAGTCAACTTGAAAAATCGCAAAAAAAATTTGAAGAACTTTCAATTTTGAATTTGCTTTCTGGGGAAGTAGACAAGAATGGTTGCTTCCTTACGATTCATTCTGGTGCTGGCGGAACAGAAGCTTGCGACTGGGCCTATATGCTCAGCAGAATGTATTTGCGGTGGGCAGAGAGAAATGGTTTTAAAATGGAAACCGTTGATTTGCAGGAAGACGAGGGCGGAATAAAATCTACTACGATTCAAATTACAGGCGACTATGTTTATGGCAAATTAAAGGGCGAAGCAGGAGTTCACCGACTCATAAGGATTTCGCCGTTTGACTCAAATGCAAGAAGGCACACTTCTTTTAGTTCTGTTTTTATATTTCCAATACTCGATGACACAATAAAAGTTGACATAAGACCAGAAGATTTGAGAGTTGACACATATCGTTCTGGCGGCAAAGGCGGTCAGCATGTAAATAAGACTGACTCTGCGGTTCGCTTTACTCATATTCCAACAGGAATTGTTGTAACTTGCGATTCAGAGCGCTCTCAACTTATGAACAGAGCAACTGCTATGAGTATTCTTAAAGCAAAACTGTATCAACTTTATAAAGAGCAAAAAGAAAAGGAAAACGCAAAGTTTGGTGCAGAAAAAAAAGAAATCTCTTGGGGAAATCAAATTAGAACTTACGTATTCCAGCCTTATACAATGGTAAAAGATCATCGCACAAAACACGAAGAAGGAAATATTCAAGCGGTTATGGACGGAGATATCGACAGTTTTATAGATTCTTTCTTGCAGGCGCAGTGGAAAGGTTTTTCATCTGATGAAAAAGATTCAGATGAGGAAATGTAAAACTAGTAAAGATGAATCGATTCGGTCTTGCAAAAAAAATTGCTTTTCTCGTGATATTAAATGGTTTTTCGATTTTGCAGGCAGAAAAATGGACATTGGCAAGCCTAAAATTCGATTTTAAACAGAAGGAAAATCAATCTCAAGCAAACAGCCAAATTTCTTCCGTTCTTCCGCAGTTGATTTTAGAGCAGATTGCAGAGAATTCACTCAGAACTATTTCGTTTCAAGAAGAGCTGGACAGAAAACTTGATGCTTTGCAAACAGAAAGGCTTTCTCTTTTTTTGCAGTTGTCAAAAGAAAATAAAACTCGCGATGCACTTGTTCTTTCAAACGATAATCCAAGAAAATTGAAAAAACTCATAACACAAGCTGAAGAAAAGATAAAAGAAATTGAAAAAAAAATCGATGAAAATATAAAATCAGCTTTTGAAGTCAAAAAAAAATACGAACCAAAAATAGCACGAGAAAATGGGGAAAATTTTATCGATGAAAATCCAAATGAAAGGCAAAGTTCACTTTCATTCCCATTCCCCTTTTTTAGAAGGGAAGAAGAGGAAAAAGAAGAGAGTGAAACCATAATCCTCTATAAAAACGATTCTTCCAAGCTTTTTGAGCCTACACAAAAAGCACTATTGCAAGGAATAGAAAGTTATGCTTTTTCAAAAGAAGTTACGGATTCTAAAATAAATGGAATTTTAACTGGCGAAATAACAGTATACGGCGATTACTTGAGTGTTTTTGTAAATTTGTATGTTTTTCCGGGTGCAAGGCTTTCTGCCTCTGTGATGGAAGTTGGAAATTCTTCAGATTTGATTTCTGTCGCTCAAAATTTGGCAAGAAAACTTTCTTCTTCTGTTGCAAATTCTCTACCGGTAAAAATAAGGGTCGAAATTGAACCCGAACAAGCACGAAAAGATGCGGTTGTAAGCGTAGATGGAGTTATACTTCCAGCAAAACAAGATTTTATAGTTGAGGCGGGCATCCATTCAATTTCAGTATCATCGCCAGGTTATGAAGTTCAGCGGATAACTTATTCTTTCTCTGGAGAAGAATTGTTTGTAGTAAGGTCAAAATTAAAACCTTTGACTTCTGGAAATCTTCAATTAGCTTTAAAAAAAATGATTCCAGGCATTTTTTATTTTAGAGCGATTGAAACTTCTGAGATTTCTGAAGAAAATCCTGTTACAAGTGCTTCTGTTAATGGAAAACCAATACTTGCGATTTTTTCAGACCTGCAACAAGAAAAAGCCTTTGTTTATATTCCTGAAAATCTCGCTTTTGACGGCGCTTCTTTAATCGTAAACGCTGAGCCTTTTGAGCGCAAACAAAAAATAGAAAAGCAGAGAAAAAAAATGTACACTGCTTATTCTGTTTTAATATGCTCATTGATTCCGACTTTTTATACCGTTGGAAATTTCACCGCCTACAATAATTCTTACAGCAGAGGCAGGGCAAGTTATGATGAGGTCATCAAGTGGCAGCAGTATTCGTACTATTGTTCTGGAGTTTCGTGTGCTGCGGGTGCCTGGTTTGTTTTTGAAATGATTAGGTATCTTTTTGTCGCGAATCAGGTTTTACCTGCAACGGCAAAGATCAAAAAATAAAATTGTAAGGAGTTTATGATAAAATCGTGCGGATTTGCAGTTTTTATCCATAAGAAAAGTGTATATGTCAAAATCGAGTTTTGCTCAAAAATTAAAAAATTTATTTTCGTCTTCTGCAATAGATTTTGAATTCTTTGATGAATTGACCGACATTTTGGTCGAAGGCGATATTGGAGCGAAGATTGCGTATTCAATCACAGAAGAGTTAAAGGATTTTTGCAAAAAAAAATCGATAAGCGATGAACAAAGCGTTGTAGAAGAATTGAAAAAAATGCTTTCTTCTTATGTAAAAACTTTTGACTTTGAAATTGACGATTCTAAAACTAACATTTTTTTGTTTTTGGGCGTAAACGGCGTTGGCAAAACCACAACGGCTGCAAAGGTTGCAAATCAATTAAAAAATCAAAATAAGAAAGTTATTTTAGCGGCAGCAGATACTTTCAGAGCGGCTGCTGAGGAGCAATTGGAAAATCATGCTCAAAAAATAGGAATTCGAATAGTTTGTAACAAAAAAGGAAACGATCCTTCTGCTGTTGTTTTTGATGCAGCCGATGCGGCAAGAGCGATGTCTGGCGCTATAGTTTTGGCAGACACCGCAGGGCGATTGCACAATAAAGAAAACCTTATGCGAGAACTTCAAAAAATCGACAGAATTTCCCTTTCAAAAGCGGATGAGGGCTGCTACAAAAAAATTTTAGTTATCGACGGCACTACAGGACAAAACGCTGTTCGGCAGGCAGAAATCTTTAACGAAGCGGTTGGCGTGGATGCTCTGGTTATAACAAAATACGATTCTACAGCAAAAGGCGGAATGATATTTTCAATCGGAAAAGAGTTGAATATTCCAGTTTGGTTTGTCTGCACTGGAGAAAAATATCAGGATATCCACTTGTTCAATGTGGAAGATTATGTAAAAGATTTTGTCGGAAGATGAGTTTTTACGCTGTGATGAATTTATTTTCTTATAAAAAAAACTTTTTAATTGTTTTTTCCATTTTTCTTTTAGTCTCTCTTTTTTCGCAAGATTTATCATCTGTGGTGGAGCAAAAAAAGTCTGCCAGCGATGTTCCTGAAACTTCCTTGCTTTCTGCACTCGACGGCAAAGATGAGGAAGGACTTAGTGAGTATAAAGAAGAAAAAGATATTATAAATCGCTTAAGAACTGGACAATTAAGAAAATTCATACACGAAAAAGAAAGTTTGTCTATTTATGACAAGGACAGAAATGAAAATTTGGTTCTAACTTCATCATCAACAGATTTGCTTGTCCGAAGAACTTACACCAAAGATTATACTATTCTAAAAAAAGAGGTTTTTAATAATCCTGCAACTTTTAACGGTTTAAAAAAGAAAAGCCTTACAGAATATTTTTATAGCGGAAACGAAGTCCTAAAAACGAGCAAAACTGAGTTTTTTGATGAAAATCGCTATGAAGAAACTCAATTTTTGCCAAGCGGAAAAATCGCTTCGATAGAAAAATATCATTACGAAGAAGATAAGGATAAAAAAAAGTATTTGCAAAAAGACAGCGAGTTGACTTTTTCGTACGATAATCAAGGCAGGCTTTCTGTAAAAAAAATCATTCAAAATTTTCAAGATTTAAACAAAGCAGGAAAAAAAATCATCACAAAAAGAACTCGCACCTACGAATACAAATATGGTGCTTATTCAAATCCAAATGTTTTTTTTTATGAAAACGGCGTTTTGAGAGAGAAATTGATATATACTACACAGACTGATTTCACGCAGACTTTGTATTTTGATGAAGAATTTTCTGTCGTAAGCGAATTTAAGGATGGAATTAAAGTTGAGGAGATTGTTTTTTTGAATGGAAACGAAGTGCGGAGGCAAATTTTTGAAAACGATTAACAGTTTTTTTTCTCAACTTAAATGGATTTTTTTTGTTTCCAGAAGATTCAGCAAGGTTGACCGCAAAGGTCGTTCCAAAGTCAATTCAATGCTTTCTTCGCTTGGAATATGTTTTGGTGTTATGACTTTGATAGCCGTGATTTCTGTTATGAACGGTTTTCAGATGAGTTTTATAGATTCCATAATCGAAGTAAGTTCCTATCATGTAAGGATTTCTGGAGTGGAGAAAAATAACGAAGCGTCGTTTGAAGAATTCCTAAAAGCGATGCCAGAAATAAAAACTTTTTTCCCTTTTTATGAAGCGCAGACCCTTATGGTTTCAAAAAATGGAACTCAGGCAGCGGCTTTGATAAGGGCAATCCCGTTTGACATAATGGAAAGGGATGATGGTTTTAAAAAAGAAGCAAAAATCTGGTCAGGCACTTTTAATTTAGAGGATGAAGATTCAATAATTCTCGGAACAGACCTTGCACGCCGACTTGGAATTCGAACTTCGAGCAAAGTGAATCTTTTCGCTCTTTCTGGCGGAAACGACGTAAAACTTTTATCGAGCGATAGAATTTTTAAAGTGAACGGTTTATTCAGGACAGGATACGCAGATATAAATTCTTCTTATGCTTTTATAAGTCTAAAAGATGGCATAAAATACTTGGGAGATGCAAAAAAAATATATGCTTTAAAACTTTACGATAGTTCTTCTGACGAAAGAGTTGTAAGCATATTAAAGAAAAAATTTCCAGATTTGCAGATAGAATCTTGGAAAAGTTATAATCGCTCATTTTTTACAACTTTAAAAATAGAAAAGAATTTGCTATTTCTCTTGGTTTTTATAATTTTTGTCGTTGTTGCTGTAAATATTTTTAATGCAATGCGGAGAATGGTTTACGAAAGACGAGAAGAAATTTCTGTCTTTGCAGCCTTGGGTGGAACAAAAAAAGACATACAATCAATTTTTATAATGCAAGGTTTTATCACTGGAATAAAAGGCGCTCTGCCGGGGCTTGCATTTGGTTTACTTTTGAGCATAAAAATGCCTATAGTTTTTATGATAATGTCTAAAATTGTATACTTTTTTCAACTTTTTGCGACTAGTCTTATTTCGCCATTGAATGCACAGTATATTCGCGAAAATCCAATGTATATGATTTATGCAAATATTCCGCCGAGAGTTTTGGCGGGAGAGGTTCTTTTAATAACCGTGTTTGGAATTTTTTCTGCGTTGCTTGCCAGTTGGGTTGCCAGCAAGGCGATTTTAAAACTTACGGTTTCGGAGGTTATGCGAGATGAATGAAAAGATAATTCAGATAAAAAATCTTGAAAAAACATATACGTCAGAAGGCGAAAAATTGACAATCTTAAAAAATCTCGATGTAGATATATACAAAAGTTCAAAAGTTGTAATAGTGGGAGAAAGCGGCAGTGGAAAAAGCACTTTTTTGAACATAGTTGCAGGCTTGGACCAGGCGACCTGTGGTCTTATAAAAGTGGGACCTTACGAAATCTCTTCGCTCGATGAAAAAGAAATTTCAGAATATCGCTCAAAATACTTGGGGTTGATTTTTCAATTTCACTATTTGTTAAAAGATTTTACCGCTTTGGAAAATGTTTTTCTTCCTGCTTACATGTCTGGAATAAAGAAAAAGGGCGCAATGGAAAAAGCAAAGTTGCTTTTAAAAGATGTTGGCCTTGAAAACAGAATATCACACCTTCCTTCTGAGCTTTCTGGTGGCGAGCGGCAGAGGGTTGCAGTTGCCAGAGCCTTGATAAACGAGCCGGAATTGATTCTTGCAGATGAACCCACAGGTAATTTGGATCCTCAAAATGCTACTATGATAGGCGAGTTGCTTTTTTCTATGGCAGAAAAATACGATAAAACTTTGCTTTTGGTAACCCATGATATGAATCTAGCCAGCAGAGGAGATTTTATCTATTCAATAAAGGAAGGCTCTCTACATGAAAACTGAAGCGAGTATTTTATATGCTTACAGGATGCTTTTTCCTAAAAAAAATAAGATGTCAAATGCCAGGCGTTCTCTCTTTGGCGCTTTTTTATGCATAGCGTTAAGCCTTATACCGTTGGTGATGGTAATGACTGTTTCTAATGGAATGATAGAAGGAATGACCAGCAGAATCATCTCCCTTTCTACATCGCACCTTTGTGCCATATTGAATTTTCAAACTTTGGAAGAAGATTTTTCATTGAAAACCTTGCAGGAATTTTCGAAAAATGTAAAGGATTTGGATGGAGTAAAAAATGTTTATTCTGAAATTCAATCTGTTGGCCTTGCTTCTGGAGAAAATGGAAGAACAGGGGCTTCAATCCGCTGTGTCGAAAATGATATTTTTTCAAAAAATCCAGCGTTTTCACAGCTTTTTGAATTGATAGAAAGCACTGAAGAAATAAAAGCCGCAAAAGATATCGTATTGGAAGAAGGAAAAAATGCGGTAATCGGCAAAAAAATAGCACAGATTCTTTCGATTCATGCAGGAGATAGCATAAGGCTAATCACGACGGTAAAGCTTGCTTCTGGCAAAATTATTCCAAAGATAACAAAGTTTAAAGTCTCTGCGATTGTATCTAGCGGTTATCAGGAATTGGACGCTCTTTGGGTTTTTGTACCTTTAAAAACTGGTTTTTCGATTTTGCAACTTTCTTCTAGCGAAATCATGCTCGGAATAGAAACTTCAGATCCTTTTTCATACGAATTAGATAAAACTCTCGCTTCTGTCGAAAAATTGATGCCGCCTTTTACTCGTGTTTACAAGTGGAATGAATTGAATTCTTCCCAATACGAAAATTTTTCTTCAACACAGATTATGCTCTTGTTCATAATGCTTTTGATAGTTCTCGTTGCGAGCGTAAATATTTCTAGTGCGCTCGTTATGCTGGTTATGGAAAGGCGAAAAGAAATTGCAATTTTAAAAAGTTTAGGGGCAACACCTTCTGGAATAAGTTTTTCATTTTTGATTACTGGCATGGTAACTGGAGCTCTTGGTGTTTTTGTTGGAATTCCTTTGGGGCTTTTGTGTGCTGTAAATTTTGCAAGAATTTTAAGTATCATCGAAAAAACTCTTACTTTTTTAAAAAAACTTTTATTTATCATTTCTACAGGAGATGCTTCTTTTGTAGAACCTTTGCATATTTTAGATCCGGCGTTTTATCTTCAAAATATTCCGCTATCGATTCCATTTTTTCAACTTGTAGTAGTTGGCTCAGGAACGCTTTTGCTTTCTATTTTTGTCAGCAGTTTTCCTGCATTTAAAGCTGGAATGGAAAAACCGATTGAAAATTTGAAAAAACTTTGACGTATCGGCGAGGGTTTTGTATCTTTTGAGTTATAATTAGAAGGTGGGGATTTTTATATATGAATTGTGATTTTTGTCAAAAAAATGAGGCTTTTGTTTTTATAGAATTGCAAGGTCCTGTTATAAGAAAAAAACTGAATCTCTGTAGAGAATGTTCACAAAGGCTTGGAATAACTGGAAATCACAAAGTGATGGATTCTTTGTTAAAAGAGTTTACAGATGTTTCCAATAAAATTGCAGAAAACGACAATAAAGCTTGTCCAGTGTGTGGGAATCGCCTTGCGGAAATCAAAAAGAACAAAGTTGGTTGTGGCGAGTGTTATTCAATTTTTAAAGATGAAATCCGCACACTTCTTAAAAAACAAGGCATAACAGGCTCTTACACTGGTCTTATGCCACACAGGCTTTCAAATTTTCGTTCTGTTTTGACGGATAGAATTGTCTTGCAAACCAAACTTGAAGAATCAATAAAAAAAGAAGATTACGAAAAAGCTGCTGTATACAGAGATTACTTGCGTGCTCTAGAAAAAACTCCTGTCAATAATGGAGAAATTGATGAGTGAAAAAATGATTTCAGATTCTTGTACTCAGGCATCTGAATGGTATAGTTTTTCAGGCAAATCTGGAGATGTCGTTCTTTCGACGAGAGTTCGGCTTGCAAGAAATTTGGCAGATTTTCCTTTTCCTCAAAAATTTCGCAATGATGATGCTGTTCGCGTGCAGTCTTTAATTTTTGACGCATTTTTAAAAAGCCAAAAAGATGACATATATCAAACCATTTCTGTTGCAAGTTTGACTCCTTGGGGTGCAAAAATGTTGATAGAAAGAGGACTGATAAAACAGTCAACTTTGAATTCTCCAGGAGCAGGCTTTGTGATGCGCACAAACGGAAAAGCTCCAAATTCAGGGTTGGTCTGCACTATAAACGACGAAGATCACCTTAGGATAAGCTGTTTTGTTGCAGGTATGGATTGTGACAAGGCTTTTTATTCTGCACACGAAATAGACGAGCTTTTGCAAAATAGTTTGCAGTTTGCAGCGAGTTACGATTTTGGTTATTTAACGGCAAATCCCAAAAATTCTGGCAGTGGAATGAAGATAACAGCGAGACTCCATCTTCCATCGACAGCATTTTTGCGTAATATAGGTCCTTTAGCAGATGATTTAAGAGCAAAAGGCATAAGAATTGACAGTGCATTTGGAAATTCTGTAGAGCATGGCGGAAGTTTGGGCAGTTTTTATGATTTAAGTTCAACAAATTCAGGGACAGGCTCGGAAGTTGAGCAACTTGCGGATTTTACAGGAATCATAAAATCTGTTATCGATGCAGAAAGAAAAAATCGTGACATCATCTTGCAAAAACACACTACAGAAATAACAGATAGAATTTTAAAGAGTTTTTCTCACGCAAAATTTGCTTTAATTTTTAACCTTAGAGATGCGCTCAGCATAGTTTCTGATATAAAATGGGGAAAAAATCTTTCGTTAATTGACGGAATTGAAGATTCAACACTTACAGCTTTACTTTATCGCATTCAGGAAGCACATCTTGGAGCAGTTTTAAAAAATGGAAAATTTAATTTTCCTATAGACATAGCAAATGACGAAAAAAAACAAACGGCAAGGCTTCGCTCCCTTGTGATGCAGGATTCGTTTGAAAACCTAAAAATCTGCGAATAGAGGAACGCAGTCAAAAATTCAAGTTATTTGTAATTAATTTGATTTGAAAATCTTGGATTTTATCAGTAGATTAAAATGAGTATGAAGAAAATTTCACCTAGAATACAACGAATATTTATTTTGGCACAGGACGAAGGGCACAGAAGTGGCTCAACAGAACTCTTGCCAGAACATGTTTTGCTTGCTCTTTTAAAAATGGCAGATGGGCTTGGATACACGATGCTTCAAGATTTAGCGCTCAACGTTTTGACCTTTCAACTTGCAATAGAGCAGAGCCTTGTTGTTCGAAATGCGATAAATGAGCTTTCAGAATTGCCGCTTTCGAGAAGGCTTAGAACTGTTATGGATATTGCAGCCCTAGAATCAAGCACTTTAAGAAACGATTATATTGGAACGGAACATTTTTTAATTGCAAGTTCAAGAGAAGAAGGAAGTGCATCGTACAAATTTTTTGCTCGTCAGGAAATTACAACTGATATCCTAAGAAATGTAGCAAAAAATGTTCAAGAGCATTTTAATTCCAGTGCAAATATGAACTTTAATCAATTAAATCAGATTGAAAACACTGCACAAAAAATTTCTGATGGCACGGAAATTTTCCAAAATCAAGCCTTCTCTCCAGAATTTAAAGATTTAAAAAAGAAACAAAACACGCAACAATCTTCATTCTTATCACAATTCAGCAGAGATTTAACTGCTCTTTCAAAAGAGAATGCTTTAGACCCTGTCGTTGGTCGTTCAAAAGAAATCGATAGAGTCATTCAGATTTTAAGCCGAAGGACGAAGAATAATCCTGTTTTAATCGGAGAACCTGGAGTTGGAAAAACTGCGATAGTCGAGGGGCTTGCCCAAAAGATTTCAAAGGGAAATGTTCCATTCAATCTTTTAAAAAAGAGAGTTCTCCTGCTTGATATGGCAGCTTTGGTTGCAGGAACAAAATATAGAGGCGAATTTGAAGAGCGAATGAAAAGGATGATGAAAGAAATCCTTGAAGATAAAAATATCATCTTATTCATAGACGAATTACATACGATAATCGGTGCTGGAGGTCCAGAAGGTGCAATGGATGCTTCCAACATATTGAAGCCTGCTTTAAGCCGTGGAGAAATTCAAATAATCGGTGCTACGACGACAAAAGAGTATCGCAAGTATTTTGAAAAAGATACTGCATTGGAAAGGCGATTCCAAAGTGTAAAAGTTGAAGAGCCTTCTTTTTATGATACGATAGAAATTTTAAATGGACTAAAACAAAAATATGAAGAATTTCACGGAGTTTGCTACGATGATGACGTAATTCCTACAATCGTGAAATTTGCGGAGCGCTATATTCCAGAGCGATTTTTACCAGACAAAGCGATAGACATTTTGGATGAGGCTGGAAGCGCAAAAAAAATAAATGAATCAGCTCAACCGACAGAGCTTGCAGAACTTGAAAAATCTATTGAACAGCTTAGCAGCGAAAAAAAAGAACTTGTTGCAAATCAGAATTATGAAAAAGCCGCAGAAATCCGCGATAAAGTTCGTGAATTAAAATTAAAATTGGAAGATTTTTCAACTTATTGGAAAAATAATTCCAGTTCATTAAAAAAGAAAGTAAGTGTAAAAGATGTCTGCGCGATAATTGCAAACATGACTGGAATTCCGCTTGAGCAATTAGATGCAAACGAAGCACACAGGCTTCTTTCTATGGAAAATTACTTGCACAAAAGCGTAATAGGTCAAGATGAAGCGATAAAGGTTTTAAGCGGTGCAATTAGGCGAAGCAGGGCAGGTGTAAGTTCTTCTGACAGACCTTTGGGGTCATTCATATTTTTAGGTCCAACAGGTGTTGGAAAAACTCAACTTGCAAAATCGCTTGCAGAATTTTTATTTGGAACAAAAGATTCTCTAATAAGAATCGACATGTCCGACTATATGGAAAAGCACAATGCAAGCCGTTTGGTAGGCGCGCCTCCAGGATATGTTGGTTTTGACGAAGGCGGAATTCTTACAGAAAAAGTTCGACAGCATCCGTACAGCGTTGTTTTGCTCGACGAAATAGAAAAAGCACATCCGGATGTCTTTAATCTGCTTTTGCAACTGCTAGAAGAAGGTGAGTTGAGCGACAATTTTGGTCATACAGTAAACTTTAGAAATACCGTCATAATAATGACGAGCAACGCTGGTGCCAGACAAGTAAATTCAGAACACAGACTGGGCTTTAGTTCCAGCCAGGATGGACTTTTGCCTTACACAGAAATAAAAGCCAACGCTATGGAAGAATTAAAGCGAATAATGCGTCCAGAATTTTTGAACAGAATAGACGACATAGTAGTTTTTGACGCTCTAAACCGCAAACAGATTTCTTCAATTCTCGATATTCAGCTTAAAGAACTCGAATCAAGGCTTTCAGAATTGCAACTTTCGCTTGTTGTAAAACCAAAGGCAAGGGAATATCTTTTGGATAACGGCTATGAGCCTTCGATGGGTGCAAGACCTATGCGCAGGCTTATTCAAAACGAAATAGAAGAGCAACTTTCACTTTTGATACTCGAAGGTAAAGTGCAAGAAAGCAAAAATGTTGTCGTAGATTTATCAAAAGGAAAAATCCTTGTAAAAACCCAAAAAAGCGAAATCGAACGAGAAGTTCAAAAAGAAAAAATAAAAGTTGAAGGTTAAATTTTAGGATGAATTTTAGCGATTTTGGAAATAAACTTTGCAGCAAATCAGGAATTTTACAGTTGATGGACGACATTGGCCGCCCTCTGCCAAAAGGTGTAAAACCCTACAGGCTCGGTGGCGGAAACCCTGCGATGATTCCAGAAATCTCTGCAATGTATCGAAACGAAATGAATAAGATAATGCAAAACGGTGATGAATTTGAAAAACTTATAGGACTTTACGATAGCCCTCAAGGAAGGATGCTATTCATCGAAACAGTTGCAGAATATCTTTCAAAAGCTTATGGCTGGAACATAACTGCGGAAAATGTTGCAATAACAAACGGAAGTCAAAGCGCTTGTTTTTATCTTTTTAATCTTCTTTCTGGAACTTTTACAGAGGGAACTAATACAATCAAAAAAAAGGTAGTTTTTCCGCTTGCACCAGAATACATAGGCTATTGCGATCAATCGATAGAAGAAGACACTTTTGTAAGCATTCCTGCAACCTGGCAAGAATACGGTGAAAACAGTTTTAAATATCACGTCAATTTCGATTTGCTCGAAGATTATATGCAAAAAAATCATAATATCGGAGCTCTTTGCGTAACCCGCCCGACAAACCCAACAGGAAACGTTTTAACAGACGATGAAATCGAAAAACTTTCTTCAATTTCAAAACGATATATGATTCCGCTTGTAATCGACAATGCGTATGGCTTACCCTGGCCAAATATCATCTTTACAGATTCTGCAACTCCTTATTACGACGAAAACATAATACTTTCGATGAGTTTAAGCAAAATAGGGCTACCTTCATTACGGACAGGAATAATAATCGCACCAAAACAAATCGTAACAGCACTTTCAAACCTGAATGCAATCGCTTCCCTTGCAAGCGGTTCTTTTGGGCAGGCACTTGCAGAAGATTTGATAAAAAACGGAACTCTTGTCGAAAATGCAAAGAATTTTGTGCGCCCGTATTACGAAAAAAAATCGAAAAAAGCGTTGGAGTCTTTTAAAAGGCATTTTGATTCAACACCTTACAGCGTGCACAAGAGCGAAGGTTCAATCTTCCAGTGGCTTTTGATGAAAGACCTAAAAATCCCGACTCTTGAGTTCTATTCCAGATTAAAAGAAAAAGGAGTCATCGTAGTTCCTGGCGAATATTTTTTCTTTGGAAACGACAAAAAATTCCTTCCGCCAATCGAAAATCATCCGCACTATTCAAAGTGCCTGCGCATAAATTACGGTGGCGACGAAAAGGAAGTTGACGAAGGCATAAAAATCATTGCAGAAACCTATAAAAACTTTATGTAAAAATCTCTTTTTTGAGAGGGCGTTTCGGCACAACTAAAAAGTTGTGCCGCCGGCTGTTCCGCCATTGCGCTATCGCTCCAGCCGCTTCCTTCACTCGTTGCACTCGTTCAGTCCAGTGGCCGCCTACGGCGTGGCTCCATAGCCTAACGCAAATAGATTTTGTAAACTAAGTTTCATAAAAAACTTATAAAAAAAACGGGCTGCTTTTTATTTTTAGGCAGCCCATTTTTATTTTATTTTCCTGTGTTCAAGAAATTTTGTGTGAATATTCTGTCAGGGATTGGTTTATTTTATTTTCCAGTGTTTAAAAAGTTTTGTGTGAATATTCTGTCAGGAATTGGTTTATTTTATTTTCCAGTGTTTAAAAAGTTTTGTGTGAATACTCTATCTGGAATTGGTTTGTCTACTACAATTTTTTTGATTTCGAGTTTTGTTTCGTGTCCTGTCTGTACGTTTTTCATGCTGTTTAAAGTTGGAATATCGTAAGATTGTCCAGATTCTCCTGTTATCTTTTCCAGTTTTTCGACAGTCAAAACTTTTAATAATTCTCCTTTTTTGTCATAAAGTTCCGCATAAACAGGAACCCAAGTTTCCTTATCAATCCATTGGATTCTCCAGCCATATTGACTGTCGGAAGGATTTATCGCTTTAGATTTTACAACGTAGCAGTTAAAACCGTTTTTTGTCTCTTCTTTTAAAAGTTCATGGGTGTCTACATCAATATCCCTTGTTGAAAGGTCATCGTATGAAGCGTCTGTTCCCATAAATGATTTTGAACCTTCTGCTGTAGAAACTCTTCTTGTTGAACGCAAATCTGGCAGATAGATAAATTTGTCGTCTGGAGAGTTGCCTTTATTTTCTTGCAACAAAAATCTGGTGTCTTTTACAGAAGCTGGGCTTAAAAATACCATAACCACCGCTTTGATTCCGTCTTTTGAACGCCCATATTGGCGAACCAGTCTGGTTTCTTTAGCACCATTTTTTTCAATCAAATCCATCTGAACTGCACTTTGTGTAAATGCAGGGTCTTTTACGTCCAATGCTTTTTGTACAACTTCTTTTCCGTCCATTGCAAAGAGAGAAATTGTAAAACTCAATGCTAAAAACTTTGAAATAATTTTTTTCATATTTTCCTCCAAATTATTTGTTTTTAATTTTCTGTAGAATCGGTTGTTGCCCATGCTTTTGGCTTTCCTTTGTGCAAAAATTGTGGGTCAAACAGGTTAAAAAGCCCCGGAATTACTGTCATAGCAAGAGTTGAGCTTGTAAACATAACTATTGCAACGAGTATTCCAATGTAGCGTAATACGACGAATTTGCTAAAGCACAAAACCAAAAATCCAAGTCCAACCGCAAGCGCATTTGTTATTATTCCGGCGCCACTGGAACGGAAAGTTTCTTTTGTGCAGTATTCGAGATTGTCGCTTTTTTGACGCAGCGATTTATATTCAGTCATAAAGTGAATCGTATAATCTATTCCAACACCAATCGCAACAGAGGCAATTATGCTCGTTATCAAATCGAGTTTAATTCCTGTAAAGCCCATGACCATATAGTTTAAGATGATTGTAAATGCCAGAGGAATTACACCTATAAAACCTGCAATAGCAGATTTAAAGCTTATAGAAATTATTATGAAAACCAACAAGAGCGACATTAAAAGGGAAGTTGTCTGGCTGGAAACTACAAGGTTTGTCATAACGTATTCCATTTCGCCTTCGCCAGTTGCTTCCATAAAGTATCCTTCTGGTAGATGAGATTTTGCATATTTTTCAAAACCTTTTAACATCTTCCCAACTTCCTGCGTAGAATTGGTTTTTATTTGAACCTGCATTCTTATTTCTGTTGGGGTATAGTTTGTCTGGTCATCTGTAAAACGCTTCATTGAGTCGCCAAGCATCATAGTATAGTTGGAAATTATGCCAGACAGTTCTTCGCGCTTTGCTTTCATGTATTTTTCTGGTTCATAAGGAATTTCATAGAAAGCACTGCCGTTATAATTCATCTCTCTTTGCAAAGTTTTTACAAAATCTTCAACAGTTGCTCTTTTTCCACCTGCAAGCGAATATGCTTTTGCAAGCAAATCCTGAATATCTTTTCCTGTCAAATTCTGCTCCAGCTTTTCTTGATACGCTTTGTTTGGATCTGTAAAATCCACTTGTTGCTGTGTTTCTACTGTAGAAACTCCTTGCCCAAAATCTCCAAGGTCATCTGCAAAGTCAAAGTCTCCCAGATCATCTTCAAATGCTTCGCCTGTGGATGAAGTTTCTTCGCTTGCAAGCTGTGCACCAGGAGCATTCCAAGTCTGGTTTATTCTTTTTATGGAATCCGTGTAAGACACTGCTTTTCCAACAAGCGGATATTTATCTGTAATCCATTTTTCCATATTGTCGACCGCTTTTAGAGCTTGTGGATTTGTCATATCTGGCAGGGTGCGACTTTCTGCAAGCAGTGAATCAGCTTTTTGTGTTAAATCTTCAATTTTGTTTTTTGTTGCTTCATCAATTTCTTTACCTTCAAAAGATTTCCTGAGCGAATCTGCCTCATCGTAAAGTTTTTGTGCTTCTTCTTTTTTTATTGAAGCTGGGGATTTTATCAAAAGATAGACTGCATTTGTTCCAGCAAAATTTTCGTTTACATAGTTTATATCCTGTCTTAGACGGCTGCTTTTTGGAAAGTAGTTTACCATCGAAGTGTCAATTACCAATTCTGAAAGACCTAAAGCAGAAAAAATGACAATTATTACCGAAAAAATTATCATCCTTGGTTTTGTGCCACAGAAAAAATGATAGATGCTGTATAAAGTTCCGCCTAAGCCTTGGTCATCTACAGCTCTTTTTAGAGTAGTGATTGTCGCATCAAATTTTTGGTCGTCGCTCATATCAGAAGCGATTATCATTGCGGTTTCTTTTTTGATTTTTGAAGTTTCAACTTTTTCAAGGCGGCGTTTTACCTTTGCTGTAATTCTTTCCATGCGACGACTTCGCTTTCCGATGTTTTCAATCTTTTTAAAAGAAAGCATCGCAGGAATGACCGTTACAGAAAGCAATAATGAAAAACAAATTCCTAATGCGGTAAAAATTGCAAAACTAAACAGAGGACGAATAGGGCTTGTAACAAGTGATATAAAACCTACAACGGTTGTAACCGCAGAAAGCAGAACTGCAATCCAAACGTTATCAAGACCTTGTATTATCGTTTGCAAATGGCTTTCTTTTGTAAATTCTTTTTTTTCTTTTTTGTTTATTTCTGTCTGTTTGTCTACCGCGATATAATAGTGCGTTAAAACGTGTATACCGTATGCTGAACCACAACCTATCAGTGCTACAGGAATTACAGAAGAAACGAGAGAAAATTCAATTCCAGTTAAAGCCATAATTCCAACAGACCAAACTGTACTCATCAATACTGTTATTAGAGGAAGAATTGTGCCGTCCATCGTGCTGAATGAAAAATAAAGCGATATTAAAACTACAAGAATTACAAGAGGAATTAAAACCGTAAGGTCTGACAAAAGATAAGATTTTGCGTCTTCAGAAATTACAGGATCACCATAAATCTTTACATCCAAATCAGTACCTTTTACATCTTCCATGACAATTGAGCGAACTTGTTTTAACGCTTCTTGCTGTGTTGCAAGGTCAACATTTGGATCTACGTTTAATGCAAGTTGAGTTCCTTTTCCGTCCTTGCTTATAACTACGAGGTTGTACATATCTTCCCAAGCGGTAAGCCTTTCTTGAATTAAAGCAAGATCATCATCTGTAATTGGCTCGGAAATATCTTTTTCTAAAACAGGGGCAACATTGATTGTGCCGTTGTTGCCTTCTATGTAGTCAATATTTACAAGCGATTGAATATTTGAAGTGTTGGGAACATTTTCAAGATCACTTGTAATCTTTCTTATAGTTTCAACGTATTCTTTTGTAAGTATAGTTTCTCCCTGTGTTTCAAAGGAAACTCCTATGTTTATCATGCTTCCAAATTTGTCTTCAGTTTTGTTAAGGCGTCTGTATGCTTCGTGATTTTGCGGAAAAAACTGGCGGATAGAACTTTCTATCCTTATCGTAGAAAGTGGAATTGCAAGCAAAATTGTAAGGATTATGCTTGTTGTCATAATGATTTTTGGGTGATGTAGTAGCTTTTTTAACATTTATAAAACCTCCGAAAAAAAATACTTGCTAAAAATGATAAAAGCGCATAATAATTATATTCGTCTAAAAGATTAAACTAATAAACCAAATATAATTTCTTTTTGCTTTAAAGGTCAATAAAAAATTGCATAACAATGCATTCATTTTTGATATTTTTATGAGGAAACTCGACTTTTAAATCAATATTTTTTATATTTGTAAAAATAAGAGGACATTATGATACACAAAGAAAAGATGCAGTCGGCTATAAAAAATTTTGAAGAATGTAGTCCGCTTTTTACCGCCTTGGGCGATAAGGTAAGACAAAAATTGATTTTGGATCTTGCCGATGCAGGATTTAAAGGAATAAATGTTCAAAATTTAGCCGCAAAGAGCCTTTTAAGCAGGCCAGCAATAAGTCATCACCTTAAGTTACTAAAAGATGCAGGGATTGTGGACTTAACAAAAAAAGGAACAGAAAGTTTTTATAGGCTTTGCATTGTCGATAAATTGCCAATTTTTAAAAGGCTCATAGAAGATATTGAAAGCATAATAGCCGACATGGACGATGATGAAAGAAAATTTTTTTATAGAAAAACAAGCGAATAGATTTTATAAATGCATTCTTTCAATATAAAAAACTAAAAAATCGCACTTTTGTAGTGAGGGGAATCGAAGAGAACTCTTTATTTTAGATTCTGTGCGATTTTTAGAAGTTTTTCTTTTTCGTTCATGGCCGGGTCGTCGAGAACGGTTTGCAAAAGTTCGTCCAAGATTATTCCAATTTTTTTTCCAGGTTTTATCCCTAGTGAGATTAAATCTTTCCCATTTACTGCTAAATCTTTTAAACTTAAAGCAGAATTTTCTTGTTCAATTTTTTGGATTCGTTTTTTTAATTCCAAAATATTTTTTGTAACAGGACTTAAAGGACCTGCCTTTTCCCGATTTTTACCGTAATTGTCTGCAATCCTAAGGGCAAAAAGGTCGTCGATATAATCAAGCCCAACTCGAACTATGAATCTTCTAACTGCGGAGTCTGTCCAAGTTGGCTCAAAATAAAACATGTGTTCTTTTATCAGATGGCAAATTTTACCAATCTGTACGTTTGAAAATTTTAATCTTGTCAAAATCTTTTCTGCTTTTTTTTCAGAATATTCTTCGTGTCTCCAAAAGTGAATCAATTCCACTTTTTCTCCTTTTTTAAAAGGATTTTCTTCTATCGATACGGTTCTTGCATCAACTTTTCCGACATCGTGCAACAAGGCTGCAAGGCGAACTATATAATTGTCTTGAGGAGCCCCATCGCATGAATAAACGCTGTGGTCAAAAACATCATAATGATGAAATCCCCGTACATCTTCTTGTGTTACTCCGCGACATTGCGCTAATTCTGGAATAAACTGTTTTAAAATTCCTGTTTCTTCCATCATAAAAAGCGCTTTTGAAGGCAAGGGACTTTCCATTATCTTTATGAGCTCATCCCTAAAACGTTCCAGCGAAATTGAAGCGATTTTTTTTTGAATTTCATCTTCAAATATCGCTGAATATGTATCTTTTTCTATACTAAA
Organism: Treponema pectinovorum; assembly: GCF_900497595.1. Taxonomy (NCBI): domain Bacteria; kingdom Pseudomonadati; phylum Spirochaetota; class Spirochaetia; order Treponematales; family Treponemataceae; genus Treponema; species Treponema pectinovorum. The sequence goes on from NZ_UFQO01000001.1 coordinate 231,988, forward strand.
ATCCAGTTGACTTGCAAATCTCAAGCATCTTACAGGTCTTAAGCCGTCTTCTAAAAATCTTTCGTGTGCGTTTCCTACAGTTTTTATGATTTTATTTTTAATGTCTTTTTGTCCATCGTAAGGATCTTCTATGTGTCCATCTTTTAGGCTTGCCGCGATTGCATTCATCGTAAAATCGCGCCTGCCTAAATCGTCTTTTAAAGAAGATGAAAAAATTACTTTGTCAGGGTGCCTTCCGTCTGAATAACCTTCGTCAAAACGGTACGTTGTAACTTCTATCTGCTTTTTCATAAAAAAAACGGTTACAGTTCCATGTGCAATTCCTGTTGGTATAACTTTTTTAAAAAGCTTTGTAACATCTTGAGGTTTTGCATTTGTCGTTATATCCCAGTCGCTCGCTTTTTTCCCAAGCAAAATATCTCTAACCGCGCCGCCTACCAGATATGCTTCAAAACCGTTTGCGGCAAATATTTCATTCATTTTTTTTAATTCGTCTGGTATTCGTATCTTTTTCAAGTAAATCACCCTTATAAAAATGCTTTCAATCTTGTAAAAATCAAATTCCTTCTGTAAGAACTTCTACAAAATTTGTTGCAAGGCTTATCGCTAAAGCCAAGACAAAAAATACAATAAAAATTACAAGATGAACATAAAAAAAAAGTTTTTTTGTAGCAACTATGTAATAAATGCATTCAATAGTCGCTGCTAAAGCGAAAAATGCCATTCCAATCGCAGTGCAAGAGCTTAGAAAGAGAATTAACTTTAAATTTTCATCCAAAAAATTTTGAACATTTCCAGAAAAAAACAGAAAAAGTTGTGCAATCAGCAAAAAAAGGAAAAAAAAGAAACCTCGTCTTGTAAGCGATAAGAGAGTTGGTAATTTTCTAAAAATAGAAAATTGTGAGATTTTAATTATTCTTTTTGAATGTGATTTTTTCTTAGAATCTTTCATCTTGTTTTTGAGCATTGTTTTGTTATAAAATTGCTTACTTTATTATATATAAAAAGGTGGGGTATGAAAAAGGGTTTTATCAGCATTGTAATAGTTTTATTGTTTTCAGGTTTTGTTTTTTATTTGGGGTTTGTAAGTTTTTCTGTTCCAGCAGGAAAATATGCAGTTATGACTTCTAAAACTTCTGGAGTATATAAATCTGTAATTGAAAATTCAAAATTTACTTGGCGCTGGGAAAAAGTCATTCCAAAAAATGCAAGTCTCTATGTTTTTTCATTAGAACCTTATGTTTGCAGAAAGTCTTTTACAGGTGCTCTTCCTTCTGCTGATATTTATTCATCGCTGGTTATGGGAAACCCTGATTTTAAATACAAATTTGATTTTGACATTTACCTAAAAATTGAAAAAGAAAATCTGGTTGACTTGGTTAAAAACGAAAATGTAAAAAATCAGGAAGAATTAGACAATTTTCTTGAAGCAACTGGAGCAAAAATTTCGCAGGATTTAAGTCAATACATAATCAAAATGAACGAAAATACTGTAATCGCTTCTTACGACATACAAGAAATTTTAAAAGATTTAGATTTTTCTAAAAAATATCCGCTTGTAAAAGTGACTTCCGTTACAGTAAAAAATGCTTCCGTTCCAGATTTAAATCTCTATAATATTGCAAAAAATTCCTATGAAAAATTTCAGGATTTAATCGACAAAAAATTGGCAGAAGCGGCAAATGAGCAATCTCAAAGAATTATGAGCGATGAGCGTTCTCTAAAAAAATTGGAAAAAATAGGCGAGCTCTTAAAAAAATATCCTGAATTAAATTCGCTCTTTTCAAATTCAACAACTGCAGAAGTTATAAAATCGTTAAATGAATTAAAATAAAAAGGAAAATTTATGAGACTTTACGGAATTCGCGGAGCAACTGGCGCGCAAAACACAAAAGAATCTATCACAAAAAACATTATTGAACTTTGTTCTAAAATATTTAAAGAAAATAAGATTTTAGCAAAAGATATAGTTTCCATTCAATTTACGCTTACAAAAGATTTAACAGTGCTAAATCCTGCTTCTGCGCTTAGAAAAGGCGGGGATTGCGGAATAGATGTTTCTGAAGTTCCTCTTTTTTGCAGTCAAGAAGTCGATATCGAAGGTTCACCTGAAAAAATGATAAGGGTTTTAATAACTTCTTATCTTGAAGACGAGGCAACTGTAAAACCTATTTACATAAATGGTGCAGAAAAATTGCGCCCAGATTTAAAAATTAAATAAAATTTGCTAAAAACGATATTGACACTTTTTTGGTCGTTTGTTATATTACTAGCACGTTACGCAAGATATTTGAGTTAAGACTTAAATGCTTGCGAGAAATATTAAAAATGCTGCCTTAGCTCAGTTGGTAGAGCACGTGATTTGTAATCTCGGGGTCGAGGGTCCGAGTCCTTCAGGCAGCTTTTTTTATTGGGGAGTTTCCCGAGTGGTCAAAGGGGACAGACTGTAAATCTGCTGCCTAGTGCTTCGTAGGTTCGAATCCTTCACTCCCCAGTTGAGCCTTGAAAATTTAATTCAAGGCTTTTTTTATCTAAAATTGTCTTTCCATAAAAATCAAAAATGGATTTTTCAGATTAGAGTTTTATCAATTTACTTTCTGCGTTATGTGTTCATATAATTTTTCAAATATTTTAACTAATCGCTACAATTTAAAATGACGGGGAAAAAATTACTTATTATATTATATTTTATGGAATATTTTAGGTTGAATATTTTAATTCAATAAAAAATGGCATAAAAAGATAAAACTATTTGTAAAAGGTTGCATTTTATTTTGATTTATAAAAAAAAGAGAGTTTATTTATGAGTTTAAAAATGGATGATGAGCCAATGCGCGAAGTTGAGTTGGAGTCGAGTTTTAATTATAATTTTTCGGAAAATGAAACCGCTCTTCTTGCAAAATTTTTAAGGAAAAATCAAAATCAACTTCCAGAAGGTTTAGAAGCGTTCGCTAGAAAATTGGAGTTGTTTATTTACAGTAATATGTCAATCGATGAGGTTGAAAAATTTTATTTATGAAAAAAAAATCTTTTACTTCAAAAATATTCTTAATTTTACCGATTTTTGTAATCTTTTTTCTTCTGGGGCTTTCGTTTGTGAACTTATACGTTCCCCTTTCATTAAAAAAAACGGAAGAAAAAATTCGGGTTGAGATTCCTGCTGGAACGAGTGCAAAAAAAATTGCTCATATTTTAAAACAGAAAAATCTCATCCGTTCAGAGAAGTTTTTTTATCTTTCTTCTCGATTCCCTTTTGTTTTTGCTCATTCAAATCCTTATTCTCTAAAATCTGGGGTTTATAAAATTTCTTCTGATATGTCTGTAAAGCAAATATTGGCTTTGCTGGAATCTGGTCAGAACGAATACATAAAAACCGTTTTTCCAGAAGGACTTACAACTTCAAAAATTGCAGAGATTTTACAGGAAAAGGGTGTTTGTAGCAAAGATGATTTTATCCTTGCTTCAAAAAATGAATCTCTTTTAAAAAAATATTCTATCCCTGCTAAAAATTTTGAGGGCTTTTTATTTCCCGACACTTATTTTTTTACTCCAAATATGGATGCAACAAAAGTGCTCGATATGATGGTCAATAATTTTTTCTCCAAAGTGAATACAATTCCTCAGTTTCAGGGAAAAACTGTAAGTGAATATTATAAAACTGTTATCTTAGCTTCAATCGTAGAGCGCGAATATCGCCTTGAAGAAGAAGCCCCTTTGATTGCAAGCGTTTTTACAAACAGGCTTCAAAAAAACATTGGTCTTTATTCCTGTGCAACGATTGAATATGTCATTACGGAAATAATGGGAAAACCTCATCCTGATGTCATAAAGTATGAAGATTTAAAGATAGATTCGCCTTACAATACATACAAGTGGGCAGGATTAACTCCAACTCCAATTTCAAATCCTGGACTGGTCGCTTTAGAAGCCGCGGCAAATCCTCCAAAAACCGGCTATTATTTTTTTACTTTAGCCGATGAGAGAAGAGGAAATCATATTTTTACTAAGAATTTTACTTCTCATATTCAGGCGGGAAGCAATTTTAAAACAAAGAAGGTGGCATCTTTTTAAGAATGGCAGGTTTTATCTCTCAAGAATCGATAGATGCTGTAAAAAATGCAGCAGACATAGTTTCTGTAGTAAGTGAATATGTAAAATTAGACAAAAGAGGCTCAGAATTCTGGGGATGCTGTCCTTTTCACGGAGAAAAAACGGCATCGTTTCATGTTGTTCCTGAAAAAAACGCATATTATTGTTTTGGCTGTCATGTTGGAGGAACTTCTTCGATAAAATTCATTCAAGAAATCGAAAAACTGACTTTTCCAGAAGCGGTCGATTTTCTTGCAAAAAAATTTGGTGTTGCTTTACGATACGAAGATTCTGGAAATATCGAATACAAAGTTGACCGCACAAAAGATGATTTAAAAAATCTTTACAACAGGCTTGCAGGCACTTTTAACTACATGCTAACTCAATCAGAACAGGGAAAAATGGCACTTGCCTATATAAAATCGCGGGGAATTACAGACGATGTTATTGAAAAGTTTAAATTTGGTTATGCTCCAGATGATAAATATTGGTTAAAAAGATTTCTTCTTGGAAAAAACTTTACGGAAGATTTGCTCTCAAAATCTGGGCTTTTTTCAAAAAATTACAGGGATTTGAGTTTTTTTTCGGACAGGTTTATGATTCCGATTTTTGATGAAAGAGGCGACTGCGTTGCTATGAGTGGTCGAGTTATTCCTCCTGCTGACGAGTCGCAAAGAAAATATATAAACTCTCCGGAAACAATCATATATTCAAAAAAAACGACTTTGTTTGCGTTAAATCTTGCAAAAAAAACGATGGGGGAAAAAGGTTTTGCAATAATATGCGAAGGTCCAATGGACTGCATCGCCTATCATCAGGCAGGAATTACAAACGCAGTTGCTTCTTGTGGAACTTCTTTTACAGACGAGCATATAAAAAAACTAAAGCGTTATGCTTTTGACAAAAAAGAAGGCTCGTCCTGCGTCTATCTTTCGTTTGATTCGGATTCTGCCGGTAAAACTGCAACTTTAAAAGCGATTCTAGCCTGTAGAAGACAGTCAATCACTGTAAAGGTTATAAGGCTTAGAGGAGGGAAAGATCCTTCAGAAATTTTATTGAAATACGGTGCCGAAACATTGACGGCAGACGTGAATAACGCTATATTAGATTCCGATTATCTGTTTGAATCTTTGTCGCAAGAATATGCAATTGACACGCCAGAGGGCAAGGCTAAAGTCGCAATGGCTTATTTTCAGTACATAGATGCATTGCAAACTGATATTCAAAAAGAATCACACTTGGATCTGCTTTGCCAAAGGTTGAATCTATCTAGGCAAGCGGTTTTAAGGGATTATAACAACAGGGAAGAAGGACGAAAACGGTTAGAAAATCGTCAGGAAAATCGAAATCAAAAAGATTTTTCAATTCGTAAAGATGCGGAACTTCGAGCCTTGCTTGCAGTCATTGCAGACACGAATCAGTTTGAACTGATGAGGCGTGAGCTTAACGAAGATGTCTTTGAATCCCCACAAGCAAAAGAACTGTTCATTATTTTGGAGGAATGCTACCGACAAAAATCCCTTTCTTTTAGCACTATATGCGAGCGTTGTAAAAATCAAGAATTAGTCCAAATAATAACCGAAGGCGTTATGTCTGGCGAATATTCAAAAAACACGGAAAAGATTGTCAAAGACAGTATTAGGCTTATAAAGCAGAGGGATTTAATACGGCAAAGGGATTATATAATCGACAGGTTAAAAAAGTTGAATAAACCATCGACTCCTCAAGAACAAGAGGAACTAAAATCTCTTCTTCACGAAAAAATGAATATAGATAACCTTATAAACTCTTAAAAAGGTTTTTAAGGAAAATTTAAAATAAATGAGGGCAAAATATGGATCAAGAACTGGATCCCGCAGTTGCAAAACTTCTTGAATATGCAAAAGATAAACAGATAATTTCTTGGGACGAAATCAACGAGATTTTGGGACAGGATTTTGTAAATTCTCCTAACATGGAGGGTGTGCTTCAACTTTTAACTGCAAATAACATTCAGGTTATGGAAGAAGACACTCTTGAAGATGATGAAACCGAAGAAGAAATAGAAAACGATGAAGATTCAGAAGAAGGAGATGATGAAGACCGAATCGTAAACAGTGATAAAGAATCCAATGTTGACGATCCAATCCGTCTTTATCTGCGCGAAATTGGAAAAGAAAAACTTTTAACCGCAGAAGAAGAAGTAAAATATTCTAAAGAGATGGAAGATGGCGAAAACATCATAAAGGGTGTTATAAAAGACTCTGGCATGATGATTCCCGAATTTTTTTCTGTGGCACAAAAAGCGTTTACAAGAATAGATCCTCATGAGCCAGGAAAAGCACGAAAAGAGATAAACGAAGAGATGTCGGAAAAACGCCGCTTAAAAACTTGCTACTCTGAATGGTTAAAACCTGTTCTTCCAGATATGAAGCAGTACATCGCTTTAAAAAAGACTTTGTTCGAAGCTGAGCAGTCTGCTGATATTTTTGAAAATCCTCAATTAGAGGAATTGCGCATAAAAATTCTTCCAGGTTTAAAAGAAATTGAAATTCAGTCGGAAGAAATTGAACGCTTTAGCGACAGGTTTGAAGAGGCAACCGACAAAATAGAAGAATACAGGCACAATCAAGAAAAAAAGATGAAAGAGCTTAGAATTTCAAGTCCGTCGGAATTGAGAAATCTCGGACGAAAACTTGCAATTCACTCGCAGTCTATAAAACTTGAAAAAGATCTTGGAATGTCAAGCGATGAAATTCGCGATGTCTATACTCAGATTCAAAAAATAGACAGAAAATTGCGTCGCATGGAATACGATTTTGAAAACAGCGTTGAAGACATTTTAAAAAAAGCGAAAGAGATAGAACGCGGCAAGCGAATGATGGAAAAAGCAAAAAACAAGTTGATAAATGCAAACCTTCGTCTCGTCGTTTCTATCGCAAAAAAATACACAAACAGAGGTCTCCAATTTTTTGATTTGGTTCAAGAGGGGAATATCGGTCTTATAAAGGCAGTCGAAAAATTTGAATATCGAAAAGGATATAAATTTTCAACTTATGCTACTTGGTGGATTCGACAGGCCATAACTCGTTCAATTTCAGATCAGGCAAGAACGATTCGTGTTCCAGTTCACATGATTGAACAGATAAATAAGGTTGTTCGAGAAAGCCGCCAGTTGATGCAAAAATTAGGTCGAGAACCAAACGATGAAGAAATTGCTCAGCAACTTGGTTGGCCAGTTGCTCGCGTAAAGCAGGTAAAAAATGTCGCTCGAGAGCCAATCTCGCTTGAAACTCCTATCGGAGAAGAAGAAGACAGTCAGCTTGGAGATTTTATTGAAGATAAAGAAGTAGAAAATCCAGCAAATCAAACTGCATATAAAATGCTTCAGGAGCAGTTAAAGGAAGTTTTATCTTCTTTACCAGTTAGAGAGCAGGAAGTTTTAAAAATGCGCTTTGGTCTTGATGACGGCTACAGCCTTACGCTCGAAGAAGTCGGCTTGTATTTTAACGTAACACGTGAGCGAATCCGACAGATAGAAGCAAAAGCACTGCGACGACTTCGTCATCCTCGCAGGGCAAGTGGATTGAGAGATTATATCGAATCCTAATCTGCAATTTATGGCTTTATAGACATAAAAGAGTAATTTTTATATACTATTTTGACATTTTTACCTAGAGGTTTTTTTACATGGTAATGACAGAGGTTTTTGATAAACTTAAAGATTTGCAGGATGTGCTTGCAGAAAAATATGAGCTTGAATCAAAAATAAATGATTCTCCAAAACAGCTTTTAAGCCAAGATGAATTATTGGTTCGTCTTAGAAAGGAATTCCTTGAAACAAACGAATCTTATGAAAAAGTAAAGTCCGAAGTTGGGCAACTCCAGTTAGAACTTGACGAAGCAGAAAAATCACGTGAAGCAGGTGAAAAAGGAATGGATAACATTTCTACACACCGCGAATATGAAGCCCTTGAAAAGCAAATAAACGAAGCATCTGCAAGAGAAACTTCTTTGCGCAAAGATTTGCAGAAAAAAAATAAAGAACTTGAAGAATTAAACGAAAAACTTCGCATGGATGAAGAGATGATAAAGGCTCAGGAATCCGATTTGAATGCAAACAAGGCATCTTTAGACAGCGAAGTTGAAGGTTATAAAAATCAGTTGCAGCAGCTTAAATTGCGCGAAGATGAAATAACTCCAGGTTTGGATAGTGAAATCGTGTACAAATTCCAGAGAATAATTCAGCGCAATAGCGAAGGTATAGTTGCAGTTCGTAACGGAGTTTGCATGGGTTGCCACATGATTTTACCTGGTCAGTTTGCAAACGAAGTTCACGAAGGCGAAAAAATCTTGTTCTGCCCATATTGCAGTAGGATTCTTTATCACGAAGATGTTGCAGAAGGCGAAGAGAGTGATGATTTTCTTTCTATGGATGAAACAGGCTCTCTTGCTGATTTTGATGAAGAATTCGCTGACGAATTTGAAGATGAGTCTGAAGAAGATCGAGATATTGACGAAGATTCATCAGATGACGATGATGAAAAATCCATCACTTTTGAAGAGTAGATGTTGGTTTTATCGTTAAGAGCAGGAACTTTACGTTCCTGTTTTTTTTATTTAGAATTGCAAACAGAAAAGATATAATCGCGCTTTTGTGTTTTGATGAAAAATCACAAAGGTGAGGAAAGTCCGGGCTCCACCGGAAAAAATGCCTGGTAATAACAGGGCAAAAAACGGTAGTTGCGCAAATGCGTATAACCCGTCTTTTGACAGAAAGTGCCACAGAAAATAAACCGCCTTTTTAGGTAAGGGTGCAAAGGTGAGGTAAGAGCTCACCGCAAAATTGGTAACAGTTTTGGCAAGGCAAACCTCATTTGGAGCAAAGTCAAGCAGTGATTTGGTTTTCCGGACCTAAAAATCACGGGTAGACTGCTAAAGGCTTTTGGCGACAAAAGTTTTGGATAGATGGTTATGCGTCTAAATTTTTTTTAGACAGGACAGAACCCGGCTTATTGTCTTTTCTGTTTTTTTTATTTGATAAATTGTAAATAGAGTGCGGTGGAAATGAAATTCAATATTTTACCTAATGGCAAAGGCAAAAGAAAAAGTCATCTTGTAAGAAATATCATTGCTGTTGGTTTGATTGCACTTGTTTTTTCAGCACTCATTTTTTTTGTTCATCATTTTTTAGAAAAATACATTTTTAAAGGTGATTCAACAACTCATCTTGTAAGCAAGTGGAACGATTATGACTACGAAGAAGTCTATAAAATTTCCAATGCAATTCTTGAAAAAAAGCCTTTCAACAATACCGCATTGACATATCACGGATACGCATCTTTTTATCTTTCCCTTGCAGAAAATGATACGAGTCTTTCGCAATCATACTGTGATGAAGCGATAACAAATATAAGGTTGGCTCTTCAAACTGCAAAAAGTCGCCTTGTTCCTCAGTTGGAATACATGCTTGGAAAAGCGTATTTCTACAAGAATACGGTTTCTTCATATTATTACTATGCAGACCTTGCAGTTTTATATTTAAACCGAGCGATAAAAGACGGATACAAATCCGACGATATTCCAGAATATTTAGGTTTAAGTTATGCCTCTTTAGGTATGACGATGGAAAGCATATCTGCTTTTACAAAGGCTTTGTTGACTCGAGAATCGGATCTTTTGCTGCTTTCTATTGCAGAGCAGTATTACAACGCAGGACAGGCGGTTGCATCTGAGCAATATCTTTTTAGAATTTCTGCTGAATGCAATGATCAAAAAATAAATGAGCGCAGCCATCTGCTTTTGGGTAAAATATACACAGAGCAAAAAAAGAATGAGCAGGCAAAAAAAGAATTTGAATCAATTTTAGAAAAAAATGAAAATTTTGGTGACGCTCTTTATGGACTTGGTGTAGTATATGAGAATGAAGGTGATATAATAAAGGCGCGCTCTTATTGGCGAAAAGCTTTAAAAGTTCAAGCAAATCATCCTGATTCATTAAAAAAATTAGCTGAATACAAATAATCAATAAACGGCTTGGAAGGAGTAGACTAAAAATGGGATTTTTTGACCGTTTTTCAACAGACATAGGTATAGATCTTGGTACCTGTAATACTTTAATTTATGTGCGTGGAAAAGGCATTGTTGTAGATGAACCTTCCGTAGTTGCTGTGGAAAAAGGCACAAAGAGGGTTGTTGCAGTGGGTGCAGAAGCAAAGAGAATGCTTTGGAAAACGCCAGGCAATATAATCGCTATCCGCCCACTTGCAGATGGTGTTATCGCTGATATAGACAGCACAGAAAAGATGATAAGATACTTTATCAATAAAGTTATCCCTCGCCATCAAATTTTAAAATCAACCAGAATGAAGATAGGCATTCCTTCCTGCATAACACAGGTTGAACGCAGAGCGGTAATTGAAGCAGCTTTAAAAGCAGGCGCAAAAGAGGTTGATGTTATGGAAGAATCTCTTGCTGCAGCTATTGGTGCAAAAATTCCTATAAATGAACCTGCCGGACACATGGTATGCGATATCGGTGGTGGAACAACCGAAGTTTCTGTAATCTCTTTGGGTGGAATGGTTGTTACAAGTTCTATCCGTGTTGGTGGCGACAAATTTGATGAAGCGATCGTAAAGCACATTCTTTCAGTTTACAATTTGAAGATTGGTCAGCAATCTGCGGAGCGCATAAAAATTCAAATAGGAAACGCTACAGGCGATGGTGCTACAAACGAAAAGATGGAAATTCGAGGAACAGATGCTATAACAGGTCTTCCTCGTCGCCTTGAAATAGATTCGCTTGAAGTTAGAGAAGCTTTAAAAGAGCCCGTAAATCAGGTTGTAGATGAAGTAAAAAGAACGCTTGGACGCACACCACCAGAACTTGCAGCAGACATAGTTGAACGAGGAATTGTTATGACTGGTGGAGGTAGCATGCTCAAAGGTCTTTCAAAATTGATTTCAAAAGAAACTGGAGTTCCTGTAATTTTGGTTGAAAATCCTTTGGAATGTGTTGCACTAGGCGCAGGCGAGGCTTTTGACCTTTTTAAAGATATGTCTACGGATCGTCTTGTTTACAACAATTTAAACGACTAAAACAAACGCAAAAAATGGCAAAACGTTCTTTTTCGCTTAGCATCTCGGAATTTGTATTTTTAATTCTCTTTTTCTTTTCTGCTACAATCTTAGGATTTTCTGGTGGCGGATTTGTAGTAAATTTTCAAAAAGTTGGATTTTCTGTTCTGTCGTCGTTTCAAAAAGGAGTAAATTTTGTTTCGGCTGGCATTACAGATTTTTTTGCTTCGGTAAATGAACTTAGGGTTTTAAAAGAAGAAAATATTGAACTAAAAGAAAAATTAAAAAATTATCAGTTCATGCAAAGAAGCAATGTCGAAATTCGAAAAGAAAACGAAAGATTAAAAGAACAATTAAATTTTTCAACATCTATAGAACAGAAGAATTTTCCAGCAAGTATAATTGCGAGAAATTCAGACGGGCTTTATTCTTCAATTACGATAAATAAGGGAAGTCGTAGCGGAATAAAAAAGGGAATGCCTGTAATTGCAGTTCAAAACGGTACGGTGGGGCTTGTAGGAAAGATTGTTACCGTCGGAATTACGACAAGCCTTGTAATGCCTTTATACGATGTAAAATGTTCAATTTCTGGTCGCATTCAAAACACTCGCGATATTGGGCTTGTAGGTGGAAGTGGAGAAGTGGATTCTCCTTTACAGATGAAATACATTAAAAAGAGAGTTCTTCCAGAACTTAATTTTGGAGACATAATCGTAACTTCTGGCGAAAGCGAAAATTATATAAAAGATATTCCAATTGGCACAATTTCAAAGATAACTGTAGTTGATTATGATTCTTCGCTCAATATCGAAGTAACACCCATAGTCGATTTTTCTCGTTTAGAAACCGTAATAGTTACAGATTTAAAAGAAACAAATCCTTCTTTCAAAGGGGGAATAAGATGAAATCCTTTGGTATTGCAAGTCTTTTTTTCTTGGGATTTGCTCTTCTACAAACGGCAATCCTTTCAAATATAATTATTCTACCAGCCGTTCCTGATTTTCTTTTGATTGTTTCTCTTTATTTGAGCCTTCAAAACGGTAGGCTTTTTGGAGTTAGTGCTGGTTTTATGAGCGGTTTGATACTGGATTTTTTAGGTTCTGTTCCTTTTGGTCTTAACTGCCTCTTTAGAACGGTCTTTGGCTATGTTGCAGGACTCTTCAACAAAAGCCTCAACATCAATGGTGTTTTTTTCCCAATTTTGCTTGGAAGTCTGGCAACTATTTTTAAAGCGTTTTTGCTTTGGGTTATTTCGATTTTCTACCCAAATTTAAACCTTATTTATACTGTTTTTTCTTTCGATTTTTTATTTGAACTTTTACTCAATGCTATTCTTTGTCCTCTTGTTTTTCGTTTCCTCGATATTTTTAAGAATTTGCTGACTTTAAATCTTGAGAAGGTTTGCTGATGGCTGATTTTGAAAACGATTTTATCTCATTGAATTTAAATCTTAAAGTTTCGATAAGCAAAAATGTGCAAATAATGATTTTGCTTCTTATTCTTGTTGCAACTTTTTTTATATACAGCATAGAACTTTTTTCACTTCAAGTTGTAGACGGTAAAACATATAGAGAGCGTTCTCACAAAATTTCAAGTAAAGTGCAGACAATCCCTGCAAATCGTGGAGAAATCTTTGACAGAAATGCAAAACTGCCATTGGTCATCAATACGGATTCTTTTGCGGTATATTTAACTCCGGCCGAAATTCCAGATGGTTACTATGACAGCGTTACGACAAAACTTTCTTCATATCTTGGAATTGCAAAATCAGAAATCGATAAAAAAGTTCCTCAAAAGTTTAGAAAATCATTTACTTCGATAGAGATTCGGGTCAATGTTTCTTTTGAAGTTGTTTCTAACATTGCAGAAAACATAACAGATTTGCCAGGGGTTGGTTGGAGAGCCAAGCCTATGAGAAACTATGTTGAAACAGGTTCCATAAGTCATGTTATAGGATACGTAGGCGATATTACAAAAGAAGAATTCAATGTGATGTATAATCAAGGTTATAAATCCAATTCTATAGTTGGAAAAACTGGCATAGAAAAACAGTATGATAAATACCTGCAAGGAACTCCTGGACGCGAAAGTTTGACCGTTGATGCACGCGGTCATATAATTTCGGATACTCCAATAATTGAACCTCCAGAACCCGGAAAAAATCTTGTTCTTACAATAGATTCCAGAATTCAAAAACTTGCAGAACAGGCACTGGGAAAAAGAGTAGGGGCTGCAATAGTTTTAAAGCCTTCCGATGGGGAAGTTTTGGCGATGGTGAGTTATCCTTATTATGACCAAAATCTTTTTAATTCCGATGATGCTTCCGCTCAATATACTAAACTTGCAACGAGTGCGAATAATCCTCTTTTAAACAGGGCTGTGAATGCGGTTTATCCTCCTGCTTCAACTTTTAAAACGATTATGACCACAGCGATTCTTGCAGAAAATGCTATTTCTCCAGAAAAAAAAGTTGAGTGCACTGGGAAGATTGTCTATGGTGGGCAAACTTTTACCTGCCATATAAAGTATCCTGGACACGGTTATTTAGATTTAAAAAATTCTTTGGCACAGTCGTGCGATGTTTATTATTGGGTTGTAGGAAGAGATAATTTAGGTGTTGATACGATTGCTTCGTATTCAAAAGAATTTGGTTTTGGGCAAAGCCTCGAAATCGATCTTCCTGCTCAGTCTGTAGGTTTTATTCCAACGAGCCAGTGGAAAGAAAGGCGTTATCACGAAAAATGGAAGGGTGGCGACACGATGAATATGTCTATCGGTCAGGGCTACACTCTGGTAACACCTATGCACATAGCAAATATGATTGCAATGGTCTGCAACGAAGGAAAAATCTATAAACCTCACCTTTTAAAAGAGATTCGAGACCCTGCAACGAATCAGGTGATTGAAGAGATAAAACCAGAGATTTTAAAAGAATCCAACATAGACAGTGCAATCTGGAAGCAGGTTCAAAGAAATTTGCGCTATGTTATAACCGATGGAACAGCGCAATATCCGATGAACAACAGGCATTTTCAACTTGCAGGAAAAACTGGAACAGCGGAAGTAAACGGTGCAAAGGAAAATCACTGGCATTCTTGGATGGCAGCATACGGTCCTTATGATGCGCCTGTAAAAGACCAGTATGTTGTAGTTGTAATAGTAGAAGCGGTAAACGACTGGGAATGGTGGGCTCCTTACTGTACAAATATAATTTTTCAGGGAATACTTGCAAACCAGACTTATGAACAATCTGTGGAAACTCTGGGATTTAAATATCTTATAAAAGCCCAGCAGAGACAGGAGTAAAAGGATGAAAACAAAAATATATCAGGCTTTTGACTACTTTCTTTTATTCTGTGTGCTTGTTTTGGTTTGTCTTGGGATAATGTTTATCTATTCTTCTGGAATAAATTCTGAAGGAGTAAATGTTTCAAATGAATACATAAAACAGATAATTTGGGCAGGGATAGGTTTTGCCCTAATGCTTTTTATCGCAGTTTCGGATTACAGGCGATTGGATCGATATGTCGCATATCTATATGTTTTTTGTGCAGCGATTTTAATCTATACCAAACTTTTTGGAAGATATGTAAATGGCGCAAGAAGCTGGATTGGATTTGGCGGATTTGGAATTCAACCTTCTGAATTTTGCAAGATTTTGTATATTCTTTTTCTTGCTTGGTACCTTGAGCGATACAAAAATGAAGACCCATTGAAAAGGTTTTTATTTGCTTTTGCAATTTTTTTATTGCCAACAGCCTTAATTCTCTTGCAACCAGATTTAGGGACTGCAATGGTGTATATCCCGATTTTTTTGCTTATGTGTTTTGTTGCTGGTCTCCCACTGCGATATATTGCACTTGTTTTCTTATGTGGAATGCTTACAGTTATATTTGCAGTTCTTCCAATATATCAATCTGAAATTGCACACGTAAGCTACACCGCAATAAACATACTCACAAGTTCAAAATTAAGACTGCTTGTTATAATAGTCTCAGCTTCAATCTGTTTTATCGGAATTTTTGGAAAGATTTTTCTTCCAGAAAACAAGTATTTTTATTGGATTGCCTATTTTTTTGGAATTGTCTGCGTTTCTTTGATATTTTCAAAACTTGCAGGAAGCGTATTGAAAGATTATCAGATAAAAAGGTTGATAGTTTTTATAGACCCAGATTCTGATCCAAGAGGTTCCGGCTGGAATATCATACAGTCGAAGATTGCTATTGGCTCAGGGAATTTTTTTGGGCAGGGATTTTTACGCGGAACTCAAAGCCATTACCGATTTTTGCCAGAGCAGAGTACAGATTTTATCTTCAGCATTCTTGCAGAGGAATTTGGTTTTTTTGGCGGGATTCTTGTCTTTTTGTTGTATTTTGGTTTACTTATAAGAATCGTATACATAATGAGAGGAACTAACAACGAATTTGGTCATTATATATGTTCTGGAATTTTGGCGATGTTCTTTTTTCATTTTATTGTAAACGTTGGAATGGTGATGGGAATCATGCCGATAACTGGAATTCCTTTGCTTTTCTTATCTTATGGAGGCTCTTCGCTTTGGACTGCACTTTTTTGTGTTGGACTTGTTATGAGCGTAAATTCTCATAAATTTGAACTTTAATATTTTATCGCTTAATCAAAAGGTCATAATTTTCCAATTTTGATATTCGATTTAAAAGCAAATTTGTCATTTTGTAACATACAAGCAAATTTGTCATTTTTTTTGGCATAAAACCAAATTTATCATTTTAAACAAAAAACGGCCTAATTTTTTACGATTAGACCGCCATATTCAACGCAAGGAATTTACAACTTACAAATATTTTATATTTAGAAAGATATTGCAATCGTCAAAGTGTTAACAAAACTTATTATTTATCAATTAAACCACTTCAACGGTACAGTTATCAATTCTGGAATAAAAATCAATGCCGCAACGAGTAAACATTGTAAGATATAATACGGTATGACTTTTGGTAGCAGTTTATCCATTTTAACATTTCCTGTAGCACAGGCGACGTTCAATACCGGTCCAACTGGAGGAGATGTTAAGCCCAAAACGTTTGCAAGCGTAAATACTACACCAAAGTATATTAGGTCGATATTTGCTGCTTTTAGCAATGGAAGCATAATCGGTGTCATAATAAGGATAGTAGGTGTAACGTCTACACAGGTACCCATTAAGATGATGATTATCTGTAACACGAAGTTAAGCAACATTGGATGCTCTATCAGTGGAGTCAACGATTGGGTTATAAGCTGCGGAATGCGCGAGATTGTAAGTATGTAAGCCGCATACTGTGCACTTGCAGCCAAAAACATAACTACGGCAGACATTTTTGCAGCAGAGATAAAGGACTGGAATATATCTTTTGGTTTTAATTCCCTATAGATAAAGATTCCTGTGATAAGGGTATAAACTACAGCGACAACTCCAGCTTCTGTTGCAGTGAAGATACCACCTCGTAAGCCAAACAATATGATTAGAGGAAGAATTAAAGCAGGTAAACCTTCCAAAAAACTAAAAAGGATTTCTTTCGGAGTCAATTTTGGAGCATGAGAAGTTATGCCGTCTGAGCGAACAACGAAGAACCATACAACGCACATAATCACTGTAAGATATACAGCAGGTGCGATTCCACCCATAAAAAGACCTTTTACAGAAACACCAGCGGTAACACCGTAGATAATCATAGGTACAGAAGGAGGCATGATTGGAGCAACAAGGTTTGCACTAGCAAGAAGACCAGCAGAGGTTTCTTTTCCGTATCCAGATTTTACCATCATTGGAATAAGGATTGCCCCTAAAGCAGCTGTACTTGCAACGGCAGAACCTACAAGACTTGCAAACATAAGGCAAGCAAAAATTGTTACATAACCCAAACCGCCACGGAATCTTCCTACAAAGATGTTACAGAAGTTGATTATGCGTTTTGTAAGACCGCCTCGGTTCATCAATTCTCCAACAAGAATAAAGAACGGAAGTGCCATCATAGAAACGGAGTCTGTTCCACGCATAACTTGTGCTGCTACAGTCTGTGCGTTTGTAGCAGGACCTCCGATTGCAATCGCTGTGGCTGCTCCACTCAACAAGAGAGAATAGGTGATAGGCATACCTATCATAATTGTTATAACTAGAGAGGCAAGAAAAACTATTGTATAAATCGTAATCATTCACATTCTCCTATTCTGCGCTGGCCAAAGGGTCGTCTTCTTTTGTTGCAGTAATCAATCCCGAAACAGGTGCTTTTAAGAATATGAGTCGTACTATATTGATTACTGAAATTATTATTATTGAAATGCCAAGAAATAAACCAGATAAATAAACGCCCCAGATTGGAAATTGAGTCGCTACCCATTTATCGTGCAGGTTTTGAATCATTAGACCATAGCTTCCAAATGTCATAAGATACATAAGGTAGATAATTATAAGTTGAATCAAAATATACACCAGTTTTTGTGTGATGCCAGGAAGTTTTATAAGTATGGAATCGATAAGAAGGTGTTTGTTATCTTTTGCGGCTTCAATAGAACCTAAATATACAAGGTATATAAAACACAAACGTGCAACTTCTTCCGACCATGCAAACCCTTTGTTGAATAAATATCGCAATACGACATTTGCAAACACCAAAGTAATCATAACCGCAAGAAAAATTGCGATTACGGCTTCAATACCTTTAAAAAGGCCATTAATAATTTTATTCAATTGCTAAATCCTCGCTTTTATATTATGAAATCGCCTTAAAATGCCTGAATATTGATAAGCTGATATTACGCTTCTATAAGAAGATTCGTAATATCAGCAAGATAAACTCAAGCGTGTTTAAGCGGTATCATGCTATCAATAAGCCTTGATTTTTTCAGTAAGAGCTTTTGCCCAGCTCTGTTCCTTTAAGAGCTTGTCTGTTAATGGTTTTATTTTTTCCTGAATCAAAGCCTGATCCTGAGCAGTGCATGGAGTTATAGTGAGTCCTTTTGCTTTAAGGCTTGCACGATCTGAATCAACGCTTTTAATGTACTCTGTCCAAGCCCATTGTGTTGTAGCCTTTGCAGCATCAGAAACGATTTTTTGCTGTTCTTTTGTGAGTTTGTCAAAACAACCCGCACTGATAATGATTTCGAGAGTAGCGATGATGTGGTTTGTTTCGTAGATGTATTTTTGTACTTGGTCAAAACTCTGGCTTATTACGGTAACCATACCGTTGTCCTGTCCGTCTACAACGCCAGATTCAAGAGCTGAGAAGAGGTCTCCCAAAGGAATAACCTGAGCACTTGCTCCTAAATTCTGTGCGATGCCTACGTGAATAGGGTTTGAAGGCATTCTGAATTTCTGTCCTACGAAATCCGCTACAGAAGTAAGTTTTTTATTGCTTGTAAATGTTCTTGCGCTGTTTGGTCCCCATGCGAGCATATAAACTGTTGGGAATTTTTCATGGAACTGCTTATTCAAATCGGTAGCAATATCTCCAGTCCAAACTTTTTTTGCATGATTCAAATCTTTATACAAGAAAGGCCAGTCAGAAATCATACTTACAGGCCATTCCTGATTGAATGGAGTTCCTACGATAGCCATTTCGATAGTACCGTTGCGTACTCCGTTCCAAAGGTCGCCTTCGTTTCCGAGTGTTCCGTCCGAATAAACATCAACCTTTACGGAACCATTGGTTTTTGATTCAACTTCAGCTTTAAAAACTTGTTGAATAGCTCTACCCATTGGGTGAGATGATCCCCAGTTTTCTCCAACCTTGATTGTAACTGAATTAGCTGCCTTTTTTCCGCATCCAATTGTAGTTATTGCCAGCACACAAGCAGTGGCAATTAACAAAAGTGATTTTTTCATACATTCCTCCTAGTAAAATTATGAAAAAAAATATTTAGTTAGACAAAATCAAACTAACATATTAGTATATTAGTATGTTATCATACTTTGTTTTGGTGTCAATGTTTTTATATTTAAAATAAAAAAAAAGACGCACAAAACAGTTCAATTATCTATACAAAAGGTGATTACACGGATTCCAGTCAATCAAAGGAGGCATTATGATTGCTGTTCAAATTTTCAAACCTAACGATTTGCGAATCATCGATATTGAAAAACCTACTATCGATGATAAAAACAATGTTCTTGTAAAAATGACTGCGGCGGGGCTATGTGGCTCGGATGTTGGCATTTACCACGGAACAAACGCTGCGGCAACTTATCCGCGCGTAATTGGACACGAAATGGTTGGAGTAGTTACCGAAACAGGTAAAGACGTAAAAAAACTAAAAATAGGCGACAGAGTAATCATAAATCAGGTTACCAGTTGCGGACACTGCTATCCATGTAAGCACGGTAGAGGCAATGTTTGCGATAATTTAAGAGTAAGAGGCGTGCACATAGATGGTGGATACAAGGAATTCATCGCTGTTCCAGAATCCGACTGTTATTTGCTTCCAGACTCTCTAAAAGATGTTGACGCAGTTATGATTGAACCAACAACAATCGCAATTCAAGCGTGCTCTCGCGCACAAATTGAAAAAGACGACACTCTTTTGATATTTGGTGCTGGTGCGTTAGGAACTTCAATATTGAAAGTTGCTCGACTTTTTTGCGATAACATAATCATAACCGATGTAATTCAGGAAAAACTTGAAGAAGCAAAGGCTATGGGCGCAAAGTATATAATTAACGGAAAAACAGAAAATTTAATTGAAAAAGTAAAAGAATACACAGATGGACGAGGTGTAACTTTATCTATTGACGCTGCTTGTATTTCTTCTTCCCTTATGAGTCTTTTACAGGCTACCGGCAATGCTGGCCGCGTAATTACGATGGGATTTTCAACTTCTCCTATTGAAATAAATCAATTCCTTATAACATCAAAAGAACTCGATATCCGTGGTTCTCGTCTGCAAAACAAGATGTTCCAAAAAGCGATTGACCTTATAAACGAAGGTAAACTCGATTTAAATGGAAGTTGTTCTCATACATACAACATAAAAGATATCCAAAAGGCACTTGATTTTAATGATACAAGAGATCCTTCTATAAGGAAGATTGTGTTCACTTTTGATTAAAAATAAAAGAGGAGTTTAACATGAAAGCTGTAAAAATTATAAAACCAAAAGATGTAGTCGTTGAAGATGTAAAAATGCCTGTTCCAAAAGAAAACGAAGCACTTATAAAAGTTAAGGCTGCAGGAATTTGTGGCTCTGACATAGGTGCGTTTCGCGGAACAAATGGCTTGGTAACTTATCCTCGCATAATCGGTCACGAAATTGCAGGAGAAGTAGTTTCTATTCCAAAATCAAATCCTAAAAACATAAAAGTTGGAGACAGAGTCATAGTAGACCCTTATCTGTACTGCGGACATTGTTATCCTTGTAGCATAAAAAGAACAAACTGTTGCGAAAGCCTAAAAGTTCTTGGCGTTCATGTGGACGGCGGAATGGCCGAATATTTTTGCCATCCAGCAGACATGCTTATAAAAATGCCAGATGAGATGACTTGGGTACAAGCGGCTCTTGCAGAACCACTTACAATTTCAACTCATGGCATTCACCGCGGCAAGCTCAAAGCAGGCGAATATTGCGCTATCATCGGTGCAGGTCCTATAGGATTGGCAGCTGGAATGGTTGCACAAGATTACGGAGCTCATGCTATTTTGTTGGATCTTGTTCAGGAAAGATTGGATTTTGCTCGTTCTCTCGGCATTGAACACACTATAAACATAAGCAAAGAAGACCCTGTAAAACTCATCCACGAAATAACAAACGGCGTTATGGCTCAGCAGGTTATGGAATGCAGTGGTGCAAACGTAGCCATAAGAAATACGCTCGACTATGTTTCTTATGCTGGAAGAATCACTTTGACGGGGTGGCCTAAAACAGAAACCTCTTTACCAACGGATAGAATTACAAAAAAAGAACTCGATATAAGAGGCGCAAGAACAAGTGCAGGAGAATTTGAAGAAGCCGTAGAATTGATTTGTTCGAAAAAAGTTGACATGCTCAAACTTTTAACAAAAACAGTTCCTATTGAACAGGCTGCGGATGTAATTAGAGATATAGAAAGCAATCCTCAAAATTACATGAAAGTAGTCGTAACTATGGAATAAAATTTCAGCACAAAATTCAACAGTCAGCAAAAATATCAAATCTTTTTAGGCTGTTGAATTTTTCAATCTTTTTAGAAAGAGTTTATCTTTAAGCATCCTTGCAGTTTTTTGTAGGGATGCTTTTTTTGTCTATTCATAAAGAATCGTATTACCAGTGTCAATTAAGAAATATTTACTCTATAATCGTTAATCGACTTATGAAAAATCTTATAAATCCTATCAAAGTATTCGGGGCAAAACTCATCGGCGTACAAAATCCTGCAACCTATCTTGGAGGCGAAATTGGAGAAATTGTAAAAAATCACACAGAAAACGACGACCTTTTTAATTTTGCAATGGCTTTCCCAGATACCTATGCGATAGGAATGAGCAATCAAGCGATAAAAATAATATATCAAGGTTTAAACAAAAAGAAAAATATAAGGTGCGAAAGGGTCTTTTGCCCAGAAAAAGATTTTGAGCAACTGTTAAAAGAAACTTCAACTCCGCTGTATACGCTTGAAACCGGGATTCCTTTAAAAGATCTAGACATGATAGGCTTTTCAATCGGATATGAACTTGGAATAATAGGTGCACTTCAAATTTTAGATTGCGGAAAACTCCCGCTTTTAAAAAAGCAGAGGGGAGAAGAACATCCTATAGTCATTGCAGGTGGCGTTGGCGCTACAAATCCTGCTCCGTTCAGCATTTTTTTTGATGCAATTTTTATTGGAGAAGCCGAAGGTGGAATGTTTGAATTGATAGAGAGCCTGGCCGAGATGAAAAAAAGTGGTGCGACAAAAGAGCAAATGCTCAAAGAATTTGCTAAAAGTCCGAATGTCTGGACAGAAGGAATGAGTGTAGAAACTTATGGTCATTCAATCGCTCGTAGAGCGGTTTATGAAAATTTTGCCGAAGACGAGCCTCTAAAATCATATTTTCCACTTCCTAACATAAAAACTGTTCAAGACCACGGCGTTGTCGAAATAATGAGAGGCTGTCCCAATGGCTGTAGGTTTTGCCATGCAGGTATCTATTACAGACCGCAGAGAGCGCGCTCCAAAAAGATGATTTTTGATTATGTAGAAGAGCTTGTAACCAAGGCAGGATATAAAGAGATAAGCCTCACGAGTCTTTCGAGTGCAGATTATCCAGATATTGCAGGGCTTTTAAAAGAATTGAATGAAAAATATCGTTCAAGAAATATCTCTTTTCAGCTTCCATCTTTAAAAGTCAACAGCTTTACTTTTCCGATTTTAGATGAATTAAACGAAGTTAGAAAATCAGGCTTGACCTTTGCGGTAGAAACTCCAGATGAAACTTGGCAGTTGTGTTTGAACAAAGAAGTTTACGCTCAGCATCTTGAAAAACTCATAAATGAAGCAAAATCTCACGGATGGAACAAGGCGAAATTCTATTTTATGGTAGGGTTGCCATTTTTCGAAACTCAAGAAAAAACTGAAGAAAAAGTTATCGTAGATTTTATGCTTGAATTACAGGAAAAAACCAAAATTCAATGTCATGTAAATGTCGGAACCTTTATTCCAAAACCTCACACGCCTTATCAATGGGCTCGCCAAATAAGCCCAGAAGAAAGTGAAAAAAAACTTCGCTATATAAGAGAAAATCTCCCTAAAGGAAAGTTTAAAGTTGGAACTCACGATGTTTCCACAAGTTATATAGAAGCACTTTGCAGTCGTGGTGATAAGAGAGCAGGGAAAATAATATACGAAGCGTATAAAAAAGGAATTCGCCTGGATGCCTGGGAAGAAAATTTGAGAAAAGATTTGCCATTGTGGGAAGAAACTTTTGCAGAAGCAGATTACGATGTTAAAAAAGAAATTTTAAGGGAAAAAGATAAAGCAGAAACTCTGCCGTGGGATGATGTAAGTCTTGGCCCCCCTAAAAGTTTTTATTTAAAAGAATGGGAAAAGCACGAAAAAAAGATTTTAACTCCTATCTGTAAGCCTAATTGTGAACATCGCTGTGGAGTTTGCAATTCAAAAGTCGCTGTCAATACTGATAAATTTCAAGAAGATGTAGATAAAAGTATACAAAAAAGTAAAAAATCTCTTGCTATAACTGAAGATTTTTTTGACAGAAGGCAAGAACATAATATCCCTGTTTTATATCGATGTATTTTTAAATTTACGAAAAAAGATGGCGGGCAGTTTATAAGCCATCTTTCTTTGATTGAGATGTTTAATAGAGCGATACAAAAATCTAATCTTCCTGTTGTATATACTGCAGGGTTTAATCCTTTGCCAAAAATTGAGTTCGCCTCAACTCTGAGTCTTGGAATAGAATCTGAAGATGAAATAGCATCTGTTATAATGTATGAAAAAGTAGACGAATTAAAAGTTGTTTCTGCTTTAAATGCGGAACTTATAAAGACAATCAGTATAGAAAAGATTTTTATTTTTCCTGTTACAAATCAGCGCAAGCGAGAAAGTTTAAGTGCAAGTCTTTGGGGAAGCCTTTACGAATATAAATTTTACGAAATCGCTTTGCTTGATGAGTTCCTAAAAACAAAAAACGCACAGGATTTTTTTAAAAGCGATTCTTTTTGTTCATTTAAAAGAGAAAATAATATTCTAAAATGCACTCTTGTTTTTTCTAAAGACAGGGCTTTTAGAAATGCGATAGAAGATTTTTCAGGCAAGAAATTATATCAAGTTGCATCTATAAAAAAATTAAAAACATTTGCAAAACCTCAAATAACAGGTTGGACAAAAGAATTAAACGATGAATATTCTAAAAAAATAAAAAGAGAAGGTGTAAAAGTTGCTAACGAAATTTTTAAAGACAGAGTTTTAAAACCAGAACAAAATCTTCCAGACGAAAATTTTGTAGATTATTTTGAACTTTACAGACGGATAGCAGCAATAAATTTAAAGTTAATAGAGCAGAGAAATTCCCAAGAATAATTAAAATAAAACTCTAATTACAATCTAAACAGGCTTGCACGAGCCCTTTAAAAATTTCTCCTTTTTCATCGTAGGTTTTAAAAATTCCTGTGACGATTATTTCATCGTAAGGTTTTATTTTTTTGTTTTTAATATCATCTTTGTTTTTTAATTTAAAACCCAAGCCTTTTAAGCAACATCCAGCCTCATCTGGCACAACGCAGCCAAATATTACATCATCAACATCGCAAGAGGTTTCATCAAAAATATAAAAAAAACCTTTGATTCTAATCGTTTTGTTTTCATATTTTTCACAATTAAAATCCATATCCGAAAGAAAGGCTGCAATCATCGTTTTGTTGAGTTTAGAAAGATCAAAATCGACTCTGGCAAAATCAGGATTTCTCAAATCATACGCAAAAACTAAAACTCCTATAAATAAAAAGAAGAGAAGGGATAATAGATGTCTTTTATATTCTTTAAAAAAAATCATAAAGCTAAAAATATTTTCTATTGACAGTATAATCTTAAAATCATAAAATGCAACTATGTTGCAAAAATCTTATAAGACTAAGACGTCGGATTTAATTTATCAGTTTGTTAAATCAAAATTCGAAAAAGGATTTACAGCATTTGAACTACTGGAATTTTTAAAGGAAAACGGACTGAATGTAAATAAGACCACTGTTTACAGAAATCTCGATAAATTGACGGAGCAGGGGCTCTTGATAAGGCACAAATCTTCTTTGCACGACGGTTTTATATATCAAAATGCCGAAGAAAAAGAAAATTGCCATGAGCATATACATTTTCAATGCTCTAAGTGTGCTTCTGTTATGCACCTTACAGACAAGAATACTGTGGCCTATATAAAATCCCTTTCAAAAACCATGGGATTGGAAATAGATTTGGATAATTCAACTTTAAATGGACTTTGCCCAAAATGCAAAACGAACAGCAAAAAAAAATAAAACAAATCCTTGTACTCTCATTTATTTTTCTTATAGGATTTTCATTTTTCTTTGAAATCGCAGAATCAAATCACCAATGCTCCGAAGAAAAATGCCAGATTTGTTTGATTCTTCAGCTGACAAGGAATAATTTGCAACTTTTAACTTTATTTTTTTTCTTTTTATATATTTTAAAAAAAGAATTCAACAGTTTTTTTGAAAAATGCTTTCATTTAAAAAATCAGATAACGATAAAGAAGACTTTAGTATCGCAAAAGATTCGCCTAAATGATTAGCATTAAAAATTTTCCAAATAATAAGAAATTTTAAATTAAAAATACAAAAAGGAAAAACAATGAAAAATATAATTAAATCAATTTTACTGGGCGCAATGCTTCTTTGTTCTGCTTCAATTTTTGCTGCTCCAAAAAAAACTATAGTTTGTACTTCATTTCCTGAATACGACTGGGTTATGAATATTTTAGGTTCAAAGGCAAGTGAATTTGATGTTTCGTTTCTTCAAAACAAAGGAACGGATTTGCACAGTTATCAGCCAAGCATTCAAGATATTGCAAAAATTTCAAAGGCGGATATGTTCATCTATGTCGGTGGAGAAAGCGACGATTGGGTAAAGGGCGCTTTAAAAAATGCCACAAATAAGAACATAAAAGTTATCAATATGATGGAAGTCCTTGGGGAAAAAGTTCGCCAGGAAGAACTTATAGAAGGAATGCAGTGTACAGAGCATCATCATGGAGAACACCATCACCATGAACACGGACATCATCATGATGAAAAATCAATGATGGTTTTTAAAGGTTATTTTGAAGATTCTCAAATAAAAGACAGAAAACTCTCGGATTGGGAAGGTGAGTGGCAGTCGGTTTACCCTTATTTAAAAGACGGTTCTTTGGACGAAGTTATGCAGGCAAAGGCAGAAAATGGTGATAAAACTGCACAACAATACAAGCAATACTATGAGGAAGGCTATAAAACTGATGTTGAAAAAATCGTCATAAAAGGAAATAAAATTTCTTTTTATAAAAATGGAAAAACAGCGACCGCAAAATATTCTTACAAAGGATACCAAGTTTACAATTATCCAAAAGGAAATAGAGGAGTTCGTTTCTTTTTTGAAGCACAAAATGCAAAGAACACAGATGCTCCAAAATACATTCAATTTAGCGATCACAATATAGCACCAACAAAAGTAGAGCATTTCCATCTTTATTTTGGAAATGAAGGATTCGATGCGCTTTCAAAAGAAATGGAACATTGGCCAACTTATTATCCGGCAGACTTTGATTCAGATGACATTGTTGACGATATGCTAGAACATGCTGGACTTAGCCATAAGCATGAACACAATCATGAGCATGAAGAAGATGAAGTTGAATACGATGAACATGTATGGCTTTCTTTGAAAAATGCAATGATTTTAACAGAAAAAATTTCAGAAGAAATTCAAAAAATCGATGCAAAAAATGCTGAAGTTTACAAGTTGAACACAAAAAACTATTTGAATGAACTTTCTATGCTCGACAAAGAATACGAAAATGTTGCAAAGACTTCAAAATTAAAGACAGTTTTAGTTGGAGATAGATTTCCGTTTACATACTTATTGCATGACTACAATATCTCTTATTATGCTGCTTTCTTAGGTTGCAGTGCTGAATCCGAAGCAAGTTTTGAAACGATTGCCTTTTTATCAAAAAAGATTGATGAAAATGGATTGAACACAGTTTTAACCTTAGAAAAATCCGACAAGAAAATAGCAAAAACAATTATAAAAAATTCAAAATCAAAAGATCAAAAAATTATGGAATTAGATTCCTTGCAGTCAGTGAGCACAAAAGATGTTGCAAAAGGAAAGACCTATCTTTCAACAATGAAACAAAATCTTGAAGTTCTAAAGACAGCATTAAATTAGATTTATAAAAAAACGTGAGAAAACTCCCTCGTTAAAAACGAGGGAGTTTTTATTTTGAATTGTTTGAAAACTAAACAGAGATTTTACTTCTTATAATGTATATTCTGTCTACCTAATTTTATTCTTATTTAAAAAGTGTTAAAAGTATTTATATCCGCATCCAAAAATTCGAAATTTAGTAGATACTTGCCAAGAATGGAACTAAAAACTTAATATATGCCCCTATTCAATACAATTATGTATTATATCTTCAAAATCTTTAACATCAGAGAAGAACATTCCACCACATGATTCTCGTAATTGACATTTATCACATATTGGCAAATACTTTATTTTCCATGGAGAAATGGATTGAATTAAAAATTTTCTATATTTTTCATCAAATAAACAATAAGGTAAATTATAAATCCATGCTGTAATATCGTAATGATTCAATATGGCAACAGCGTTTTGTAGAGATGAAATATACTGATTTGGATCAATCCATAATGATTCTTTATTAATTTTTGCTTCTGCAGTAAGTTCCATTCCCATAAATGCAACATCTTGTACAAAAGGGAGATTTCTCCAAACAAATCTCGCATACTCTTCTAATAATCCTATATTTTGTTTTGTTAGTACAAACCTTAGTTCTATTGGAATATTGAATTGTGAGATTTCCATCAAATTATGTATAACTTTGTAAAATGCGCTTGAACCTGTCATACGATTATGTAATTCATCATAAAATGAATATAAAGGTACACAAAGTTTAACTCTGCTAGAATTAAGTATTGTTGATGAAGGAAATATTGTTCCATTTGTTAAGATAGTTATCAAAATGTTAGATGGAGATTTTTCAATAAAACTATCTATCAGATTCATTTTTAGCAAAGGTTCTCCACCAGTAAAACAAACTTCATCAATAATTGAATAATCTAAGTTGTTTATTACACACTGTACAATTAAATCATTATGGATACTATCTATATCAAGTTTTTGAGGACACATGATACATCTTTGATTGCATTTTGAAGTAATAAAAAATGTTAATTGTCTATTTTCAATTCTATAAAGTAATTCTTGCTTTCCTTCAACTTGAATTATAATATCATGTATTTTTTCTAAGGTTTGGTTAAATGAATTTGTAGAGCCAGAGAATAAATCAATAATTTTATATTTTTTTTTACCTGGAATAATAATTTTTATATCTTCAGACATTTGCCCATTTCCTAAATAAATGAAGTTTCTTTTCATCAGCATTTCTAAGTTGTTCAAAAACGAATTTAAATAATTCTTTTCTTATACCACAATATGATTCGTAGTTTTCTCCAGCAATGTTTTTTATATACCATTTTTTGATTGGGTCAGCATAACAAAATGGACTATATATACAATTTTTACATCCTTCGTAATTTTCAAGTCGTCCGGTATCTAATATTTCAACTCTTTTTTGTTTCATTGTTCGTAAACAATCGAGAGAATTTATATTACCCATTTTCCAATATTCGTTTCCCATTTCAGAAATCATTCGTGATTCATCAGACGGATAAACATCTCCATTTTGTTTTACCATAAGACACATTTGTCCAAGAGCACAAGGATTTTGCATATCAACAAATCCATCATTAAAAGGAGTCAAAATTTTTCTCAGAATTATCGAGAACATCTCTTCTCGTAGATGGATTCCTTCATTTAGATTTTTTTTAATTAAATATGTAACGGCATCTTTATAGGCTTCTATATATTTACTCAAGTCATAATAGACATTTTTGTTCTTAAAAGCACAACCATAATTATTTAATGGTCTTAAAAATATTCCATCAAAATTATTTTCAATATACGTATCAACAATTGCACGCATATGTGGTAAATTCTGTGCAGTTATTGTTACAAGTCCAGAAGGATATATACCATGTTCTCTTACATATTTAACATTCTCTATATATGAATCATATGTGGAACTATAATAGATTGAAGGTCTATTTGCATTATGTAGTTTTTTAGGACCATCTAATGAACTTGAAATTGCAATATTAAATTTTTTTATAATTTTTAATTCATGTTTTGAAATATTTAATAGATTTGTACAAATAACATAATCTAGTTCTTTTTTCTGCCTTTTATTTAATCGAGTTAATCTTCTTACAATTGTTTCAATTGAATCAAATTTTAATGATGGTTCTCCTCCTTGGAACTCAATTTTAATGTGCTTATGAGGCAGAGAAAAAACAAAATCACAAAAATTCAAAATAGTTTTAAAAGACATATTGTTTTCACTCGAATTATCTTTTTTGCTATTAACTTGGCAATAAACACAACTACAATTACATGAGATAGTAGGTACTACCATTAGTAATAAATTATCATTTTCAAGATATGAATGCTTTGTTGTGTATTTTATTTTATATATTTTATTAAATAATTCTTCTTCACTATCTTCATAAACAAAAAAACGAGATTTGAGAATTTCAATAGTTTCTGGAGAACACTTAGTAATATCTTCTATATAGTTGTTGTATTCCTTCTCTGCCAAGAAAATGTGTTCACAACAAGAATTTACTAATAAATAATCTCTTCCAAATTTTTCACTTATTGCATTAACTTTCTTTAGTTGTCCCATTTTTTCTCCGTTGAAAAAAGATTATTTCAATAATACCTAATATTATTAAAATGATAGTTATAAAGGAATAATAGAGCTGATATATAAAAATTCACGACTTATATCTTTTCATCCTGCAAATGAGTAACTAATTTTTACTTTTGAATATAAAAAAATTAAAATTACAGTCCTAATAAGTTCTCAAACTTATTTGCTTACTTCGGCAGAATCAACTTTTAAATCTGATTTTTTATTATAAATTATGAATCAGGTTTTGTCTTTACAGTAATAGTATTTGATGTATAAGCCTTACTACTTGTTTTAACTTTTATATAATATGAATAACTTGTATTCTGAGTAAGATTGGTTACAGTATAAGTTGATGAAGAAACAGTTTTTAATAATTTATCATTCTGATAAATATCAATGGATTTTATTTCACTACTAGTAAGACCTGTTGTTGACCATGTTAATGAGATTTCTGTTACTGTAGATGTATCGGAACTAAGAGTTACTTTAACAGTAACTGCGGGTATAGTAGTTGTTTCCGTAGTTGATGAACCACTATAAGTACCTCCTGAAGAAGTACCGCTTGAGTGAGAAGAATGTGAACTGTGTCTTGTAGTACCACTTGAGTGAGAGGAATGGGAGCTATGCGATGAATGCGATCTATGTGATGAATGTTTAACAAATTGAAGAAATCTGCTTGAATCATCATATTTTCTTAAAATTGTTTGGTGTTCCAAACAATTATTGTGTTCAATT
Organism: Treponema pectinovorum; assembly: GCF_900497595.1. Classification (NCBI taxonomy): domain Bacteria; kingdom Pseudomonadati; phylum Spirochaetota; class Spirochaetia; order Treponematales; family Treponemataceae; genus Treponema; species Treponema pectinovorum. The sequence goes on from NZ_UFQO01000001.1 coordinate 262,346, forward strand.
GATTGGTTATCATCATATTTACTTTGTTTTATAATATCCTGATCAAGATATTTTTGATTGTTAGGTAAAACAGAGGCAATAATAGGTAATATAAATTGTGCAAAACTCATTAGTTAGACTCCCCTTTTCTATTCTTTTTTATGTAACTTCTGGTTACTTTTAACTCCACAGTAAATTTCAGAAGAATTAGATTTCAGTTTTAATTGAGTCTGAGCAATAATGGTCAATAGTAAAGTTAGTAAAACAAAAATTGCATAAGAATAATTGAATTTCATAATACCACAATATTGCTGCCTACCATATCTTTTTTTCATTTTTCAAAATAGCTTGCGTCTGTTTTTTAGAAATTGCTTTGGACATACCCTGTTCAAGTCTTAAATTCATATTTAATTTCCGTCTGTAATCATGGATTCAAGACTGTCTTTCGCCTGATGAAGTTTATTCAATAAATTGCGGATTTGTTCAAGGCTTTTCATTATTTTTGAAGTCATATATGCATCTACAAATATTCCGTCAAAGAAGAAGTCTGCAAATGTAAGAAAACTACCTATCTGCATTCTGTAATCTGCCGGAATGTTTATATTACCAAGCTGAACACTTAACTGCTGAAGATAATAGTTTACTTCATTCATTATGTTCCCAGCTTTTCTGAGCTTATAATGCTTCACCAGATCTGTAATGGTTCCACCGCCTAAAATATCCAGGAAGCTCCAGTTTCTTGCACTTTTAAATTGTTTTTCGGCCTGTTCTACAAGAGAAATAAGTTTGTTTACTGTATTAAGGCTATCTCTTATCTGTAGCTGCATTTTTATCCTCCTGATTTATCTTCTCACATTAAATCCTTATCTTTCAACTTCCCTCTTTTTTTGTCTTTAAATCCTATTCGGGCAGGAACTTAAGCCCAAGGTGTCACAGCTTCTTTCTTTTCTATTATTATAGTCCAAGAGCTTTCTATCTAGCCAGCCCAGAAGACAGATTTTTTTGTGCATTCTGCCAGAACTTTTTCAGTATCATTTTTTTAGATTCTTAACCTGAAGATTCGTGCAGTCTTTCATGTTATTTCTAAAAGATTTAATAAGTTCAGTCACCGGTTTTTCCATACTAACGAACACTGACCTACTTTCTGACTTAACCCATAAATTTAAAAAGTGCAAAAGAAAAATATTCAGAAATATTTCTGTGAAATACTGCTTTCTCTGCTGCAATTATTTTTTAATCAATTCCATAAATGAATCGAGCATTTCAAAATCATCTTTGTTTTCTTTGCCGTCAAACTGCATCTGAAATAAAGGAAGCCTTTCTTTGTTATTTTCCTTCATCATATTTAAAATTGAAGTTCCGTTTTCATACATTGGAACCAATTCAATAACTGCATCGCAGTCTTTATGAAAAATCGTCCTCGCAGCATATCTATACCGAAGATTTGTTCCTGTAAGCAATTTTACCTTTTTGTCTGCTATTTTTTGCAAATTCTTTATTGCTGTTCCCTTCATCAGTTTTTTTAATCGTTTTTTTATTTCTGATGGAGTATTTTTTTCTTGTCTGATTTTTTCCATCCACATAAAAAGATAATATTCCTTAAATGAATGGCATTTAAAGTTCACGCCTTTTTGTTTCAGATAATCAAAAAAGTTGCTGTTGCAAATCTGATTTAAGATAATTTGAGGATTTCCTGTTATATAAAGTGTTTTAGTATTTTGATTTTTGATAGAACCATTTTTTTCAAACATTTCATCAACATAGCAAACTGCATTCCAGAAGATGTCAAAAATCTCTTTTTTCTGATAAATGATTTGCTCAACTTTTGGAGCAATGATATGAATATCGCTTCTGCCAAGCAAATCTAATTTTGAGCGAATTACAGTTGCATAAAATCCATCAGTTTCTGAGCCTTCTGTCTGAAATAAAAGCAGCTGTTTTATTTCTTCTGATTTTGGATTTTCTTTTTCAAAAAGCAAAACATCACCTAAAAGACTTACAAATGTTACGTATTCTTTAGATGTTGTGCTATCTTTTCCTAAAGTGAGCGATTTTCTGCTTGTTGGCTCAAGAAGTTTTGCATTGTAGCCTAGATTTTTCAACTGCGAACAGACTTTGCTACTTATGAAATCATAATGAGGAATATAAATTGCTAATGATTTATCAAGCTCGTCTAAATCATCAGATAAAAATCCATGCGCTAAATCATCTTTGTAAATTTTGTTTTCATTTTTTTCGAGATTTGACAGGAACGCTTCTATTCTTGTAATCAGACCCGTTTTTGAATAATGTTCGTCAACTTCAATCTGAAGATACGGCTTTTTGCCCATAATTTCTGCAAAAAGATGATTTATCATCGTGTCCGGTCCGCACCCATGATTTGTAAGATAAACAGCATATAGGTTTGGATTATCTTTTATTATTTTTGCACCACTCAAAATATGCTGACTGAACGGCCAGTAAAGGTTTTTATAATCTTTTGAAATATCAACTTCGTGGCCTTCAAGATTTCCCAAAGTGATAACTGTGCAACCGCGTTCTAAAAGTAAATTTGGGAGTCCCATATTTAGCACGTCATCTATCAAACCATAAGTTCTCGTGATTAAAACAAGAACTTTTTCATTTTCAGAAATTCTTTCGAGAAGATTTTTACCATCCTCTTCTTGAATTTTCTGTGCCATTTTGAGTGCTTTTCCAGATTTTAAAAGAGCGTTTTTACATTGAATAGGATTTTTCCCAAGCCTTAGCCCTATTTTTATCATCGCAAAAGCCATGTGAGGTGCTCCCATATCCATTTGCAAAACAGGATTCAAAAGTTTTATTCCTTTTTCTTCAAATCTTAAAACATCGGCAACAAGTCGGGCTGCACTCTGCATGTAAACGCATCCGTAATTATGTTTGAGATTAGAAAGAGCGTGTTGCATAGTGTACACCGAAGGCATAAAAATATAATCAACACCAGCTTCTACCAGTTCTTGCATGTGGCCGTGCATCAGTTTGATTGGAAAGCATGTCTCTTCTTTTACTAAATTTTGGCTGATGCGGACTATATCTTCGTCCGTTCTTTGAGAAAGAACCACGTTAAACCCAAGTTCTTTAAAATAATTGTATGCAAATGGAAATAATTTATAAATCATCATAGAGCGTGGGATTCCAACAGTCTTTTTAGATGGCTCAAAATCTTCCGAATACATTCCAAATGTCGTTTTTTGAATATTCTCAAACAGCTGCTTGTTCAGCTCAACAATAGCGTTGTCTACTCGTTTTTCTTTTGCTTGATTAAAAGATTCCTTTGCCAGCAGCGCCATTCCTAAAGCCCCAGTAACGCTAAAATATGGCGTGATTGCAAACCTATCTCCAAACATCTTCTTGAACACTGCTATAATTCCGTGATTGTAAGCCAAACCGCCTTGAAAACAGATTTTTTTTCCTATGGTTTTTCCGCTTACAACTTTGTTTATATAATTTTTTACAACAGAATAACAAACACCTGCGCATATATTTTCAAGTGAGTCGCCTTGTACAAGCTGATTTTCTATGCTGGTTTTCATAAAAACAGTACAACGCTGGTCAAGATTAGAAGGATTTTTTGATTCAAAAGCCTTCATTCCCAATTCGTATGCTGTAATTCCAAGTCGCTCTGCCTGATCTTCGATAAAAGAACCTGTTCCAGCGGAGCAAACTTTATTCATTGTAAAATCTATAGTTTTCCCGTTTTCACATTTAATATATTTTGCATCTTGACCACCGATTTCAAAAATGGTGTCGCATTCAGGATTCAAAAATAAAGTTCCAGTAGATTGTGCGGTTATCTCATCTTTTACTACTGGGATATTAAATTTTTTGCCAATGGCAATTCGTCCAGAGCCTGTTACTCCGCTGTGTTTAACATTGAGCTTGTCACCGAATCTCTGTTTCAAGCTTTCAAACCCTCGTTCTACAGCGGCAGCCGAATCTCCGAGCGTTTTAAAATACTGATAATCTAATACCTGATTTTTTTGATTGACTAAAACAAAATTTGTGCTTGTTGAGCCAACATCTATTCCAAGAAAAACAGGCTCTCCGGGTACAAACTGATAAACTTGATGAAGATTTTCTGTCGGATAATCATCTATAAGGTTTGGAAGTTCGTTATCTGAAATTGAATTTGAAATATTAGTTTCTTTTTTATTTTTGATATCAGTTTTTTTCCAAGAAAGCTGCTTTTCTTTTGCTAAAATTGCAGTTCCAACAGCCTGAGCAACTGAACTTTCTGGACAAACAATAAAATCTTTATCTAGATGAAGTAAATCTTCAAAAGCCATAATTACACCGATATTTTTACTGCATCCTCCAGCTAAAAAAATTGGTGCTTCTAATGGGAGTTTCGACATGATTGTTCCTTTGAAGTTTGCAACCATTGAATACGTCAAACCCTTTAATATGTTTTCAATTTTTTCACCGTCCTGCTGACGATGTATGATATCAGTCTTTGCAAAGACTGAACAACGGCCTGCAATGCGAGGAATTGAAGTTGCTTTTAAAACATAATCTGAATAATCTTCAATTTTTGCACCGAGCCGTGTCATCTGATCTTCAAAAAAAGAACCAGTTCCTGCCGCACAATTTTTGTTTGCAGAAAACTGTATGTTTCCGTTTTGAAGACCTGTGATGTACTGCGAATTATGACTTCCCATTTCGACAACAGATGCTGCGTTTGGACAAATTGCTTTTACACCTTTTACCAAAGATTCTATAGAATTTTCAATTGAACCAAATATCAAGCCTGCAAAAATACCGCTGGCAGAGCCGTAGGAGATTTTTTCGACAACACTTTCTGGAATTGCAGAAATTATTTGATTATAGCAATCGTCGATTCTACTTTGATGAATCTTATAATCTGAATAGATGATTTTGTTGTTTTTGTCGCATACAGCAATCTTGATTGAAGTATTTCCAGCATCAATTCCAATGCTCAAAGGTAAGTCATAATTCATTTTACTTTCCTATTTTTTTACAACTGTAAGAAGCATCTTGTATGGTTCAACTGCTTTTACAGCATGAGGTGCATTTGCTGGCATTATCAATGATTCTCCAGAGTGAATGATAAGTTTTTCGCCGTTTAACTCAATTTCCGCTTTGCCTTCAAGGCAGACAACAAATGCATCACCTGGGGCAGAATGAGTGCTGACCCCCTGCCCTGCATCAAACGCAAAAATTGTCATAGTCATTGCATCGCTGTTTACAAGTGTTTTACTTGCGATTGTTCCGCTTTCAACTTCAATCTGCTCTTTGAGGGTAACGATTTTTCCCTGCTCAAAATTTTTAATAAACATATCTGTTCCTCCAAAATTATTTACAACCATAAAAGCCATCTTATATGGTTTATTCCCACTTATTTGAAATTCGTTTCCGCCCTTTACAAAAAGACATTTTCCTGCTATTGCAGAAAATCCTTTAGCTAAGCCATTTTCCTTAACTTCTAAAAAAACATCGCCTTCGAGGACAAAAAGTAAAATATCATCAGGAATTGTCTGCCATGTAATGCTTTCTCCTGCTCCAAAAGAATATAGCGTCATATCAAAAGATGTTGAGCTACAGATATTTTTGCTTATGACCATCTGAGGTTTTAACGCAATAAAATCACATAGATTAAATACTTTACTAACAGGAAGTTTTGAAAAAAACATTTTATTCTCCTTCTCAATACGCTGGTCAAAGACACAGGACTCCTAAAATCCTATAAGTTAGACACCCCTAATCAACTTAAGAATCTCGTCTTTTAGAAAATCTTTTTCTGTTCCTGTTCTTGTTTTTTGATTGAGATAAATTTCTTTTACAATCTTGCAAGGATTTTTCTGTAAAACAAGAATCTTATCTGCTATAAAAATCGCCTCATCGATATCATGGGTTACAAACAAAATTGAGTTTTTTTGCTGAGCTTGAATCTTCTTCAAATCAAGGAGCATCTGCTGCTTTAATATGTAATCGAGAGATTTAAATGGCTCGTCCATAAGAAGAAAATCGCTTCCAAAATACAAGGCTCTTGCGATGGCACAACGCTGTTTCATTCCACCGCTCAATTCTTCTGGAAAATAATTTTCATAGTTTTTTAAACCTGCCATTTCGATAAACTGATTGACTTCTCTGTCGCTTCCATCTTCGCGAACAATCTTTATATTTTCAAAAACTGTCAACCATGGGAGAATTCTGTCTTCTTGAAAAACGTATCCAACTTTATGAAAATTATTCTGAACAAAACCTGTATAGTCAGAATTTAGCCCAGAAATGATATTTAGCAATGTAGTCTTTCCGCATCCGCTAGGACCAACAAGTGCAGCAATCTGATTGTCTTCAACTTCGAAAGAAATATCAGAAAGAATTTTCTTGTGATTATAGTATTTACGAAGATTTTGAACTTTTAACATCTGCGTTAATCCTAATTTGCTTTTTATCGCTGAAAAATAAAGCACAAATTTTGTTGTAAACTAAATACATTACAACAGCCACAAAAGTCCACGCAATTATCATCTCGCTTTCAATATTCAATCTCGCTGTAACAATCTGTCCGCCAATTCCTGTTACTGTCGTTAGAACTTCGCCCATCACAATCGTTTTTGAAGCTGTTCCTATCGAAATCTTCAAAGCTGAATAAACTTGTGGTTTTATATACGGCCATATTATTTTTTTTATCCGCTTTGTTCTTGAAAGATTAAATAGTTTAGCCATTTCTAAAAGTTTTTTATCAAGATTTAAGATTGCATCTTGAACGCATATCACAATTGTTGGGAAAATCGCAACAGCAGAAATTGCAATCGCAGGTTTTCCGTTGTATCCAAGCCAAATAATCGTAAGAATCAAAATGGAAACAGGCGGAACAACTTGCAAAATATTTATAAAAGTCATGCTAAACTGGCGGAATACTTTATTTGTACCACAAAAAAATCCTACGATTCCTCCAAAAAGAACACCAAAAAATAACCCAAAAAACAGGCGATAAAATGTTCTTCCGATTTCAAGCCACATTATTTTTGAAAAAGCAATTTGCCCAATCGACTTGATAACAGAAGGAATCGTCGGAATTACTATTGGTGGGTAGATTAAAGTCAAAACCCACCAAATTAGCACAAAGACAGCTGTAGAAAGAATTTTATTTCTTATAGAGCATGCCTTCATCTGGAATCTTTCCACCTACCATAGTTTTATCAAAGTCATTGAGAATCTTGTATAACTGGTTCAAATCATTTTTTGCATCGTAAGCATTTTTATACTGCAAACCCATTCTTGGAATTGCATTTTTTATCAAACCAGCTTTCAAACCAAGATATTTTTCTGCTAACTTTCCGGCCTCTTCTGGATTTTGCAAAACCCAGTTCAAAGCTTTTTCATATTCTGTTTCAAAACGTGCAACAGCTTCTGAATTTTTCTTGATAAAATCTTTACGACCGCCAAAACCTGCGTTCGGAACGATAGAACCATCTTCTGTCACTTTTTTCCATTCGTTTTCAAAACTTGTAGCAACACGAACATTTTTATTCTGCATCAGACATGCAGTAACTTGAGGTTCAATTTGTGTTGCGTAAACCGCTTTTCCACTAACTAAGAGTTGTGTAACTTCCGGAATTGAAAGGTAGACAAGTTCAACGTCTTTTCCAGGCACAAGACCTGCTTTGCCAATAAAATATTGGGTTAGAGCATCTGGAGGAGATGATTTTAACGGAACGTAAACTGTTTTTCCTTTCAAATCTGCCCAATCTTTGTAGTTTGGATCAGATGTAAGAAAATAAGTTACACCCCAAGTGTTTACATTTGTTAGAATTAAAGGCATACCTTTGTTGTAGAGTTTACCAACAACTGTCAGAGGAAAAGCAAACATATCCTGTTCTTTTCCTTGTATCATTGAAATTAACTGTTCTGGTGAATTCCATACTGTGAATTCAACTTTTGCGCTATCTCCAAGAGCATTTGAGTCAATCATGCGTATGATTGGCAACGCTGGAGGAGCCTTTGGGATACCTACGCGTATCAATGTTTCCTTTGATTTTGTTTGTGCAGTAAATACAGACAATGTAATGCATGTAAATATTGCCATAAAAACTGATTTTTTCATCTGGAAACCTCCTTTATTTAGTTTTAGTCAGATTAACTAACTTTACGAGTATGTTAGCCTAAACTAACTATATAAAACTGTTGCACAGGCAACAAAAATGCGTATTTTAGGAGTTTTTTTAGTTTTTGCTTATTAAATTTATAATTTTTGTACGAAGTGTTTTCTCTAAAAGTCAAGGAGATTGATGTGGATTATGAATAGTTGATTTTAAATATTTTTTTGTGGATTTTTCGATGCTATTTTTAGACTTTGTTTTTTATTATCAAAGGATCATTTTGCTGCAAAAGGCTTAAAAAAATTCTACTTTTTCTTTATTATAAAGCCATTTGCTTGCAACGTTCCTAAAAAATGGACTGTGCGATTTAGCATTTTGCCTTTTTCGGTGGGGAATTTTTCTTCCATCATTTTTTCTATATCGAGAACGGAAGAGTTACCGTCAAGAGTAAGCCATAACGCCGTTCCGTATTTGTCTAGCGCAATATGGCTTACCTTTGGTTTGTGAAAAAACTTCTGTGCAATTTTGTTGAAAAAGCCTGTGTTTTCCATATCGATTTCAACAAGACCGTCTTCTTTAACACGCCAAGCGTTTTCAACTTTGTGGCAGAAGACTATGTCCATGTAATTTGCAGAAAGTTTTTTCACTTTTTTTTTCATTTATCTTGTTTTCCTAGTTTTTATTTTTGCGAGCAGTAATCATGATAAAGATTGCAATGAACAAAGCAAAGAAAATAAGTCCTCCAGCATTGCCTAGCATACCATTTAAACTTATTACACTAAGAACGCTCTTTCCTGTTGATGCAGGAATGACAGCCAATATTGCAAGGAGAATTCCGATAAGTCCTTCGCCTGCAATCAAGCCAGAGCTATACAACACTCCTTTTTCGGTGATTTGTTTGCCATTTTCGCCTTTTTTATTGAAGAATTCTCTGATTACGCCACCAATAAAGATTGGAGTTAAAAGATGAATAGGAAGATATACACCGATTGCAACAGGAAGAACAGGTATTCTCAAAAGTTCAATTAAGATTCCTATTCCAACTCCTACAGCGACTAAAGTCCAAGGTAAATTTCCGCCCATTACGCCTTCTACAACGAGTTTCATCAATGTTGCCTGAGGTGCAGGTAATTCCTTAGAACCAAATCCCCATGCTGCATCCAAGAGATAGATTATTCCACCTATTGCCAATGCTGCTGCAACTCCACCGATTATTTCGCCAAGTTGCTGCTTTTTTGGAGTTGCCCCAACGATATATCCAGTTTTTAAATCCTGCGAAATATCGCCTGCCATTGCAGAAACTATACAGATAATTGTTCCGATGCAAATTGCTGATGTCATTCCTGCAATTCCAGTATGTCCTGTAGATTTGAGCAAAGCAGTTGCAATGAGCAAGGTTGCAATAGACATTCCAGAAACAGGATTGTTTGAAGAACCTACAAGACCAACCATTCGGCTGGAAACAGTTGCAAAGAAAAATCCGAATACAACTATAATCAATGCCCCTAAAATTCCTACAGGAATTGCTGGAAGTAACCAGATTACGAGCATTATTATGATTGCCATCACTATAAGAACTTTCATAGAAAGGTCTTGATTTGTGCGAGCTTCATAAGTTTCTTTGTGACCAAATTGTTTTATTGCTTTGTTGAAAGTTTTTACGATTGTAGGCATTGATTTTAACAGGCTGATAATTCCACCTGTAGCAACGGCACCAGCACCTACATATCTTATGTAGTTGCTCCATATTCCCCAAGCACCCAAATCTGCAACTGGAACTCTTGCGGGAGATATTATATCGTTTGCTCCAAAAAAACTTATCAATGGAATTACAACAAACCAACCTATCAAACCACCTGTAAACATATATGAAGCGATTTTAAGTCCACAAATATATCCAACGCTCGTTAAAGCAGGAAGTATATCCATACCAAAACCTGTTTTTAAGCTTTTTATTGTCCAGTCAATTTCTGATGGAAAGAGTTTTATACCATCTGCAAGGAATTTATAGATAGCAGAAATTCCAAGTCCTGAGAATACGAGTTTAGATTTGTCACCACCTTCTTCTCCTGCCAAAAGAACTTCTGCACAGGCAGTTCCTTCTGGGAAAGGAAGAATTCCGTGTTCTTCTACAATCAATGCGGTTCTAAGAGGAACCATAAAAATTACTCCCAAAAGAGCCGCACACAGTGATATTGTGGCAATAATCCAAAACGAAGGCTTAGAAACAGCATCGCTTTCTGCTGCCCACATAAAAAGAGCAGGCAAAGTAAAAATTGCTCCAGCTGCGAGAGACTCACCAGCAGAACCAATAGTCTGAACCATGTTATTTTCAAGGATTGAATCTCGCTTCATTATTATGCGAATAAGACCCATTGAAAGAACAGCAGCAGGAATAGATGCAGAAACTGTCATTCCTACTCTAAGTCCCAAATATGCGTTTGCCGCTCCAAACAGTACAGAAAGGATAATCCCAAGCAGGATAGACACAGGTGTTATCTCCGGAAGTATTCGGTCTGCCGGAATAAACGGTTTGAATTGATTGTTTTCCATAAGATGAAATCCTTATTAGATAAAAAATTGTTTTGATATATTCTTTAATGATATGGTATATAGAGTTTTTTTACAACAAAAAATTTCTGCATATGAAAGTAAAAACTTAATTATGAATGTAGGCAATCAGATTTTTTCTCTATATTGAATTGAATGAAAACGTTTACCATATAAAAACTTTTAATATTCATCTTCCCAGTCATCTCCAAATTCTTCGCGCATTTCATCGATGGCATCTTCGTCTCCCAACAGGGCATCTTCGTAGGTTTCTTCATAATAATCATCATAATCGCTATCAAATAAGCTTGGGCTTTGATTTGATGATTTTTTTCGTGTTTTGTTATTTTGCTTAGATTCGCCAAAGAAAAAATCACTCAATAATCCCATTGTTTTCTCCTTTCTCTTACAAATCTACAAAAGCGTTTCGAGCTTTTCTTTTATGAACTGGCTTTTTTCTTTTAAGCCGATTTTTCCTGTGGATAATATTATCTGATTCGGTTTTTTGCTGTCCAATCTTATTTTTCCTGTGTTTTCTTTTATCAGGCGCATTAATTTGTCCAGAGGAATATCTGCTACTCGTCCAAATTCCACTGCAATTTCGCCTTTGTGTTCTTTTAATGTCGTTATGCTCAATTTTTTTGCGATTATGCGAACTTCTGCAAGGCTCAAAAGACTGTAAACTTCATCTGGAATTGGACCAAATCTGTCTTCAAGTTCATTAAAGAGCCTGTCGAGCTCGTCTTTTGTCTGAATCGTTGCGACCTTTTTATAGATTTCCATCTTGATTTGAATTGAATGAACGTAACTGTCTGGGATAAATCCTGTATATTCAAGTTCTATCAAAGCTTCACTTTGGCTTTCATAATCCTTTTTCGAAGTTAGCCTTTCCACTGCTTCATTCAGCAATTTTACATAAAGTTCAAATCCAACAGAATAAACATCGCCGCTTTGATCTCTTCCTAAGAGATTTCCTGCACCTCGAATTTCCATATCTTTCATCGCAATTTTAAATCCTGCACCCAACTCTGTAAAATCGCTTATAACCTGTAGCCTTTTCATTGCAACTTCGGATAAAACCTTGTGTTCTGGATACAAAAGATACGCATACGCTTTTCTGTCGCTTCTTCCGACACGCCCTCTAAGTTGATAAAGCTGGCTGACTCCATACATATCTGCTCTGTCGATTATTATAGTATTGACGTTTGGAATATCGATTCCGTTTTCTATTATCGTAGTCGCTATCAAAACATGAAAACCGCCAAGTTTGAACCTGCGGAAAATGTCGTCTAATTCCTCGGCGCTCATTTGACCGTGAGCTATATCTATCATCATTTCTGGAAGCAATCGCTGAAGTTTTAATCGGATTTCTTCAAGGCTTTCTACCCTATTGTGCAAATAAAAAACTTGACCTCCTCTTTCAACTTCCTGCCTTATCGCTTTTGCAACCTTTTCTTCGGTATATTCAGAAACTATCGTTTCTATGGGCTTCCTTGTTTGTGGTGGAGTTGTTAAAAGCGACATATCCCTTATTTTTAAAAGGCTCATGTGAAGTGTTCGCGGAATTGGAGTTGCAGACATCGCAAGGCAGTCGATATTTGCTTTAAGCGATTTTAATTTTTCTTTGTCTTTTACGCCAAATCGCTGCTCTTCATCTATTATCATAAGACCTAAATCTTTGAATTTTACGTCTTTTTGAATTATCCTGTGCGTTCCGATTAAAATATCAACTGCTCCGCTTTCAAGTTCCGAAAGGATCTTTTTTTGTTCTTTTTGAGAAACAAAACGGCTCATGTGTGCAATTTTTACTGGAAAGTTTGAAAACCTTTCTATGCAGGTTTCGAAATGCTGCTCTGCAAGAATCGTTGTTGGTGCAAGAAAAGCGACTTGTTTTCCGCCCATTACAGCTTTAAAAGCCGCTCGCATTGCAATTTCGGTTTTCCCAAAACCAACATCCCCACAGATGAGCCTGTCCATCGGTACCGGTTTTTCCATATCGGCTTTTATTTCTTTTGTTACCGTATACTGATCTTCTGTATCTTCGTAAGGAAAGCTCGCTTCAAAGGCAGTTTGCCACTCATTGTCTTTTTGGAAAGGAAAGCCTCTCGAAGCCTGACGCCTGCTGTATAGGGCAATAAGTTTTTCTGCCAAATCTTCAACTGCTTTTTTTACCTTGTTTTTTCGATTTTCCCAAGATTTTGAGCCGATTTTATCGAGTTTTGGATTTTCGCCTTCGTTTCCAATGTAGCGTTGAACGAGATTTACCTGTTCAATCGGAACAAAGACAAACTCTTCGTCGGCATATTCGAGTTTTATGTAATCGCGTTCGTTGCCCATCGCTTTTACGCGCTGAATTCCTTTAAATTGAGCGATTCCATAATTTGCATGAACTACAAAATCGCCTTCGTTGAGTTCAACAAAGGTGTCAATCGCTTGGCTTTTTACATGGCCTAATGATTTTGGAACATATTTTCTTCTTCCAAAAATTTCGTTTTCTTGAATGACGAGTGTTTTAGTTTCTTCGATTCCAAACCCTTGACTTATCGCAAACGGGAGGATTGAAATTTCAAAATCTTTTAAAATCTCTTTTATCCTGAGCGACTGATTTGCATTGTCTGCAAAGACTAAAATTTTCCAGCCGTTTTGAATTAAAGATGCCATCTCTTCTTTTAGATAATTTATGTTTCCAAAAAAACTTCTTCCAGGATTTACAGGAATATGAATTTTATGTGGTGATTTTGTATCTTTTTTTTCGATAATTTCGCTGGTTTCATCTTCTGTGCTCGTATGCAAAGTTCTAAAAAAGATAGATTTTTGATGAATAGAAACTACCTCATCAAAATCCAGAAGCATTTGTTCAACATCCAAAACAGGAAAAGTCTGCCTTGCAATTCTAAACATTCCGCTGTATTCGCGGTTAAAATTTTCCTGAGCATTTTTTTGTCTGTCGTAATCAAAGTAAAAAACAGGAGTTTCTTCATCGACATAGTCCAATACGGTGTAGATTTTTTCCCAAAGCACAGGATACAAAAGTTCTTCGCCTTCTGTCTGACCAAAATCTTTAAGATTTTCTATAAGCTTATCTTTTGCCTTTTGCGCTTCTTCTGTAAGTTTTAAGTGAAGGCTAAAATCTTCGGCATTTTCAAGTTTTTCGATTAACTGTCTATTCCAAATAACCTCTTTCATCGGAAAAACCAAAAGATTGTCCGCTTCGCCTATTGTAGACTGAGTTTCTGGAGAAAATATCTTTATAGTTTCAATTTTTTCAAAATCAAATAAAACTCTGTATGCAAAATCGTTTCCGGGAGTGTATATGTCTAAAACTTCGCCTCGTAAACTAAACTCTCCAGAAAGACTTACGCGAGGAACTTTTGTATAACCTAAATTTGAAAGTTCCTCTGCAATTTTTAAAGGATCTATTTCTTCGCCTTTGTAAAGGCTAAAGACCAAAGAACGAAGATATTCTGGAGGAGGAACAGGAGATTGAAGTGCTCTTTGTGTAACAAGAAATATTCTTGGCTTTGAAGAAGAAGTTACCTTTCGTTCTTGAAATACAAGTTTTGAAAGAACTCCAGCGCGCTGGCCAAAAATTACAGAACCAACGTTTGCAGCCCTGTATGGAACAGTTCCCCACCAAGGAAGAGTAAAAATATCGACATTTTCTTCAAATGCAGTTTTTAAATCTATAGTAAGAGAAAGTGCTTCTTTTTCATCTGGAACTATAAAAACAAAATCCAAACTTGTAGATATTTTCTTTTGAAGTGGCGATTTACTGTCGCCTTGTGAATAGCGACCTGTTGAAGTATACTGTATGGCGTGAAGTGCATTTTTTTTCGTTTCTTCAATAAAATTTGCAGCAAAAAATGCGATGGAAGAGCCTTGAAGTCCGCTAAGGTCAACAGGGAAATTTTCGGTTAAAGTTTCACACAAATTTTTTGTAGCTAAAGAAAAATTATGCCAGTCTTTTATGAGGCTTCCAACTGGATTTGATAATAATGATTTCATTAAATCTGTCCGATAATTAAAGGTATAAGAATGTAAGGAGACAAGGTTTTGAAACGAAGTCTTATAGCGATTATATCGATTTTTGTAGTATTTGCACAGGCAACTTTTGCGCAGAAGATTAGTTCTGCAAACGAAAAAAATTATTCTTCAGCATCTGTGAATATAAAATTTTATGACAGAACAATGTATTATCCGCAGATGGATAAAGATAATCCAATCTATGTAACCGTATCAATCGAAAACAAAGGGACAGACACCCTGCGTTTTAAGCTTGCAGATGACAGAGCGTTCAGCCTCGATTTTTCAGCAAAAACAATAAAAAACACAGCGCTTGCATCTACAAAGTCTTTAATAATAAAACGCTCGACAAATCAGACAGTTTATTTTAGAGAAATTTCTATTGAGCCGGGCGAAGCGTATTCATTTGTAGAAAACGTAAAGGATTATATTCTTTTTACAGAACCTTCAATATATTATTTGGAACTTTCTTTTTACCCTGAATTGTATAAATCAAAATATATAGCAATGACATCTAATCAACTTAGCTTGGAAATTCGCCCTTCACCTTTTGCAGCATCTTCTTCTTATCTGCCCGTAGAAGCGAAGACTTCTGCAATTTTAAAACCTCAAAGCATAAGTCCAGATAAAGTTATTGAGCAAACGATAATTGCAAGACAAAAATCTCTTTGGGATCAATATTTTTTATATATGGATATTCAAGAGATGATGTTGAGAAATTCAGATCAAAAACGACGATACAATGCAGCGTCTGCCGATGAGCGAGAGCGAATGCTTGAAAATTATAAGGCAGATTTGATGCAGAACAGAATCGATTACGATATAGTTGCTGTTCCAGAGCGGTTTTCAATCGAAAATACTTCTTACAGTCAAACAGATGGAATTGTAAGCGTAAAACAGTGGTTTAAATATCCAAACTTTTATGAAGTAAAACGCTATGTATATAAAGTTCGCCAAAGGGACGGGATCTGGCAGATTTACGATTATTCTGTTACAAATCTCGGTACAGAATAGGGATTTACGATGAAAGCACTTTTAGTTGCAGAAAGTTCTTTAATCATAGAAGAAGTATCTCAGGTTTTAGAAAAATCCGGCTTTGAAGTTATCGTATACAAGTGGCTTTTAAAAGCGCTGGATAATATCGAAGAAATTTCGCCTCACATCATAATAATAAGCACAAAGGACTATCCTCGCCACTGGAAGACTTTAACTCAATTTTCAAGTGCAAATTTTGGTAAAGATAAGTCAGAAGTTGTGCTATATGCAGAAGGCGGTTTAAAAGAAGAAGATGTAGAAAAAGCAAAAGCGTTGAATGTGCTTGGGATTTTTGAATCGATTGATGAAGAAGGCTTAGAAAAATTAAAACAGATTTTATCAGAATATGGAAATTCAAATTCCACAAAAAATTCTAAAGAAAGGCAAAATGAGCTTTTAGAAAGCGAAGATATTGCAAACAAATCTTACGATGAGATTCCTTTTGAAGAAAAAGCCTTGCAAATGGAAAAAGATATGTCAGGGCTTTCCTTTATGTTTATAAATCCAATTTCCAGTTGTGTTGTTACAGGAAAAATTTTGCATTTTCATGAAGATTCTCTGTCTTTTGTGCCAGATTTCCCAAATTTCATTGAAAATATTTTGGAAGAATCCCTGATTGAAGATGTTTTTTTATGCAGTGCAGATGAAAAAATTGAAAAAGTTTCTGCTCATTTAAAAAAATATGATGAGAATTTTGTCTTGGAGTTATTTTCTTAATGGCATTAAAATCTCAAAAACCCAAATTTTTTTGTGAAAACTGCGGTGAAGAAGTTCCTAAAGATGCAAAAATTTGCAAACACTGTGGACGATTCTTTTCAAGCGTAAAGTGTCCTCAATGTGGAGCAAGTGGTAATCCTGAAAAATTTTCAAACGGCTGCCCAGTCTGTGGTTATTCAGCAGGGATGTCTTCAAATACTGCAAAACAAAAAAAATCTTTTTTTAAAAATAAAAGACCTACTAGAAATGCAAAAAAAGCCCTTCTTTCTGCGATAGATGAGCGTTACGAAAGCATAAATGGTTTTACTCAAAAACAGTATAATGCAGATGAATCGCTTCCTTGGTGGCTTTATCTTTTAATTTTTACAGTTTTATTTGTGGTTCTGATTTTATTTTTTCGATTTTTTTATAATTGACAGCCAAATAGATTTTTTTGTAAACTGTTCAAACATTTTTATTAAAGCCCAAGTGGCGGAATTGGCAGACGCGCTAGGTTCAGGTCCTAGTGTTCGAAAGGACATAGGGGTTCAAGTCCCCTCTTGGGCAGCTTTCTTTTGTTTTTTTTTATTAAAAACTTTCAGAGCATTCATAAACCATTTTTTCTTTTGTGCTGGGATTTATGAATTCGATTTTAAATGCTTCAAAATAAAATTTATCGCCCTTTTTTGCTTTAGGATTGTATAGAGGATCTCCTTTTATGCAAAATCCAGAGCTTGCCAAATGAACCCGTACTTGATGGCGAAATCCTCTTTCAATACAACAGATTGCATTTTTTCCTTCAATTTCAACTTTTGTGGTATATATTTTTTTCCCAGCTTTTTTTTGGGAAGCAGGATTTGAATCTTCAAAGACGGCCATAACTTTGCTGCCTTTAGGTCCAAAAGTTCTAAATCTTGAAGAGATTGTAAACTTTCGATTTTGTACTTCGCCTTCGTATTCAACTATTGCTCGATAATATTTTATGAATCTGCCAGTTTCTTGCTGTTCTTGAATTTCTTCATAGGCTTTTTGAGTTGAGGCAATCAGCAAAAGCCCAGATGTCGCATTGTCTATCCTGTGCAAAAGTCCATGTTCAACTTCTTTTTTCCCTTTTACATTTTTTAATTCTGGAAAAAGATTTATTGCCTGTGTCAATGCGCTGTCATCACCGTGTTTTAAAGGTGCGCTTGCTAGTGAACTTTGTTTATAAATAACTGCAAAAGGATGAGTTGAATCTGGCGACTGGATTATCTTTATTTTTGCCATTGCCCATAGCCTTTTTTTGCAAGAAAAAGTTGAATCTTTGGATTTTTTGAAGTTTTTGTAAAAGGAAAATTTCCTTCAATTTTTTCTGGTGGAAGAGATTTTTTTAATGAAGAGTGAAGTTTTTTTAGAACCTTTTTAAATCTTAGAGGAACTTTTGCATAAAAAGTCTGTATTTCTGTTTTTTCTGGAATTTTTATTTTTAGTTTAAAAGAATGTAACATCATAGGTGCATTTCCAAAAAGATTTTCTTTGTTGGATTTTGAATAGATTTTATCGCCAAGAATTGGGCAGCCTAAAAATTTTAGATGAACTCTTATCTGATGCGTACGACCTGTGTATATTTTTACTTTTATAAGGCTGTAAGGACCGTAGCAAGCGATGCATTTGAATTTTGAAATTGCAATTTTTCCTTCACCTTCCAAATCACAAACTCTAAATTTTTTCCTGTCTCGGCTATCACGCATAATTTTCGTCTTTATAAGACCTTCTCTTACAGGAGGATGTCCTTTGCAAATGCAGATATATATTTTTGAAATTTGATTGTGATTTTTAAATTGATTTCCTAAAAATTCTTCAGTTTCTCGATTTTTTGCAGTTATTATGATTCCAGAAGTATCTTTATCGAGCCTGTGTACAATTCCAGGGCGTTGAGGTTCTATTATCTGTCCTTTTGTTTTATTTGAAAACGATTTTCTTCCCCAGTGATAAAGAAGTGCATTTACAAGAGTTCCGTCCCAATTCCCCGCTGCAGGATGTGTTACCATGTTCACTTTTTTATTCACTACAGTTACATTTTTATCTTCATAGATTATGTCTAATGGAATGTCCTGTGGAATTATGTCTGTTGGAATGTTATCTTCCCATTGAACAAAAATCGTGTCGCCTGCTTTTATCTTTGTACTCAATTTTGCATTTTTTGAGTTTATCAAAATTTCTGTAACGCCGCTTTTTAATTTTGAGCGATTCATTCCATTTTCTAGAGAAGAAAGGTATTTATCCGCTCTTTCATTTAGAGAATAATTTTCTGGCACTTTTACATCAATAAACGGCATCTTCCATTCCATCAATAAAATATTCTTTTTTTGAATTTGTAGGATTTTCTATATCTTCAGTTTCTGATAAATCGCTTTCCTCAAATTTAGAAGATTCAGGAGTAAAAGTTTTTTCTTGAGAATTTAATTTAGAAAGCGGGATAACGGTTATGCTTTTTTCGACTTGATTTTGTTTGTTTTTTGCAATTTTCCTTGTTATCAGGTTTATAAGGAGGTCTGTGAGCCCTAAAGCAAGGCTTGTGCTAACAGCAATCATCATTATCTGCTTTTGCTGTTCTTGAGTGTAAGATGAAGTGGATTTATCAAGCGGATTATGAAAAGAGCCTTGAACTATAAGCCCATATCCTAAACTTGTCCAAAGAGTTACAAAAGGCAATGAGCCAAAAGTTATAATCTCTGTTCTTCGTAAATCTTTTGTCCACTGCGGAAAATTTATATCATCATAATTCGTTGAATTTTCGCTGGCAGAAAAAACTGGCGTAAGCAAAAAAGAGAAAATTAATAAAAAACACACTATAAAGGAATTTTTCATTTTTGATAATTTCTTTCTCCAAAAATCGCAGTTCCTATTCTTACCATTGTAGAGCCTTCTTCAAGGGCAATTTTGTAATCCGAACTCATTCCCATAGAAAGTTCGCTCAAATCGTATTTTGGATATTTTTTCGAAAATTCCTCTTGAATCATCTTTAGTTTTCTAAACGCACTGCGAATCAAATCTTTATCTTCTGTAAACGGAGCCATCGTCATAAAACCACGAGGAATTATATGCGGATACAAAGAATTTTCAAAATTCTTGAATGCGATTTCAATATCTCCTTTTGAATCAAAACCAGCTTTGCTTTCTTCTCCTGTATGAATTTCAAAAAGAATCTGGATTTTTTTATCTATTTTTGCACACTGTTTTTCGATTTCATCCAAAAGCTCAATTCTGTCGACGGATTGTATCATCGAAGCGATTTTTACAGCCTGTTTTATTTTGTTCCGCTGCAAACTTCCAATGATATGAAGTTCAAAACTATAGCCTTTATCTTTAAGTGAAGAAAATTTTTTTTCGGCTTCTTGAATTCTGTTTTCGCCAAAGACGGTTTGCCCTGCTTCTAACGCTTTTATTATTTCTTCTTCAGGATGAAATTTGCTCACTGCGACGAGTTTTACATTTTTAGGAAGAGTGCTTTTTATAAAATTTAATCTTTCTTTTATATCGAGCATCGATATTACCTTTTTTTGCTGTCGATTATAACTGAATCAACTGCGTCGGACAATTCTAAAAGTTTTTCTAGGCAAAGCCTTTCTGCCCTTTCAGAAGGCTCAATATTGCAAAGGGCAAGTGCCTTTTCTGAAAGTTGGGCAGAAATAAATTTTGAAAGATTATTTTTTATCGTTTTCCGCCTTAACAAAAAAATCTGCCTTATCATTTTCATAAAAAGTTCTGGGTTTTTACAATTTGGAAAGTCCTCCCTCTTTTTAAACAAAACCGCTCTGCTTGTGACATTTGGAACTGGCCAAAAATTTCCACCTGCAAGATCCATTATGGGTTTTATTTCATAGGCCCACTGGCAAAGGACAGTGAATGATGAATAATCTTCTGTTGCAGGATTCGCAGTCATCCTCTGTGCAACTTCTTTTTGAATTGTAAAAACTGCCCTTTCAAATCTAAAGCCCTTGTTTATGGTATCTGCAATTATTGTGGCCGCAACATTGTAAGGCAGATTTCCAAAAAACCTTTTCGGCATAGGATTTTCTTTTGCATATTTTGTCCAGGTTTTAAGCACATCGCCTTCAACAAGATTAAAATGGGAGTTTTTTATATATTCTTCAAAAAAAACAGGCAGAAATCTTGCAAAGCCGTGGTCAATTTCAAAAGCGGTAAGATTAACACCCCTTTGCAAAAGTTCAAGGCTCATACATCCAAGTCCGGGTCCTACTTCCCAAACATTCATATCTTTTTCAACTTCTAAAGTATCTACAAGCCGTTTTCGAGCATCTTCATTTACCAAAAAATTTTGTCCAAATTTTTTCTGCATTGCCATGTTGTTTTCTTCTAAAAATTTTTTAAGTGCAGACGGCGAATTGTAATCTGGATATGATGGCATATTTTTTCCTGTTTTAGTTGGATTAGTTTAATTCGATTGAAGGAAATTTCGCAAAATACAAAACTAAATCGCTTACAATCTTGAAAATACACGACATAATAACACTAAAAGGTTTGCTAAGAAAAGGCAAAACAAGGCAAATGATTGTTGAAAGGAGCCCTAAGTATAAAAAAAACGTGATTAAGGGGCTTACAAAAAGGCAGGAGATTATTCCAATCGGGGCAAATTTCTTAAATACACAAAGGGTTACAGGTGCTGTAAAAATTTGTGCTCCTAGACTTTCGCTTATTTTTGAAGCAAATCGCGGAAAAAATGTTTTTCCTAATATTATTTTTATGAATTGACCTAAAGTCATTATCCCAAAAATTGCACCGTAAGAAAGCATAAAAGCTAAAGACCAAAGATGATTAGGGAAAATTATGAGATGAATTAAAAAACTCATCGATAAAATTGTTAAACCTTTGAATTTTTTCATCCTCAAAAGAGAATTTAAAAATGATATTGCGCAAGCTAAAAGTGCTCTAAACAAAGATGGCGAAACTCCAGAAAACCAAACAAAAAATAATATCGCTGCAAATTGAAAAAAATCTGCAAAACTTTTTTTTATGATTTTATTTCCGAAAAAAAATGCAAGCCCTCCAAAAAGACTTAAATGCATTCCAGAAAGAGCAAGAATATGAGAAAGCCCTGCATTTTTAAATGCTTCTTGAATGTAATCTTGAGTGTACTCTTTGGAACCTGAAAGCAAGGCAAGTAAAAGCGATCCCGCATCGTTCCAACCGTACATAAGCCTCTTAAATTTTAGTCTGCTCAAAGCTCGAATTTTTTGAATTTTTCCAAACAATCCAGCAGAAAATCCCAAAGCATCTGCATTTTCTACATAAAAAAGAAGAATTTCATCATTGGAAAAACTTAAATATTTTACTTTCAAAGAAAAATTATTTCCGTTTTCAAACAATAAAGAATTTTGTTCCAGTTTTTTTAGATTTTTTAATGACGCAGTGTAGAGTTTTCCAGGATAACAGGATTCTACCAAAGCCTGTGGAATAAAAATTTTCACTTTGCCTCGGCATGAGGTTTTTGAACCAGAAAAAGAAATCGCTTCATTTACTAAAAAATCCGCAGTATAACAGGATTTTTGAGAAGAAGATTTTACAGGGTTAGATTTTATTTGACCATTCAATATTTTTATATCTTGATTATAAAACAGACAAAAAAAATCATCTCTTGGTTTTATTTTTACACTCGAAGAATAAAATAGAAAGGCACAAACTAATGCTGCTGTAAAAATTGGATTAGAAAACGCACATATGGAAAAAATCTTTAAACATTTTTTTACCACTTAAGTTTTGCCAGAGAATCCCTCGCAGAACCTTTTATTTCTTCGTCGTAATTTAAATAAGTAACATATAAAAGGTTGTCAAAGGCATTTTTATCCCCCAGCACCCCCAAAGATTTTATTACGGCAAGAATCACGTTCTTGGCAGGAAGAACATTTTTTTCGGCATTGGTGTTCAACTCTGCAAGATATGACGAAAGAGCCTTTGAAGAATCAATCGAAGCAAGTCGCGTTATGCAATCTATAACCTGAATAAACTGCTTGTCTGAAATTTGCTTTTTTTCGTACTCACCTTTTGCTTTGGAAAAAAAGTTTACGACGAGTGCTGTTGCTCGAGACCAAGGAGCATCGGCAATCGCTTGTATGCAATCCAGTTGAAGTTCAATTTTCTCTTTTGATGAAATATCTTCTGAAGTATTTATTGCCATTGAAAGTGCATTTTCTGCAAATTCCGCTTTAAAATCTTTTGAAATATTTTGATTATCTTTTACCAAATCAAAATACTGTTTTACTTCTTGTAAATTTGAAGTTGAAATAACCTTTACAACTTGAGATTTATTTGTAACAGAAAGTTTTAAAAGTGCTGTTTCAAGTTCCATATTAAACGCAGGATAAGTTTTGTTTTTCCAGAGCGAATAGATTAAATCGTAAGAATCTGAATTTCCATTTATAGCAAGCGAGTTTATTATTTTTGCGATTACAGGAGATTTTTCATCTTTTTTTGCATAATCAATTAAACTCTTATTCAAAAAATCCACGATATTTTTTTCATCACCTTGTTGAAGAACTGCTGTAAAAGAAAGTTTTTCTAAAATCGAAATTCGCACATTTTCATCTTGTAAACTTGTAAAAAGCGACAGAAGTTTTTCGTTTACATTTGGGAAATCGTTTTTTAATTGATTTTCATCATTTGGGATTTTTAAAACGGAGGCCACCGCCAATGCGCTCAAATCTCTGTCATTTTTTAAAATAGTTTGGTTTTCTAAAACAAAATCTATCCCTTTTTTTGCAAGCACTGTTGCAATATCCTTGTCGGCTTGTCTTACAGCCTGGGTTTTATCTTGGATACTTCCCTTTACAAAATCGATAAGTGCTTTTTGGGATTGAGCAAAGGCATTAAAATGATTTAATACAAGCGAAAATATAAAAATATAGATAATTTTTTTCATAATAGAGTCCTTAATTTAGTTTAAATTGGTTTGTTCATCAAGTTCGTCAAAATTTGGAAGTGGAATTTCATCTGGAAAAACAATGTCGGTTTCGCCATCATCGTTTTTTTCATCATCAACATCGTCAGTTTTTAATTCAACATTTTCTTCAATTAAATCTTTTGAATCTTCTTTTGTTGTATTTTTTTCTGATG
Source organism: Treponema pectinovorum (assembly GCF_900497595.1). Lineage (NCBI taxonomy): Bacteria > Pseudomonadati > Spirochaetota > Spirochaetia > Treponematales > Treponemataceae > Treponema > Treponema pectinovorum. Next base: position 285,826 of record NZ_UFQO01000001.1, read on the forward strand.
TTTCTTCAAGAGGCAAAGGTTCAAGCTCTTCTATAGGATTTTCATAATCCGCCTTTTTATCTTGCTCCGTTGCTGTAAGGGCGTCAAAGACATCTTTTTGTTCCTGCGGTAAAACATTGTAGACAAAGCTTAAAATAACATTTTTCATATCTTTTTCAAGGTGAATGCATTCAAAATGAAGTCGCGATTGATTGATTTCTTTATTGTATTCAACCGCCCTTACAATTCCGTACATCAAAATCAAGACGTTTTTTAAAATGAATTGAAGTTTTATTTGAGCATTTACAAGACCCTGTCCTCCAATCCTTATCATCGCACCGTCTTCTGAAATATCTTCTAATATTACCTTGTAACCAGGCTCTGTTTCAACGATGCTAAAGTCTGTAATTTCCTGCCTTATAAAATAAAGTGAAGCACCCAAATTGCATTCACAGCGCACAGACCTGCGTTTTTGTGCACGCAAAAGCTTGTTTGTCTGAGCAAGATATAAAACTGGCTGACCGTCAAATACGCCAGAATTTGTAACTTGAGTATCGAAAGTATAAGAAGCATCGCCTTTTCTCCAAAGATATACGCTTATAGTTTTATTTAGCCAGCCCTGAGTCAAAATTGGAAGCGTTTTATTTTTAGACGGAAGACGAATTATCATCTCATAGCCGTTATTCATTATATATGAAGCAAAAAGTCCGTGTCCTGGAAGAATTATCCTTAACTTTTGCCCTTTTGCTAAGTATTTTGTTGATTCAAGACTTTTTTTATTTTCGTGATCGAGTTTTAACTTTGTCCTGAAATCGTATAGTTTTAAAAGAAAATTTTGAATTTTATCGCTTTTTTCATTTCCTTTTATTTTTGCTGTTCTCATAACAGAACCGATTGCATCTGTTAAACTTTCGACTGAAAAAAATAACTTGGAAGGCTCTTCTAAATCTGAAATTTTTGCAAGTTTCCATAGAAGAAAGCACTCTGAAAATTTAAATCCCTTGTCTGTTCCTGTTAAAAAAAAATTTACAGTTCCAGAATAAACAACGAGTAGTCTTACAACTGTCAAAATGCATACAAAGGTTACGACTAAAACCACAATCACTTTTATAACATCCGTTTAGCTATTATAATCTATGATATATGATAAGATTTCTTCCCGCCACAGAATTCATCTTTGTAGTCTTTTTTTTTGTCGTATTGCCAATTTTGACGAGAACACCAAGCGAATCGCAAAGTGAATTTTCGATAAATTTTTCTTTTTTTTCTTTTTTCATGTTTTTGCTGTGTGCCTTGCTCTTTTATTTTCACAGAAATTTGTACAAAAAAAAATATTCTTCTGCTGTTCCAACATTAAAAAAACATTCCGACGCTTTAATTTCATTTGGACTTTTGTTTTTGATTTCTTGCTCTTTTGAACTTGCTCAATTTTTGCTTTTAAAAAAAGGTTTTGATTTTAAAATTGCAAAACTGGTATTTGATTTTAATTTTTTTTCAACAATTTCGCTTTTGGCAAGCCTTATTTGCGCTTCTTTTTGTGAAGAGATTTTTTACAGATTTTATCTTCCAGATTTTGCAAAAGAAATATTTTCTAAAAATAAGATTACAGATTTTTTTATAGAAGCGATTTCTGTTTTTGCATTTGCAGTTGGTCATATCTATCTTGGTTTATTTGGATTTTTAAATGCTTTCTTTTCTGGAATAGTTTTAAGATTTTTATTGATAAAAGCAAAAAGTATTTGGCTCTGTTTTTTAGTTCATTGCCTTTATAATCTTCTTACATTTGTTATTTTACAAGCGATATGAGTTTTTCGTAAGTCCACTGGCTTATCTCATAGTAACTGTTACTTTCTATTATCTTTGGTGTAAGTTGGTGCGAATAAAAATATTGCTCTGTTCCATTTTCATCTGTCAAAAATATGTCTATTCGCTCTTGAGTTTCGTATTGTCCTAAAAGACTGATTGAACGCACAAAAGTAGCTTTAGTTTTATCAAAATCCAAACTAATTTTTCCATGTCGCAAATTCAAAAGACTTTCGAGTGAAGAGGTGTTTATGTTTAAATTTGAAGGATTTTTTACGGCGAAGAAAATTTCTTTTTCGGTCCAAAAATCCAAATCGCAATTAAGAAAAATTGAAAGGTCATTTTCTGTCTGATAACTTACTTTTGATTTTTGAGAGGCAACTGTAAGCCTTGAAGTTAAAAAATCTTCTTCTCCAAAATACAGTTTTGAAATGATATTTCCACTTTTATCTATGACAATCAAAATTTTTGCATCTTCATCGGTAAGTTTTAAATCGATCCTTGATTTGTAATTGTCTGAAATTTTATACATACTGCGTATTTTTGAGAGATTTCTTATCAATTCTTCAACATTTTTTTTATCCGCAAAGGTATTTATTCCTTTTTTTTCTAAAATCCAAAAATCTTCTAAAAATCTTAAAGTTATAGTTTCTTGAGAATCTTTTATAAAAATTGTCCCGATTTTTTCTTTATACGAAGGATTTACAAGAGCGGATTTTATAGACTTTTGCTCCACTTTTTTTACCGCAAAGATTGAAATTAAAAACAAGCTAAATGAAAATATTGCAAAGCAGCACAGAATTTTATTCAATTTTTTACTGTTCATTTTTGCTTCCTCGATTTCTAATAAGTCGCGCGGCCATAAAAAATATAGCGAACAAAATGATAAATAAAGGAATTATAAAAAAACATACAATCAAAATGTTTTTTCTCGCTCGTAAAAATTCGCTTTCGTCTTGAATCTTGTATAGGCTTGTGTTCGCAGGCATTTTTTCCATAAGCCCGGCAAGTTCTTCTTCATTTTTTAATGTCAGCAAAAGGTTCACAACATAATCGTAGTTTCTAAAATCACCTTGCTGAGTGGTGCTTGTAAAACCTGTCATGAGTGAAGACACAAAATATTGATCTGCAATTACCGCAATTCCCAGATTTTTATCCAAATCCTGCTTGATTGCACTCAAAGTTAGAATCTGATTTTTTGCTTGTGATTTCTGAGCGGTTTTGGGAATTAAAAAAGGATTTATTATAAAAAGATTTTTTGCATCGTTTGAAGGCTCCTGTTTCCATGCGTATTTGGTTGAAACGATGAGCGGCTTTACATTTTGATAGCAAAGTATGGGACTAGCCCAAAAAAAAGTTAAACCTTCTGGAGATTTTTTTTGAGGAAAGGTGCTTATCCAAAGCGGATAATTTATAGTTTTTAATGAAACATTTTTTTCTTCGCCTGTGCTCAAAGTCAAAGGAAAATTTGAAAGGTCTTGTGCGAGACTAAAATCAAAAGCAAAGCCCCAGTTATTTAATACAGAAATAAAACTGTCATTTTCGTTTTTCGTTGCATTCCAATCGCCTCTGACATCTATTGTATATGGGCTTGTTAAAGCGAGCAAAGAAGCCCCACTCTCGCAGGCATTTTTTAAGGCGAGGCTTTGTTCTAACGAAAGTTCCTTTGAACCCAAAAGTAAAATTTGAGTTTTTTTGATGTTAGATGTTTGTAAGTTTTCAAGCGTTGCCACAAGATTTTTTAATGGAAGTTCTTCTGCAAAAAATCCTCTGGAAGCAAGCCATGAAATAAGGTAAGCGTAATCTTCTTCCAAAGAAAATCCGTTTCCTGCAACAATATAGACTTTTCGTTCGTTTCCAGTTATCAGCTGTTGTATGCGTTGTGCAATATCGTATTCGAGAGTTTTTGTAGAAAGCGCGAACGGAATTATCGTAGAACGGTCGAGATATTGCAAAAGTATTGCAGAATAAACATTTGAGTATTCTACTTTTGTTGAATTTTCAGTTTTTAACTGACGACCTTCTATTCCAAGATTTTGCATTTTTTGTGGATCTGCATTTTCGATTTTCAAAGAAAAATTTTTATTTGAAAACACCAAAGATTTTAAATATTCAACGACTTCTTCACTTTGCGGATAATACTGCTTTAATTCTTTTGAGCGAAAATATCTTATCCTAAGCGGATTTTCAAGTTTATTTGCAAGTTCGTAAGTTACCTTTGAAAGCGAATATTGCTTATTTTTTGTAAAATCAAATCTAAAATAAATATTATTTAAAGCAAAGGTTAAAAAAAATGCGTTAAAAACAAGAAGAAAAATCGTCAATTTCTGGACTTTTAATTCAATGCGCTTGTTTTCGAAAATGCAAGCCAGGCTTAAAAAAAGAGAAAAAGCTAAAATGTAAAAGTATAAATCTCTCGTATCTAAAATTCCTTTTGAAAAAGAATCAAAATGCCAGGCAAAACTCAAGTTTTTCATCAAAAATGAAAAAAAATCTCCTGTGCGCGCATACAACGGAAGCAGATGAATAAAATTAAAACAAAAAAGCAAGCAGATACATAAAAAAAGTCCCACAAGCGAATGTTCTTTTTTTACGAGAGAAATAATAAAAATTGAAAAAGAACAGGCTGTCCAAAGGAAAAGACAGATTCCAAGATAACCCAACACAACTTCTGCAATTTCAACGTTTCCAAATAAATTAACCGCAAGTGGAATAAATCCCAATAAGGCCAATGGAAAAAATGCTGCACAAAAAGAAGAAAACGCGAGCGTTAAAAATTTTGAAAACGAAGAAATAGGAAATGAATCATCTTTTGTAAACGCTTTTAGCCTATAAACTAAGATAGGAACTGTTATTGTAAAGCAGTGTGCTATAACTGTAAAAAAAGAAATCAGACTTGTTGAGCCTAAAGTGATTACAAAAAATTTGTTCAAAAAAAAATAAGAAAAAGCTGTAAACAAAACAGTTAATATCGAACAAAAATAAAAAAGCGGATCGATTAAAAAAAAATAAATTGACGATTTTAGGAGAGATTTATTCATATTGAATGCCCTGCTCTGTTTTTGTAAGCGAAAAAAATGCTTCTTCTAAATTTTTTGCTCCTGTTTTTAAACATATTTCTTCTATAGTTCCTTGAATTAAAAATTTACCTTTATCGAGTATCACAATGTTTTGGCAAAGTGCCTGAGCTTCCTGCATAAGATGCGTTGAAAGCACTATTGTATGATTTTTTCCCAAATCTTTTACAAGACTTCTCATATTTGCAATTTGATTTGGATCTAAGCCGGAGGCAGGTTCGTCTAAAACTAAAATTTTAGGTTCATAGACCAAAGCCTGCGCAAAATTAACTCGTTCTCTAAATCCCTTTGAAAGATTTTTTATCTTTTGATTTTTTACTTCCAGTAAAGAGCATTGCTCCAAGGTTTTTAATACATTTTTTTTGGGGCAAGAGTGAATAGATGCAACAAAAGACAGATATTCTTGAACTGTGTATTGGCTTTCATTTATAAAAGTCGCATTTTCTTGAACAAAACCTGTAATTTGTCTTACTCTTGTTGGAAAATCAGTAGCATTAAAAGATTCTTCTCCTTCTAAAAAAAATAAAACTTCTCCTTCGCTTGCAAAATGCCTTCCTGTCAACGCTTTTAAAAGAGTTGTTTTTCCTGCGCCATTTAAACCTAAAATTCCTGTTATCGAGTTATCTTTAAAAGTTAAAGAAACCTTATCTAAGGCTTTTAAATCTCCATAGAACTTTGTAAAATCTTTTAATTGAATCATTTTTTCTCGAGTTATTTTTTCTATAAAAACAATAAAAGTCTTATTTGTTACAATCTTTTTATCATCAATCTTCGTAAGGGATTTCAAATATCATTCTGTCTTTAGAAAGGCAAGCACTAGGATACTCTTCTTGCGCCTGCTTTAAAAGAATATCTAAATCCCTGTCTGTGTAGCGAGGGCTATAGTGAATCATTGCCATCTTCTTTGAAAGGGAATCTCTGGCGATTATACCTGCTTGTCGTGCTGTCATGTGTTTTTTTTCTTTTGCCTGATCTGCACAATCATCGGCAAACATCCCTTCGCATATCAAAAGATCGCTTCCCATAACTTCTTTTGCAATCGATTTTAAATACAAGGTATCTGTTACAAAACTGAATTTTCTTCCGTGTCTTGCACTTCCAATAACCTGATTTGGCGTTACAACAGTTCCGTCTTGCAAGGTTATGTTTTCACCTCGTTGAAGTTTTCCATACAATGGCCCTGCAGGAATTTTTAACTGTTGTGCCTTTTCCACATTGAATTCCCCAGGCCTGTCCAATTCTTCTAAAGTGTAGCCCACACAGGTTTTTGTGTGCTGCAAAGGAAATGAGCGAACATAAAAATCTTTGCCTTCGTGCACCAAACAAGGAGCCGTTATCTCTTTTACGATTATTGGATAATTTATATACATATCCAAAACTTTGCGGCTGGTTTCTATGTATTCTGCAATTTTTGGCGGCCCATAGATGTATAAAGGTTCTGTTCTATCAACTTGACTGTTTAACATTAAAATTCCAGGGAGTCCTGTTACGTGATCTGCATGGGTGTGCGAAATAAAAATTGCATCTATTTTTTTCCATTTTAGGTTTAACCTTTTTAAACTTACTTGGGTTCCCTCTCCGCAGTCAAAAAGAAAAAGCTCTCCTTCTCTACGAACTAAAACTGAAGTAAGGTGGCGGTAAGGCAGTGGCATCATTCCTCCACAACCAAGGACAAAAACTTCAAGATTCATCACCTTCCCCTTATCTTTTTTAATATTTTTTTGTGCCAAAAGGCTCTTAATTCTTCTGCAATAGAATAAAGCCGATAAAACGGACTTAAAGGAACATCAAAACATCCAAGCCTGTGAATCATTTGCCCACCAAATCCAGTCTTAAAAAGATAAAGACCGTGCATAGGATGATTTTCATCTGGGGTTGGAGGTATTCCATAAAAATCATAAATTTTTGAACCAAATTTTTGAGCATCGCAAATCGCAGTCCATTGAACAAGGTATGCTGGCATCAAATTCCGTTTTTGATTAGAAGAACAGCCGTAAAGATAAATCGCTTCGTCCGCATTAAAGAGTGTTATTATAGCGGCTAAATCTTCATCTTCGTGCCTTGCAAGATACAAGGTTATTTTTGTATCGCCGTTGTTTCCTCGTTCAAGCAGGTCTTTATAATAGGATTTTGGATGAAGACCAATTCCATCTCGTAAAGCGGTTATCTTATAAAGTGAATAAAAACTTTCTAAATCCCTTTCAAAATCAGTTGAAGACGCTGTAACCGAGCGAACTTTTACACCGTGCTTTTGTGCATAGCGGATGTTGTATCGCCATTTGTTTTTCATATTCAAAAGCAAATCTTCATCCGTTTTAGTAAGGTCTAAAAAAGTGCTATCTGGTGGCTGTATATCGATTTTAGATTTTTTTATGTTGAGTTTTAATTTTTTGGAAAGTTTTTTTACTTTGTATAAAAAAGAATTACGATTTTCTATAGATTGAAAATTTAAAGGCAAGTCATATCGAATGCAAAGTGTATTTGAAGGAAGATCATTTTTTAGAGAATATGCAAAATCATTCAGCGTTTTTAGATAATTTGCTTCAAAATCAGGATTTTGTTTTTCATCAAAAAAAAATTCATCATCATTTATTTCAAAAGCCATTGGAACATAAGCAAGGCTGAATTGAATAAAACCTTTTTTAAAAGTTCTGTAAAGTATATTTATATTATTTTTTGTAAGCTTTTTCCAACCGTGAGCGCATTTAAAATCGCACCAAAAATCTGTCTGCTGAAATCTTTTTTTCATAATTATTGCATACAAAGATTAGCATAAATAAGATTTTAGGACAATTAAGGTCTTTATTGGTTTTTCTTGCTTAAAGCGATTCCATCTCCTATCTTAAAAAACTCAGTTGAAAATTCAGCATTATTTTTTAGAAAGTCGATGTATTTTCGTATTTTTTTTACGAGTTTTACTGTGCTGTAATTTCTCGTAAGGCTTAAATCTTCTACCATTCCATGAAAAGAAAGATTATCGCTTATAAAAACGCCTTTTTCGCTCAGATTTTTTTTATATTTTTCAAAAAATTTTATGTATTGTGCTTTTGCAGCATCTATAAAGATTAAGTCGAATTTTTCTTGTGTATCATATTCTAAGGCATCTGCAAAAACTGCGGTAATCTGCTCTTTTACTCCGCTCGATTTAAAATTTTTACAAGCGGTGTCAAACCTTTCTTTGTCGATTTCTATTGTCGTAACCTTTATATCTGGAGAAAGTTTTGCAAATTTTATCGATGAATAGCCAATCGCCGTTCCCAACTCTAAAATTGATTTTACAGAATTCTCTTTTATATAAGTACAAATGAAGTTACTTCCCTCGTCTTCGATTATAGGAACTTCGCTGTGCATCGCCTGTTCTTTTAGATTTGAAATAGAATCTTTTGAAAGAAAATCGATAAATCGTTCGAGTTCTGCTGCAACAGAAAAAGAAAAATCTGGATTTTCTGCGAGCAGTCTTTTTGTATCTCCAAGTCCACTTCTGCAAGCGACTGTTTTGCAGCCAAAGTTTTTTCCTGCTTGTATATCCTGCGCACTATCGCCAATCATTATACAATTTTCGTTTTTATATGTTGTACAATACTTTTTATTTATCAGATTTAAAGTGAATATAAGCCCTTCGCTTTCGGGTTTTAGTTTTATTTTTTTACCATCTTCGTTTAAGGTGTCAGGGCCTGTTACAAAATCAAATAAATCCAAAATTTCAAAATGTTTTAAAATCTGATTTGCAATTTTTGCAGGCTTGTTCGTAAGCAGAGCTGTTTTTTTCCCTTTCTCCTTTAATTTAAAAAGCAAATCTTTTATGCCAACATAGAGATAAGTTTTTACAACAGGATGCTCATAATAGTAATTTTGATAGAATTCAAGAATCTCTTCAAACTTTTTCGCATCGTAATCTAAATTGATATTGAACTTTCCCTTTGTAGAAAAATCTAAGGCTCTGAGCAGAAGTTTTTTAGTTCCATCGCCAACAAAAGATATCAGCGTCTTTGTTGGAACTGTCCAATAACCAAAGTTTTTTAAAGTGTGATTAACACAGTCTGCAATGTCGTCCCCAGAGTTTATAATCACTCCGTCGCAGTCGAATATATAAACTTCTGTAGACATCTTGTTAACCAATCTGAGAATTTAACGCTTTCAAAGTTTTTATCTCTTTTCCGTCGGCTAAGAGTTTTTTGCCTGCAAGTTGAACAAAGCCGTCAACTGCTTTTATTTCCACTTTGAAAAAATCATCTCCAGAAATTTCTTCTTTTTTTTCTGCACAAGGAGTTTCTCCTTCTAAGACAATTTTTGTTCCAGGTTTTGCCCAAAAAACATCTAAAACTTCAACGCAGTCCTTATCACCTTGTTTATAATCGCCAGCAAGCAACATCCCTCGGCTTTCTACGCCTCTCATAGTTCTTGGAGCAAGATTAGAAACGATTACGACATTTTTGCCCAATAAATCTTCTTCTTTTAGGTACATTCTCAATCCAGATTGAATCGTGCGGGGGCTTCCTGAACCGTCGTCTAAAGTTTCGATGTAGAGTTTTTCGCCTTCTGGATTAGGTTTTACATCGACAATTTTTGCAACTGTAAGTTCAATTTTTGAATTAAAATAGCTTGCTTGCTCTACAACTGGTAAAAATGCGGGTTCCTGTTGTTTTGTTTTTTTCTCTTTTTTACCTTCTTTGCGTTCTGTCTGATTGCCTGCAAATTTTGCTTTAAAGGAATCCACTGTCTTGTTGTCTAACGGAGTAAAATACACAGAAGTTTCAGAAATTTTATCTAAGCCTTCGGTTTTTCCTAAATCTGCCCAAACCAAAGCATCGCTTGCACCAGGATTTGCAAAAGTTGAAGTGTATATTTTTTTGCCAAAATAACCTGCAATCACCTGCGAATACTGAGGCAAAAATGGCTGAATCATTATCATCAAATCTTTTATGATGTAAGCAAGGTTAAAAAGAACGTCGTCTGCGATTTTTTTATTTTCTTTTATGGTTTTCCAAGGCTCTGCAGCTTGAAACGCTTTATTGCAAAGGTCAGAAATTTCCATAATCGTGTGGAGTGCGGATTTTAATTCGGCCCATTCTAAAAATTCTGTAACTTTCTTTTCTTTTTCTAGAACCACCTTCCAAAGTTTTTCATCTTTTTGTCCGAGAGGAATTTTTCCTTCGTAATTTTTATTGATGAAAAGGAGAGTTCTATTCACCAAATTTCCAAGATTACCAATCAATTCTTTGTTGTATTTTTCTTGAAAATCCTTCCATGTAAACTGATAATCCTGATTTTCTGGTCGGTTATAATATATGTAAAATCTCCAGGCATCAGCAGGAATTCCAGATTCTTTTGCGTCTGAGCCAAAAACTCCAATTCCCTTTGATTTTGAAAATTTTCCATCTTCGTAATTTAAGAATTCTGTGGAAGACATATGAAAAAGTTTCGTGTAATCTTTGCCTGTTCCAATCATTGAACAAGGAAATACAACCGTGTGGAAAGGAATGTTGTCTTTCCCTATGAATTGAAATAAATCAACTTTTGTGTCGAATTTTTCGCTGCTTTCCGAAGGAAGCCACCACTTTTTCCAGTCGAATGAAGTTTTTCCAGCTGCTTTTAATTCATTTTCCAGCTGTTTTGTTATAGAAATATAACCTATAGGAGCATTGAACCAAACATAGAAAACTTTTTCTTCATAACCTTGTTTTGGAACTTTTATTCCCCATTTTAAGTCTCTCGTTATTGCCCTTTCGTTAAGTCCGTCGCGAATCCAGGCCTTTGTCATCCTTATCGCGTTTTCAGACCATCTTCCTTCTTTACTCGCCTTTTCCATCCATTCTTCAAGTTTCGGTGCGATAGAAGGTAAATCGATGTAAAGATGTTTTGTCTTTTTTACTTCTGGAGTTGAACCGCAGGTATGACATCTAGGTGCTAAAAGTTGCGTTGGGTCTAAAAGCGATCCACAGGTATCGCATTGGTCGCCTCTAGCATCGGTTGCTCCACATTTGGGGCAAGTTCCATCAACATATCTGTCTGCAAGAAACATCTTACAGTTTGGGCAGTAAAGCTGCTCTGTTGTATGTTCTGTTATAAACCCGTTTTTGTCCAAATCGTTAAAAATCGATTGAGTTATTTCTGTACATTCTTCGTTTGAAGTTCTTCCAAATTTGTCAAAAGCGATATTGAACCATTCGTATATATCTTTGTGTATTGCGTAATAATAATCGCAAAGTTCTCTTGGAGTCTTGTTTTCTTTTAGTGCTTTAGTTTCGGTAGCAGTTCCGTATTCGTCTGTGCCACAGATATACATAGTTTCATATCCGCGTTCGCGACAAAAACGTGCAAAAACATCAGCAGAAAGCATCTGAATTAAATTGCCAAGATGAGGGATATTATTTACATAAGGCAGTGCTGATGTTATGAGTTTTCGGTTTAATTTTATATTTTCCATGGTTTAAGATTATACAAAAAATGCTTTTTTTATACAAATCTCAAATAAGAATATGATTTTATTGTTTTTTCTTTCCACGTGATTTTTTAGGAGTTATTATCGTGAAATTTATTGTTTTTTCCATCTCCATTCCTGCGGCAAGATCTACGTTCCAAAAAAGAGATGCGACAAAAGTTGTTCCGCTAATTTGTGATAGATATGAATTAACTTGTGGTCTTCTAAAATACATAGGGCCGCAAGTTATGCCAGATTCTTCGTTTGGCTCGTAAACAAAAGATATATCGTTTGAACTGTCTGTAACTCTCATATAAGAGATGGCTTTTTGACTTTGCTGATTTGAAATCCTGTCAAAAGTTATGCTTTCGCCGCTACTTACAAGATCTACTCTGTAAGAATTTGTCTGAGCTGTTGTAAAATCTGTCTGAGCAAAGTTTGATTCTACGACAAAGGCTCCTTTAAACGCTATTGGCCCTTCATTTTTTAAAATATATTGAACGGTAAAGCCGCTTGAATTCATCAAATATTTTTTTCTGAGGCTAACTGGTAAATCCAAATTTGAATAGTTTCCCTGCCCTTTGAGTTTTATCTCTTTTCTCGAACTTGAAAATTCTGTTTGTTCAAATAAAACTCTCGAAAAAATTCCGCAGCCTGTTGGCAAACCTTTTTTATATTCTGCAAATTCGTCTTTATCAAATAGATGCTCTACAAAAAGGCCTCTCTCATAAAAATCTGTAACACCGTCAAATTTTTCTATTCTGCTTAAATTGTCTGCATAATTTCCAGTATTGTGGATTATATCAAGTTCATTTATCTCGCCACCTCGCGGAGTTATGCAGGCTGTATATTTTTCCATAGAACAAACATATTCTTCGCGTCCGTCTAAATTGTAGTCATAAGAAGTTACAGATTCTTTAAAAGGTGAAGCTTCGCGAATGTATTTTTCCGCTTCTGTTAGGTTTCTATAAGCGTCCTGCCTCATAGCGTTGTTTGCAAAAATTCCATCGGGAGAGCATATTAATGCTTCTCCTTCTTGAGCCTTCCACAAAGAAGCCCTTGCAGAATTTTTCCTTGCCTTATCTCCATGACTATTCCCTATCAGCATAGAAATATAGAGAATGCGGTTATAAAGAGCGCCACATCTTTGGTAGGTTTGCAAAAAATTGTGGATTGTAAGTGGTGTATTATTTTTTTCTTCTGGTTCGTACGGTTTTAAAGCCCATTTTGCAATATCCGCTCTAACGCCAGAAGGTATGTAAGAGCGAACAAATTCTTTTGATTTTCTTATGAATTCTGCAGGAAGGCAGAGATTCACATTCTTAGGAAAATCACCTTTTGCCGCTTCAAAAAATTCAAAAATCCAGTCAGATCTCAAAAGTTTTTCCATAGTTTCTGGTTCTGTATTTACAGAAATTATCCTGTCGTCTGTGTATGCACAGTGAAAATCATCTTTTGTCGATTTTTCTATTTGTTTTAAGAGTGAGTTTATATAAGCTTCTGGAGAAATATTTTTTTCTATAACTTGCTCAAGATTTCTATAGGAAGGTAAAATTTTCACGGATTTTCCATTTTCACTTACGATTATTGGAAGATAGCGCTCATTTTGATGCGAAATAAGTGAACTGTCGAGTTCAACCCACTCCATTCCGCAGTTTTGGAAACAAGGCACCAGACAATTATCCCATACAGAACTCAATACAGACATTCCTCTTGGTCTTTTACCTGTCAATCGCCTCAATTCACTTGTTAAAAGTTCTATCTGGCCTGTTCTATCTATAGGAAAGAGCAAAGGAAAAACCGGATTGTAATATCCCCCACCTAAAAGTTCAATCTGTTTGCGTGCTAAAAGCTGCTTTAAAAGCGTTAGAAATTCTGGATGCTTATTTTCAAGCCATTCAAGTTGGAGTCCTGAAAAAGAAAAACTCATCTTGCTTGAAGGATTTTTATACAGATAAGATATTATATTTTTTAATACTTTTTCATAAAGTTTGTCTTGAGCAGAAAATTCAGAAAGAACTGTTGAATTAACAGTTAACGAAAAACAGATGTTTAGGGTTTTCACAGTTCCTCCATAATACAAAAAAGTAAAGCAATATAATCTATAAAAAAGACTTTTTTATTTTAATATAAAATTAAGAAAAGAAACATCAGAACAATAAAAAATTATCAGTAAAACAGCAATGCTGAATATAAGAACATTGAAAGACTTTAATTCATCGCCATTTTTATACAGGTCAAATCGTTTTTTTAGAGCAAACACAAAAAGGACAAGCAAATAAAAAGAAGCAGTGCTTGCCAAAGATATGAATAAAGCAGAAACAAACGAAAAACTTTCTGTTAAACTCATTAAAACTATCATAAAAGGCAAAACATAATCTTCGCCAAGCTCAAAAGATTCCGCCTTTATGAGAAAATTAAATAAAAAAGACAGCGCAACAAATATTATGCACATAAAAAGTGGCATTAAAACTTCTGCGGAAAGCCTTTTTAAAACAAAAAAATTTAATAGATAAGAAAAACTTGTCGTAAGCACCGTTAAAAAAAGAGTTTTAGAAAGGCTTAAAAGATATGTTTTTACACCTCTTTTTAAAGAGAGCAGACGATTTATTCCAACTCCGTAATAAAAAATGAGAGAGCTTGCAAAAATATAATAAAAAATCAATTTAGTCATTTTTATCTTCCTTTATGAAACTTACATAGAAAAAAAATGTCAGTGCTGTAAAAAAAATAGTTCCAGGAATTGTCGCTATAAAACTGATTAAAGGGAAACTTTCAAATACAACAGGCAATTTTATCACGATAATTTTCTGCCAAAAAGGAAAAGTCAACGTAGAAAATCCCAAAAAATCTTTAAAAAAGAAAATGAAAAAGCAAAAGATTGAAATTTTTATA